>SHWL01000116.1 GCA_009693865.1 Acetobacteraceae bacterium | reverse complement strand
CTTCTGGGCTCCGGGAACACGCTGCTGGGGTCGCTGGCGTTCTTCAATGTCAACGGCGGCGCCATCAGCGGGACGAACTTCAACGCGGCGCTGACGCAGCTCGCGTGTTTCGCGGCGGGGACGATGATCGCGACCACCCGGGGGCCGGTGAAGGTCGAGGATCTGCGTGCCGGGGACATGGTGGCGTTGCATGGCGGGGGGACGGCGCCGGCGGTGTGGATCGGGTCGCGGGCGGTGGATTGCGCGCGGCACCCGCGGCCGGAGACGGTGTGGCCAATTCGGGTGCGCGCGGGGGCGTTCGGGCAAAAGGTGGGAGAACCCGCGATGCCGGAGCGGGATCTGCTGCTGTCGCCGGATCACGCGGTGTTCGTTGAAGATGTTCTTATTCCGATCAAATTCCTGGTCAATGAATCAAGTATCACCCAGATAAGAGTACCTGAGGTGCATTACTTCCACGTCGAGCTGCCGGAACACGATATTCTGATCGCGGAAGGATTACCCGCGGAATCCTATCTCGACACAGGGGACCGGACGAATTTCGCCAACGGCGATGGAGTGGTACGGCTTTTTCCTGATTTCGCGGTCTCGCCCGCCATGGCCGGGATCTGGGAAGCACGAGGCTATGCACCGCTGCGTGCCGTCGGCCCGGAAGTCGACTCGGTGCGCCGCAGACTGAACCACCGCGCGGCCGGGAACGGTATCCACCATATTGAGCCCAGAGGGGAAAGCGGCGTCGCGCGATTCCCGGCAAACTGATCCACGAACCGGGCGGGCCAACCGTTGGAACACAGGAGCACTGTTCAGGACGAAATCGCCGAGATCGCGCGGAAGCAATTATTCTTCATTGGCGGCGCGCCGCGTTCGGGCACGACCTGGGTGCAACAAATTCTCAACTTCCACCCCGAGGTTTCCTGCGGGGGCGAAGGTCTGTTCCAGAAGCATCTCGCCGAACCGTTGGACGCCTTGATGACCGGACGCCGCGCGGCGCTGGAAACAAAGAACGCCGGGCTGTTCCGTCACACCGGCGGATATCCTGTACCCGAACCGGGCGATGTCGAATTCCTGTTGGGCTCCGCTATTCTGCTTGCGCTTCGCCTGCAATGCGCCGGCAAAACATGCCACGCCATCGGCGAAAAAACTCCGGAGAACGTTTTTTTATTTTCTCGATTGAAACAAATATTCCCCGGCGCGAAACTCATCGCCGTGGCACGAGATCCTCGCGACGTGTTGACGTCCGCATGGCATTTTTTCCACAAACCCGCCATGGATCAGGATGAAACCGCGGCGAAAGTCGCGTTCATTCGCCTCGCGATCCCGTCTCTGGATCTGGGCGCGCGAACGATCGTTGAACTTGGGCGGCTTCACCCGGCGGATGTCATGACGGTCACTTATGAGGCGTTGTGCCGAACGCCGGAACTTGTTGTTTCCAACATGTTTCGTTTTCTGAAAGTCTCGGATAAATCGGATATCGTCGCGGACTGTGTCGCGAGGACGTCGTTCCAGACCCAGACCGGCGGCCGGCCCGCGGGGGTGGAACAAAATGGCGCGTTCTTCCGGAAAGGTGTCACCGGTGACTGGCGATCGACATTGACGCCCGCGATGAGCGATCTGGTGTCGCGGGAACTCGGTTGGGTGTTTCCCCATTTCGGGTGGAGAGTATAAGGTCCGGTTGAGCCCAGGAACCGCCTGAGTACCCTCCCTGCCTGACGAGCGGGATCAAAGACCGTTCGGATGGTCCAGGAAAAACGCGTCATCCGCCGGTTTCGCCTGAAACGTCTTGTTGGTAGGCCAATCCTTGCTGCGCGTGGACATATCGTCCCCATAGCGCACCCGGAACAGCAATGTCCGCTCGGGGCCGTTGACGTATTCATGCAACTCCCCGCGCGGATGCACGACGAAGCTGCCTGGCTTCACCGCCACGTCGCCCGTGGGGGTGCGCATCGTGCCGCCACCCGAGAAGCAGAAGTAGATTTCCGTGGCGTTCGGATGCAGGTGATTTGGGCTGACCTGGCCGGGATCCCAACAGGCGACCGTGACGTCGCCCTCGCCAATCTTCCCGAGAATTTTCTCCACGTGATGTTCCGGATTGAAGGCCTGTTCGGCACTGAGATCGAAGGCAAGCATGGTACGTTCTCCCTGGTACGGCGGCCATTATAGCCGGTTGCCAGGCGGTTGCACGCCGGGTACGGTGAACAACCAAAAAATTGAGGGTCCGCGGAATGTTCAAACGCGAGCTGTTGGCGATGTGCTTCACGACCGCTTTGATGCTGGCCACGGCGATGGCAGGACCGAACGACATCCTGATCGGACTCGACCAAAAGGTCACCTATGGTCCGGAGGGGTCGGTGAACGGCGCCCCGGGCAAGGATGAGGTTCTGGTCCTGGACATCGCCAACCCCGCGAAACCAGTGATCCGCGCGCGTCTCCCGCTGATGAATTCGCTTCTCGGCCCCCCCACCAATCTGCAGATCACGCCGGACGGCAAGCTCGGACTCGTCGCCAATTCCGTCCTCAACACGCCGGACGCCAACGGCTACAAAGTATCCCCGGATGATCGGCTGTTCGTGATCGATCTGACCGAGCAACCGCCAAAGCTCGTGAATACGGTCACGGTCGGAAAGCAGCCCTCGGGCCTCGCGATTTCCCGCAAGGGCGATCTCGTGCTGATCGCCAACCGCAATGGCAAAAGTGTGTCTGTTCTGACGATCGCCGGCGGCAAGGTTTCACCCGCGGGCGAGGTTCAATTCGAACAGGAAGCAGCGGCCGTGGCGATCACGCCGGACGGCAAGCGGGCCTTCGTGTGTTTGAACGTGGTCAATCGCGTCGCCGTTCTCAATATCGACGGGCAGAAAGTCACCTACGACAAGGCGATGGACATCCCCGTCAGTTTCAATCCGTACAATATCGACGTGACACCGAATGGTAAGTTCGTGATTGTATCGACCACAGGTGCCGGCAAGAATAACGCCGACGCCATGGCCGTGATCGAGGCGGCCGGGCCGCGTCCGCATGTCGTGGACCTTATGACCCCTGGCACCGGGCCCGAAGGATTCGCGATCTCCCCCGATGGCAAATGGGTCGCCGCGGCGCTGCTGCTCGGCTCGGGTGCGAAACCAAGCGACTGGTTCAAGACTAAGACCGGTGAACTTGTGCTGATGTCTCTCGATTCCAACAGCGGCGAAATGACGGTGCAGTCCCGCGCCAAGGTCGGCGGCCTTCCGGAGGGGGTCGCGTTCAGCCCCAAGAGCGATTACATCTATGTTGGCAATTATTTCGATTCCGACCTACAGGTTTTCCGCACCGGTGGCGGACGCCTGAGCCAAATTGGACCGAACCTCAAACTGGGCGGCCAACCCGCGTCGATGCGGGCGCTGGCGCGTTGAGCACGGGGGAGACCGGAGCCTGAAGCGCCTCCTTTTGGGCTTGTGGTCCATGCTGGCGGTCCTGTCGCCTGGCGGATCGGCCCTTGCGGTGGAGCGAGTGGTGTCGCTCAACCTCTGCACCGACCAGTGGCTGGTATTGTTGGCACCGGAAAAAGTCGCGGCGCTCTCCCCGCTCGCGCGCGACTCAGCTTTGTCCTTCGTGGCGCCCCAGGCTGCCGGCCTGCCCATGGTGCGCGCCTCGGCCGAGGCCGTGCTGGCATTGCACCCCGATCTCGTTCTCGGGGCCCGGTACGGCGCACGGACGACGCTCGAGCTGCTTGAACGCGCCGGGATGCGGGTTGCTCGTCTGGAACTGCCTTCGGATTTCCCCGGTATCCGGCTGGCGTTACGTACCACCGCGGTTCTTCTGGGCATTCCGGACCGCGCCGAGCCCCTGATCGCGGCCATGGACGCCGGGTTGCCACTCCCCGGGCCACCGGCCAACGCCCTGGTCTGGCTGCCGCGAGGATTGACCTCGGGTCCGGATGGCATGATGGCGTCAGTGTTGCATCAGGCTGGCCTGACCAACACCGGCTCCGGCGCCAGGGTTGGGTTGGAAGTTCTGCTTCGCCGGCCCCCCGCGTGGCTGATTTTGTCCGAAAACAGCGGCGGAGCCTCCCTCGCCACGGACATGTTGAAACATCCAGCGGTGCGAGCCATCCGGTCGCGTGCCGTCCCAGCACCGCTGACGATCTGCCCAGGACCATTCACCGTCGAGGCCGTGGCATTGCTGGCGCGATAAGGGGCGCATGGGCTTCGGCAAGCCCATGCGCTAACCCCGGGCGGCTGCCCGGGATGACGTGACCCTGGCATACGCCCTCCACGGGAGACTTTGATGGGACACGGCCGCGACGCGGTCCCGGACAAGACAACCATCGACGCCCGGACGCTCACAGTCTGGCTCGCGTTGCTGCTGGTCTGCGCCGCCGCTGCCTCGCTGCTGATCGGCGACGGATTCGTTGGGCCCGCGAGCGGGCTGATCACGATGGAAATCCGGCTGCCACGAACTTTGTTGGCGGTGCTGATCGGCGGCGCTCTGGGCTTGTCGGGCGCGGTTTTGCAGGGTGCGCTACGCAATCCGCTTGCCGATCCTGGATTGCTGGGAATCACACCCGCGGCGGGGCTGGGGGCGATGATCGCGTTCTACTGGGGACTCGCCGGCCAGTTCGCACCTGCGCTGCCGATGGGGGGGCTGCTGGGGGCGGGACTCGGATTGACCTGCCTGCTCGGTCTTGGCGGGCGCGGTCTTAGCGGTCCTTCCCTGATCCTGGCTGGTGTTGCCTTGTCCGCGTTGGCCGGGGCACTGATGTCGCTGGCTCTGACGCTGGCGCCCAATCCCTTCGCGTTGGCCGAAATCACCTTCTGGCTCATGGGCGGACTGGAAGACCGCGCCTTGTCCCATGTCGCGATGGCCGCGCCGCCCATCCTCCTTGGCGTCACGCTTCTGCTGCGCCTTGGCCCAGGCCTCGACGCGCTGACCCTGGGCGAGGACACCGCGGCCTCACTAGGTCAACCGCCAACACGGACTTTGCGTCACGCGGCGATCGGTTGTGCTCTGGCGGCGGGGGCGAGCGCGGCGGTTGCCGGCGGGATCGGATTCGTCGGTCTCGTGGTGCCGCATCTGATGCGGCCGTTCGTGGGGGAGCGGCCCTCGGCGTTGCTGGGACCATCGCTACTAACCGGGGCCATCATGCTGACACTGGCGGATATGCTGGTGCGCATGGTTCCGCTCCTGCTGCCGGTGTCCGCGGCCCCGCCTCTGGGCGTGTTGACCGCGTTGGTGGGCGCGCCATTCCTGGTGCGGATCGCGCGGCGAATGGCGCCATGACCCGGCTGGATCGTTTCAGCCTGACGTTGGGTGGACGCCAGATTCTGCGTGAGGTGACGCTTCATCCGAAGCGCGGCGAGTTGTTGGCGTTGTGCGGACCAAATGGCGCGGGCAAGACATCGATCCTGAAGGCGCTCGCGGGCCTGGTTCCTGGCGGCGCGCGGCCCGACCCTCGCCATGTCGCCTATCTCGCCCAGAATACGCCTCCCTCGTGGGCGCTGACGGTCGGGCAAATTGCGACTCTGGGCCGTATTCCTCACGGCGACCGCTTGGCGGCGCCTGTCGGCAATGCCCTGCGCCGCTGCGGTATAGAGTCCTTGCGCGACGCCCGGATCGACCGCATCTCCGGGGGTGAGGCCCGCCGGGCCATGCTGGCGCGGGTCTTCGCCACCGAACCGGGAATGTTTCTACTGGACGAACCGACCGCTGACCTCGATCCCGCCGCGTGCCATGCGATCCTACGTCTGCTGCGGGAGACGGCGGAGGCCGGCGCCGCGGTCGTCGTGGTCCTGCACGCGGTGGAACTGGCCACTGAATATGCGCACCGCATTGTCCTTGTGGACCAAGGCCGGATTGCCGCCGATTGTCCCGCTGCCCAGGCGTTGGCGGCCGCGGCCGCGATATTTGGCATGCGAGCGGGCGTTGGTCCCCGGCTGCTGCCGAACCCATGAACGACGGCCGTCTGATCGTCACTGTGGCGCTCTCACTCGGTTTCCATCTGGCCGTTGCACTGGCGATCATGCTGCTGCCTCGGGCAGGCGCGATCAAAAAGGACGGCGCCGTGCCGTCGGCAACGGTGGAACTGGTGATGGAGGAGCATAAGGGCGACGCTCAGCCGCCAGCACCCGTGCCGGAAGCGCAACCTCGGGAAGCACGGCCGCAAATCGAAAGTGAGGCCCCGTCATCGCAAGTACCCGATCGAATGGACGCGCGCCCGGATGAACCGGCCGCGCCCGTGCCACCCGTTGAACGGGCCCAATCCACCCCGCCGCCGCCCCCTCCCGTGCCCATCGTCACACTTCGCGGTACCGACAGTCCCAGCGACGCCTGGGCCCGGGGAAGCAGTATCGTTCCGGCCGCGCCTGACGCGGTCTTCCATAATCGGCCTCCGGAATATCCGGTCGAGGCATTGCGGAGCGGTCAGTCCGGTGCCGTGGTATTGGCGATTCATATTTCGCCAACGGGACAGACGGCGGGCGTGGACGTCGTCCGCAGCTCGGGTTACGCACTACTGGATCGCGCGGCGCGGGAAGCGGTGATGCGGTGGCGGTTCCTACCGGCGGTCAAGGATGGCCGGGCGGTCGCGTCCGACATGACGATGCAATTCGTTTTCGACAATCAGTGAGAGAAACCTGAATGGTGCGAATCGACCGAGTTGTGACGCGCGGCGGAGACGGTGGGATGACGTCGCTGGGGGACGGCTCTCGGCTGCGGAAGGACTCGCCGAGGATCGACGCGATCGGCGCGGTGGACGAGGCGAACGCGGCGATCGGATGGCTGCGGGTCGTGGTGACGGGGGACGAGAGCGCCATGCTTGCCCGAATTCAGAACGATCTGTTCGATGTTGGCGCCGATCTGTGCGTCCCGGGGAAAGGCGGGGACCGATTGCGGTTGACCGATACGCCGGTGGCGCGGCTGGAGGCGGAGGTCGAAGCGATGAATGGGGCGTTGCCCGCATTGACGAGCTTCATTCTGCCCGGCGGATCGGAAGCCGCCGGGCGGGCGCATATGGCGCGGGTTATCGTACGGCGAGCGGAACGATACATCGCGGCAGTCGATGGGTTAAACCCGGTATTGCAACGGTATCTGAACCGGCTGTCCGATCACTTGTTCGTACTGTCGCGGGTATTGAACGATCATGGGGCCGGGGACCTGTTGTGGAAACCCGGAGAAAATCGCTGAGGCGAAAGATCTTGATATGTGAGCGATCGTTACCCATGATCGCGAACGATGGAATGACGAATTCACAACAACGCGAAATACTCACGCTGTTCCCGGTCGCTCACGTCTGACAGGAATCGGCCGATCTCGAACTCCTTCAGCCTGACGAAATAATCGACAAACCGCTCTCCGAACGCCTCCGGGAAACACCCGCTCTCCCGTAGTGCGCCAATCGCTTCCAGTAACGTCCTGGGCAGCTCCGGCGCGGTGGGACTGTACGGCGTATCCACCGAAGGTCCCGGATCGGCGCGCGTGACAATCCCATCCAACCCGGAGGCAATTTGCGACGCCATGTAAAGATAGGGATTGGCGCCCGGCTCCCCCACCCGGTTTCCCATATGTGTCGCGGGATCGCCATCCCGTCCGATCACCCGAACCATCACCGCGCGATTGTCATAAGCCCATACCGTCCGGCCGGGTCACGGAACAGCACGAGGTCCTCTCCCAGAAGCCGGGCCCGTTTGACCGGGCGGAACGTGTCCAGCTCCTCCACCAGCGCTGCGGGTTGCCAGTAACGGCGCATCAGCGCCCCACATGGGGTTCCTCGCCCGGTTTCGGCGATCGATTTGTTCTTCTCGGCGGTGAGCATCGTATCGCCTCCGGGCCGCGGTTCCGTTCGTTTCCCGCCGGATCGTCTGGCCGGGTGGATTTTCACTGTATGACCTGACCGGGTGGCCGCCCAGGGGAGATGACGCGGGAGCGGAGGAACAGCAATTTCGTTGCCACTCTTTTGATGGCATGCCAGTCTCCGCGGGCAGCAACATTGCGGGAAACGGCTGTGTCAACGAGGGGAACACGTGATATGCAACGAAAGATTGTAACGTTAGCGGCGGCTTGCGCGTTGGCATTGCAAGCCGGGATCGCGAACGCCGAGGTGAAAACCTTCGCGAAGGTCGGCGGATGGAGCGCGTTTGGCGGAACGACGGATAGCGACCGCATGATGTGCGGTGTGTCCACGTCGGGCGATGGACGCTGGTTTGGCGTGAAGTATTTTCAGAACAATAATTATCTGACAGTCCAGCTCAGCAAGAAATCGTGGGAGGTCAAGGATGGCACCAAAATCGACCTCAAGATGCAGTTCGACCGGGAGACCCCGTGGTCCGTGAAAGCGACCGCGTTTCACATGAGCGATGGCGACGCCGCGTTGGAATTCCAGATCGCTTATAAGGAGATCGCCCAGTGGCTGACTGAATTCCAGCGGAGCAATTTCTTGTACATCCGCTTCCCTGACAGTAAGGTCGACGACTGGAAGGCCGGTCTCGCCGGCACGACCCAGATCTCCAGCCGTTTCGACGATTGTCTGACCGCGTTGAAAAAAGCCACGCGTTAGAGGTTCCGTCTTGGCCGGGGATTATTTGCCTCCTCGCTGTTTGGAGTGGGTGGTAATGAACGCTCAGTTCTCTGCGTTCTGATCAGTTTTTCTTCTCGACTGCCGACAATACCCGGGCAACGACTGCCGCCTGACCAGTTTCTTTGTTCGGCTGGGGGGCCGTTTCTTCGTCCCGGCCTGAAGTAACCCGTGACACCGTGCAAAGTCGCGGTCAAGGATGGCCGAAGGCCACCGCATCGCGAAGCGTCCTTTACGGCGACTTTGCGCGGTGTCGCCCTCAATCAGGGCGGGCCAGAACAGCCGCGATCCAGAAGTCAACCGGGTCGTTACCACCCACTCCAAACAGCGAGGAGCCGATTATTTTATCACTCTCCGCATTCGGTTTCGGCTACTCTTTTTGGGCGTCATCGTTGGATCCGTCGCAAGGCCGTTGCAGCGTGACGGTCGGGACGGCGAGCCCGGTGGCCCTCGGCTCGGGAGCGACCTCAAGACCGGTGACCTTTCGCATGTGACAAAGGACGCATTCTTATCAGGCCCGGGTTTGCCGGTAAGGCTCCAGCGTTTACCGTTTATTGACACCTGGGGGTCATTCTTCCCCGATCATGCCCACCATCGCGCGTCTCCCCGGTAATTTCCGCATCTGCCTTTACCTCAACGATCATGATCCACCTCACTTTCATGTGGAGGCGGCCGTTACACGGGCCCAGATCCGGATTGCCGATCTTCAGGTGATCCGTGGTTTTATCCGGCGCTCCGATCTGCTATCCATTGAAAATTGGGCACGCCGCCATCAGGCGGAACTCGCGTTGAACTGGGTGTTCGCGCGCGCGAAACTGGACCTGAGGGAGATCCCCTACCCATGACCGACGACATCCTCCACCACATCGATCATGTCGATCCATTGCCAGGGTACCGCCTGCGCGTCTGGTGGCGCGCTGGCGGACAGTCGCTGGTTGACTTCTCTGACGACGTCGCGGACGGCCCTGTCTGGGCACCGCTCCGCGACGAGCGTCTGTTCGCCAAAGTCCAGGTGATCGACAACGGCCGTGTGATCGAATGGCCGGAACCCAGGCGCGCGAATGGCTGGCCGGTCGTCGATATCGACGCGGACGGCCTCTGGTACACGGCCCTACAACAATCCGGCGCCGTCGCGGCCGAATAGTTGCCCCGACACCTCGTGTCCCTGGCCGCAACGAGATCGCCACCCGCCATAAACATCCTATAGCGGCAACAATCCCTGTCGGTCGCCCGCCCGCCCGCCATCCGCGGTCGCGTTAACTTCCCCATCTGCGAACCGCACCCGCATCTTCGCCCCCGCCTTCACCCCTGCCGCCTCGATAATCGGAGCCCCAGAAACATCCGTCACCAGCGCATATCCCCGAGCCAGCACCGCCAACGGTGACACCGACTCCAGCCGCGCCGCTGTCCCGTCCAGCCGAGCCCGCGCCTCCCGCAATGCCGCCCGCGGCACCGAGTCCGTCAGGCGGCCCAGGATGCGGCCGGCTCGCTGATGGACGGAGCCCACGGCTTGCCGCAGGCCGGACAGCAGTCGTTGCTCCGCCAGCCCCAATGCGTGCCGCCGTGCCGTGACCACCCCGGGCAGCGCCAGCCCCAACCGCCCGCCACGATCCCGCACTCGCTCCCGTGCCGCGGAAAGGATCGCGGGAAGATCGGGAAGCCGTCCACCGAACGAACTCAGTGCCGCGCGCCGCCGTTCGAGCAGGTTGGGCAGCGCCATGCCAAGCCGGTCGCCTCGGTCATCCAGCCGCTGCCTCGCGGTGCCCAACAGTGATGGCAGGTCAGGCAGCCCCCGCTCCGCCCGCACCAGCCGCAACCGCCGCTCCCGGGTCGCGGACGCCAAAGCCCCGGCCAGCCGCGCGGCTTTTTGCGCGAGGTCGGCCAGTAGATCGGCTCGCGCCGGGATCGCCATCTCCGCCGCCGCTGTCGGAGTTGGCGCGCGGCGGTCGGAGACAAAATCGATCAACGTCGTGTCTGTCTCATGCCCCACGGCGGAGATCAGAGGAATCCGGCAGGCGGCGGCGGCGCGCAGGACGGCCTCATCGTTGAACGCCATAAGGTCTTCCAGACTGCCGCCACCCCGGGCGACGATCAGCACGTCGGGCCGCATCGCGGCAGGCAGAGCGTCGAAGCCGGCGATGGCGGCGGCGATTTGCTCGGCCGCGCCTTCGCCTTGCACGGCGACGGGCCAGACCAGGATGTCGCGCGGGAAGCGGCGGGCGATTGTGGTCTTGATGTCCTGGATGACGGCGCCGCGTTCGCTGGTCACCACGCCGATCAGCCGCGGCAGCACGGGCAGCGGGATTTTTCGGGATGCGTCGAACAAGCCTTCGGCGGCCAGGCGCACGCGCAGCATTTCGATCCGGGCGAGCAACGCGCCCGCGCCGGCGTATTCCATCCGCTCCACGATCATCTGGTACGACGACCGCTCGCCGTAGGCGGAGATCCGGCCGGTCGCGATGACTTCGACCCCATTCTCGGGCACCAGCCCAAGACGGGCGACGGAATTCTTCCAGACGATCCCTGAAAGTTTCGCGCCCTCGTCCTTCAGCGAGAAATAAATATGGCCGGACGGGTATCGTTTCATTTCGGTGATTTCGCCACGCACGCGAACGCGGCCGAACTCGCCCTCCAGCGTGCGCTTGATGGCGCCGGAAATTTCGGACACCGAGAATTCGGGCAGGTTGGTGACACGTGGGTCGTCCATGCGACGAAGCCTATGCTACACGGCGCCCGGACGGAACCGGGGGCCAGGGGGGCAGATGCCATGCGCGTATTGGTGATCGGATCGGGCGGCCGCGAGCACGCCCTCTGCTGGGCCATTGGCGCCAGCCCGTTGCTGGAGAAATTATGGTGCGCGCCGGGCAATCCTGGAATAGCCAAGGTGGCGGAGTGCGTGCCGATCGGGGTGATGGATTTTCCCTCGCTCGTGGCGTTCGCCCAGGACAACCGGGTGGATTTGGTGGTGCCGGGGCCGGAGGCTCCGTTGGTGGCCGGTATCACCGACGCGATGGAGGCGGCGGGTATCGCTTGCTGTGGCCCGAGCATGGCGGCGGCTCAATTGGAGGGCAGCAAGACCTTCACCAAGGAAATCGCCGACGCGGCCGGCATTCCGACTGCCAAATGGGAGCGATTTGACGACGCCGGGGCCGCCCGGGAATTTGTCCGTCGCCGCGGCGCGCCGATCGTGGTGAAGGCTGATGGCCTCGCCGCCGGGAAGGGCGTCGTGGTCGCGGCGACCGAGGATGAGGCGCTGACGGCGATCGACTCGATCATGGAACGGCGCGTGTTCGGCGAGGCGGGCGCATCGGTGGTGATAGAGGAATGTCTGATCGGAGAGGAAGTCTCCATTTTCGCGCTTTGCGATGGTACGTCGGCGATCTTGTTGGGGTCGGCGCAGGACCATAAGCGAGTTGGGGATGGCGATGTGGGGCCGAATACAGGGGGTATGGGCGGTTATGCGCCGGTACCGGCCTTCCCGCCGGAAGCGGAGCGGGCCGCGTTCGATCGTATCATCCGGCCGGCTCTGGCTGAAATGCACCGGCGCGGGATCCCGTTCCGTGGCATCCTCTACGGTGGACTGATGTTGACCGCGGACGGCCCGAAACTGATCGAGTTCAACGCCCGGTTCGGCGATCCGGAGTGCCAGATCATATTGAGCCGGTTGCGGTCCGACCTGCTGCCCGCGTTGCAGGCCGCGTGCGATGGGGAACTGGGAAACTTCGATCTGCGGTTTTTCGAGACCTCGGCGGTCGCGGTGGTGATGGCGGCTCGCGGTTACCCGGATGCGCCCGAGCGCGGGGGAGAGATCAAAGGCCTGGACCGGGCCGCCGCCGTGGCGGACGCGCTGGTGTTCCATGCTGGCACGGAAGCGGATACCGAGGGCCGGATCCGAGCTACTGGCGGACGTGTGCTGACCATTTGCGCGACTGGCGCGACATTGAAGGCCGCGCGGGACAGGGCGTATGAGGCGGTGGACCGGATCGATTGGCCAACTGGCTTCTGCCGGCGGGACATCGGATGGCGCGCTCTGGGCCGGTAGGCCGGACGTTACCAGAACGCGCCGCATCTTGTTGCAAGACTCCTGTAAGAATTGTTTGATTCAACGTGACCCCTCGAACATAATCCACTCACGCGCCGCCGCGCCAAACTCCGGACTGAGGAAGCCGTCTCCATGTCATTATCGTTGTCCCGCCGCGGTCTGTTTCGCCTGACGGCCGCCGCCGCCTGTCCTTTGTGCGCGACGGCCGGCGCCGCTGGCGCCGTGCCACATTGGGGATACGAAGGCGCCGAGGGACCGGCCAAATGGGGTGAGATGTCCGCCGAGTTCAAGAGTTGCTCGATTGGCACCGAGCAAACCCCGATCGACCTCCGCGGTTCGATCAAAGCCCAGACCGGGCCGGTCGCGATCGCCTATCAGAAGATGCCGCTGACGATCCTCAACAACGGCCATACCATTCAGGTGAACACGCCGGCCGGCAGCAAGCTCGATATCGGCGGGACGTCGTACGACCTGTTGCAGTTCCATTTTCATCACCCCAGCGAGCATCTGCTGGCCGGTAAGGCGTTCGATCTGGAGGCGCATTTCGTGCATAAGTCCGCCAATGGCGGGCTGGCCGTGGTTGGGGTGTTCATCCAGCCGGGAGCGGCGAATCCGGGCCTGACGCCGATCTGGGCCGCGATGCCGGCCAAGGCGGCGCCCCCGAGCGAGGTGGCTGGCGTGACGATCGAGCCCGGCAAGCTGCTGCCGAAAGAGCGAGGCTATTTCCGCTATATGGGCTCATTGACCACGCCGCCTTGCTCGGAAGGTTTGACCTGGACGGTGTTCAGGTCGCCGATCCAGGCCTCGCCGGAGCAGATCAGGGCCTTCGCGGCGCTGTTTCCGATGAACGCGCGGCCATTGCAGCCGCTCAACCGGCGGTTCTTGCTGGAGGGCTGACCGGCGCGGGTTCCGCGACCTGGGCCGTCCCGCTCAACCTTCGATGGCCCCGATCGCCACCAACACCCCGGCCTGACACGGTTCGATCACCGGCACCCCCGCGGCCTCCGCGATGGCAGCCCGATGATGCGCCATGCCGGTGCATCCCAGCACGATAGCCCCCGCCCCAGCCGACGCCAGCGACCGCCCGGCCTCGATTAACCTGGTCCGCGCCAGATCGGGATCGAGCAGTTCGTCCATCGTGACGTTCAACGCGACCTCGGCCGCCAACCGGTCTTCCAGACCCATCGCGCGCAGAGCCAATCTGTGCCGCGCCTTCGATGCCTCGACGATCGCGATCACGCCGAACCGTTCGGCCCGTGCCACCGCCGCCGCGATGGCGGAACGGAACACGCCGAACACCGGCCGGTCGGTCGTGGCCCGCGCTGCCTCAATCCCCGGGTCGGAGGCGCAGGCGATCACGTAAGCATCGGCGGAGGCGCGGGAGATCAATCGGCATATCGGCTCCACGACCGCGTGCCAGTCCCGCCAGGAGTAAATGGCAGGCGGTCCCTCGGCGAGCGTCGCAACCTCGAGCATTGGACCGCCGGGAAAGCGGAAGGGCGCGATAGCCGCGTCGATGCCGGCGGAGCAGGCGTGCGAGCAGTTCGGGTTGATGACAAGAATGCGGGCCATGCCGCAGTCTCCAGCCAGAAATGCGCGCGATCAAGCCCAGCAATTCTCATTATGGCGCTGACGCTTGCTTTTTCGTCATCCTCCGGCGTGACCGGAGGATCGGTAGCGGCACATATCCGCGTATAATAGCGCCGGAAAGCAAGGCGTGGTGCCGCTCCGGATCCTCCGGTCGCGCCGGAGGATG
>SHWL01000115.1 GCA_009693865.1 Acetobacteraceae bacterium | reverse complement strand
ACGATCGACGCCACTCTGTCGCGAAGACCCGGATGGGATTGGAAGAACGCCAAAAGCGCTTCGTCGCTGAGTTTCACCGTCGCCATGGGTCGATTCCCTCGATTGTCGAGGCGGCAGCCTACTCCCCACAGCTTCGACTCGCACCCATGACAGTCAGCGCGATGGACATATCTTGGACCCTTGCGTACAATCCTCTTTGCTCCTCAGTGCCATCCCGCAGCATGATGTTCGTAGCACCCCTAAGGCCCGGATGAATGTCGGAAAGGTCGCTAAGACGCCACTCAGTCTTGGATAGGAATTGTATGATCGAATCCATGCGCTGAAGACCGTCGATCACTTTCCAACGCTGGAGCTTATGGTCTAAACTGAAGCACATGCTTGGAATCGGTAACTGCTTCACCAATGAGTCAATGAATCGTGACTTATCATCCTGCTTCCAAACAGCCTCACGCTGAAAGTCTGGTTGAATTTCAAGCTTGCCGCTTTCGGACATGCGAAACAGATCGGCACATGACCGAAATTCATTATAGGCGACAACATCCGCAGGTGGAACAGGGTGCTCGATATCCTCCTGCTCGAACGATGCTTCTTCTTCACTTTGTGTGTCGTTCGTTGACATGAGCGCCTTTCTCGTTACATCCTAACCGGACAGCCCGCGATGCGGTTCGAAGCAGCGCGATTCTATTTTATAAGCGGACCGCAATGATTCTATGCTCTCAAACATCCAAATTCGCCACCTTCAACGCATTCCCCACGATAAACTCCCGCCGCGGTTCCACCACATCCCCCATCAGCGTGCTGAACACCTGGGCCGCTTCCTCGGAATCCCCAACCTTCACCTGCAACATCGAACGCACCGCCGGATCGAGTGTCGTCTCCCACAACTGATCCGGATTCATTTCGCCCAGACCCTTAAATCGCTGGATGGTCAGCCCACGCTTGCCCAGGGTCATGATCCGTTCGAACACCGTCGCCGGTCCCGCGAGATCCGTCGTCAATTGATCCAACTTCAAAGTCGCGCGCGAGCCGAACCGCGCCAGCAGCGCCTCCGCCCGTTCGCCCAACCAGTGTACCTCGGCGCTGCGCAATGCCACGGGTTCGAGGCTATGTTTCTCGACCACACCCCGCACGGTCCGGGACATTGTCAGGCCGCTATCCGCGCTCACGACCCAACCTTGCTCGGTCGGCAGCGACACCGCGTTCAACCGCGACGCCAGCATTGGGGCATTGGCCGTCGCCCGCGTGCGATCGGTGGTCAGCACGCCCGCGATCGCCGCCTGTTCCAGCAGCATGACGGGGATGTTCGGCGCCAACCGCCGCAAATGCAGCGTCGCCTCCCGCAACAGCCGCACCTCCCGCCGCAATTCATCACCCTCGAACACGCGGCCATCCGTGTAGCTCAGCCGCGCGTTGGTCAGCGCTTTGTCGAGCAGGAATGTTTCCAGTCCGTCATCGTCTTTCAGATATCGCTCTTCCTTGCCCCGCGTCGCCTTATAAAGCGGTGGCTGGGCGATGAACAAATGCCCCCGCTCGATCAGCTCGCGCATCTGCCGGAAGAAAAACGTCAGCAGCAGCGTGCGGATATGCGAGCCGTCCACATCCGCGTCAGTCATGATCACGATACGGTGATACCGTAACTTACCGGCGTCGAAGCCACCTTGCTCGACCGGTCCCTGCCCGATTCCAGTTCCAAGCGCGGTAATCAGCGTGCCGATTTCCTGCGAGCCGAGCATGCGGTCGAAACGCGCGCGCTCGACGTTGAGGATTTTGCCCTTCAACGGCAGGATCGCCTGAAACTTCCGGTCGCGTCCCTGCTTGGCGGAGCCGCCCGCGCTATCACCCTCGACCAGGAAAATCTCGCATTTCGCGGGATCCCGCTCCTGGCAATCCGCCAGCTTCCCAGGCAATGTGGAGATATCCAGCACGCCTTTGCGCCGCGTCAATTCTCGCGCTTTCCGCGCCGCCTCCCGCGCCGCCGCCGCGTCCATCACCTTCTGGATGATTCCCTTGGCTTCCCTCGGGTGCGTCTCAAACCAGTGCGACACAGCATCGGCCACGGCGGCCTGCACGACCGGAGAGACCTCGGAACTGACCAGCTTGTCCTTGGTCTGCGAGGAGAATTTCGGGTCCGGCACCTTAACCGACAGGACGGATGTCATGCCTTCCCGCATGTCCTCCCCGACCAGCGCCAGGTTGTCCTTCTTGCCCATTCCCTCGGCGTATTTCGAAACGACCCGGGTTAGCGCCTGTCGGAATCCGGCCAAATGAGTGCCACCATCGCGCTGCGGAATATTGTTGGTGAAACACAACATCGTCTCATGGAAACTGTCGTTCCACGACAATGCGAACTCGACCCGGATACCCGCCTGTTCGGCCGGCGTTTTCAGGCTGACCGGCGGCGTGAACACAGCGGTCTTCGACCGGTCCAGCCATTCCACGAAGGCGACCAACCCGCCATCGTAACGCATGATGCTTTCCACCGCGGGCGCATGCCGCTCGTCGCGCAGCACGATGGTCATGCCGGAGTTCAGGAAGGCAAGCTCGCGCAACCGCCGCTCCAGCAACGGAAACTCGAACTCGGTGCGAGTGAACGTGCCCGGACTGGGTTTGAACGTTACCTCCGTCCCATTGCCGTGAGCGGCATCTGGACCGACGACAGTCAGAGGTTCCACCGCGTCGCCGTGGCGGAAGCGGATCACATGCTCCAGTCCCTGGCGCCAGATGCGGACTTCCATCCGCTCGGACAAGGCGTTGACCACGGCCGCCCCGACGCCATGCAACCCGCCGGAGACTTTATACGAGTTTTGGTTGAATTTCCCGCCCGCATGCAACCGCGTCAGCACAACCTCGGCGGCGGAGATGCCTTCTTCGTGCATGTCGGTCGGAATCCCCCGCCCGTCATCCCGGACGGTGACGCTGCCGTCGCCGTTCAGGGTCAACTCGACCTTGGTCGCGAAACCCGCCTGGACCTCGTCCACCGCGTTATCGATGATCTCGAAAGCCATATGATGCAGCCCGGAGCCATCATCGGTATCCCCGATATACATTCCTGGGCGGCGGCGCACCGCGTCCAGGCCCTTAAGGACGGAAATCGACGCGGCATCATAGGCATCCTCGCCGTTTTCGGGTGGGGAATCGGGGGGTGTTCCGGCGTTGTCTGACATGCCGACGGGGGACTCCTGATCGTGTTCTGTGTACTTATACTATTAGCACACCCCCTCGCCGGAGGACAGGGGAGACCCCGAAACAGGTCCAGGTGAAAACCCCTTTTCCGGGTATAAGACGCCATCCTCCGTCCGCCAGGCCTCGGCGTGATCGGCCAGAGGCAGGAACGTCCCGGAATCGGTCCCGGTCATGATGACCTGAGCCGGCGAGTCGCGCAGCGCCTGGAACAACGCCACTCGGCGCGAGGCGTCCAAATGCACCGCCGGTTCGTCCAGCAGCAACAATGGGGCAAACCCGCGTGCCTCGGCGATCAGGTGGGCGTGGCTCAGGATGACCCCGATCAGCAGAGTTTTTTGCTGGCCGGTGCTGGCCAGCGCGGCCTCAGCCCCTGACTCCTGATCGATCAGGGTCATATCCGACCGATGCGTGCCCATCGCGGCCGCGCCAGCCGCGGCGTCGCGATGCCTGTTGGCGGCCAG
This sequence comes from Acetobacteraceae bacterium, assembly GCA_009693865.1. Lineage (GTDB taxonomy): Bacteria > Pseudomonadota > Alphaproteobacteria > Acetobacterales > Acetobacteraceae > Rhodopila. The sequence continues at coordinate 10,979 of SHWL01000115.1, read as the reverse complement.
GCTGGCACGCATCCAATCCTCGACCTCCAGCGCGGGCGCCTCCGCCATCCGGCCGGCGATCGGACAAACCAGCCCAATCCGCGCCGACGGAAACGCGGCGGGCAAGATCCCCCGGGCCGGGATATCGTTCAGCTGCCGGGCCAACGCGATTCTGGCGGCCGTGGCGGCGACGCCATGCCGGGCCATCGCGTCCTCAAGGCCCGACAGCCAGGCGGGCTCCGCGCGCCCCTCAGCCAGAAGCCGATTGCGCTGGATCATCGCCGCGTCATGCGCCGCCACCTCCCGGGCATGGCCAGCCTCCAGCGCCCAGACCAGGCGATCCAGAAAACGGCGGCGGCCCGAGGCCCCGTCCTGGAACAAACGGTCCATCCTGGGAGTCAACCAGACCGCGGCGGCGCGGCGCGCGATCTCGGACTGGTTCCTCGGCGCGGCGCCATCCAGGCGGAACACGCGGCGATCTATTGGCCCGTCCGGCGCGGTGCCCGTCCCGATGTCGGCCTCGCCCAAAACGGTCGAAAACCGGCCGGCGACAGCCCAGGCCCCTGACCCGCCGCGCCGGGGCAGATCGCCGCCCCGGGCGCCGCGCAACCCCCGGCCAGGCACCAGGAATGAGATGGCTTCGAGAAGGTTGGTCTTACCGGAGCCGTTCGGCCCGAACAGAACGCTGATCTGTGCTCGCGGCCGCCAGGTCAGCGACGCGTAATTGCGAAAATCGGTCAGGTCGAGGCGATGCAGGCGGAGCACGCGGCAAACATGGCAGTGGACCCTGTTACCGGGAAGGCCCTCCTGGGCCGTATCCATCGGGCACCCGTGCCGGCGGCGCCATCGCAATCGCAATCGAAGAGTCGGCAACCCCCAGGGACCCCGCTGGCGATCCACGAGGCCTGGTTTGGCAATGCGATCATGTGAACAACTCGAAGGGGAAATACAGGCATTACAGTAACTTTCGGACAATCCTGACCACGGAGACTTATGTCAGGACGACCATCGGCCAATGGAATGCGGTCACCCCCGACGCACCGCAATATCAATGAGTGATCGACTAAAGTCTTGCATCGCCTGGATCGATCTACTATTTGCCAATAATGCAAACGAGACGCCCCATGACGGGACGCCATCGGACGCGTTCACTTCTGTGGGCCTTCGCCATACTTTCGGCGACTGGCCTCAGTGCCCCCGGATGGGCAAAGAACGCGGATGACACGGTCGATCAGACCGCTTTGGCGATCCCCCGCATTGGCTTGCCCGGCGCCCGCGCCGTCGCTTTGCCGCAACCCCTCTCACCGGGAGACGTCGCCCGGGTCAGGCGCATTTTCGCCCTGCAACGCAATGGCGCCATCACCGAGGCGACCCAGGAGATGGACCAACTGGAGAGCGGTATTCTCCGGGGTGCCATTCTCGCCGACCGTTACCTCAATACGGCCTATCTCCCCGACACCGCCGAACTGTCCGCGTGGCTCGCACGCTTCGGTGAGCAGCCGGACGCGCCCGCGATCCGCGCGCTGCTGGAGACGCAGGCCGAGAGTCTGAAGCCGCCGCCGCTGCTGCCACAGGACGTCCCGCGAACCAACGTTAAGCCGGGACAAAAGCCCGCGACCCCGGCCCTGGCGCGCACCCTTTTGGTACAGAACAACGACCGCGCGGCGATCGATGCCGCGCTACCGCTTTTGTCCGGCGCTGCACCGGGACCTCAGTCCGCTGACGCTTTGTTCTCTGGCGGCGTCGCATCCTGGCGCCTGGGCGATTTCACGACCGCGAAACCCCTGTTCGAAGCCGCGTGGCGGGCCGCTACCACGCCGGCCGCCCGGTCCGCCGCCGCGTTCTGGTCCGCGCGTGTGGCGCAGCAGGCCCATGACCGCACCGGCCGCATCTTCTGGCTTCGCCGCTCGGCCCGGGACGCGGAAACGTTCTACGGCCCGATCGCGCGCCATGCCCTGAACCCGGTTCTCCCCTGCCTGCCCTTGCCGCCTCCCGGCAAGCCGGTCGTCACCAACGCGGATGTCGAGGCACTGACCGCGACCGCCCCCGGCCGCCGCGGTTTTGCTTTGCTGCAAGTGGGCGAACGCACCCGGGCCGAGGCCGAATTGCGATCCCTGTGGTTCGACTCCGGCTCGCAACCGGCGTTGGGCCGCTCATTGATTCTGGTAGCCAAGGCGGTCGGACTGACCCAGTTCGCCGACACACTGCGCGGCGAGACGGATGCCGCCGAAGCCGCCCTTGGAAAATTCGAGCTGCCTATGCTGCGGCCCGCTGGCGGGTTCCGCATGGACCCGGCCTTTGTCTACGCCGTGGTCCGGCACGAATCGAACTTCCAGCCACTCGCGGTCTCCCCGGTGGGCGCCCGAGGCCTGATGCAGGTGATGCCGGCCACCGCGGTTGGCATGGGCGGGATCGGCGAAGGACAGGCCGACCGGCTGAACGATCCGTCGACAAATCTGGCTCTCGGTCAACGCTATTTGATCCAACTGGGCGACCACCCACTGGTCGGGGACGATCTGCTGAAAGTGATCGCGGCCTATGGCCAGGGTCCGACCGGCATGAACAACTGGGCTTCGGGAGTCCGCCACAACGGCGATCCCTTCGTCTTCCTGGAAGCGATGCCCAGCGCGTTCATGCGGCAATTCATTGAGAACGTTCTGATCTTTCAGTGGCAATACGCCGCCGCTCTGCGGCTGCGCGCCAGCAGCCTGGATGATATGGCGGCCGGGATCTACCCCAGGTTCACCCCGATCAAAGCCGTTCCGGGCGGCATGCGAGCCCGGCCCGAGGTCTGTCCCATCCCGCCTCCGATCCAGGTGCAGCCAGTCAAGGTACGCAAAGGGTAAAGGGCCGTCCCTGGTGGCCATCGCCCGGCGTGGGTAGAGTGGCCGCATCGGATAAGGGGGGCACCAGGATGAACCTGAAAGACAAAGTCGCGGTCGTCACCGGCGCGAGCGGTGGAATCGGCGCCGCGACAGCGCATCGTCTGGCGGCGGCCGGTGCCCGCGTCATCGTCGGCTACAACGGCCGGGCCGCTGAGGCCGCGAAAATTGCCGCGGCGCTGCCCGGTTCCGGGCACAGGGCGATCAGGATCCCCATGCTGGAAACCAACGTCATCCGCGAGGTCGCCGCGACCGTCGAACGCGATTTCGGCCGCTGCGATGTGCTGGTGAACTCCGCCGGTTTCACCCGCATGGTGCCGCATCATGACCTGGAGGCGCTGGACGACGATCTGATCGACGCCGTTTTCGCCGCCAACGTCCGCGGCCCCTTCGCCACGATCCGCGCCTTCGTGCCGCTGATGAAGAAATCGGGCGACGCGGCGATCGTGAACATCTCATCTGTCGCGGCGGTCACCGGGTCCGGCAGCAGCATCGCCTATGGCGGATCGAAAGCCGCGCTGGATACCATGGCGCTGTCGCTGGCTCGCGTCCTTGGCCCGGAAATTCGCGTCTTCACCGTTTCGCCCGCGGCGGTCGATACCGGGTTCGTGCCAGGACGGACAACCGCGATGGTGGAACGCGGCGCCGCGACCACCCCATTGAAGCGCGTTGTTCAGGCCGATGAGGTCGCTCAGGCGGTGATCGCGGCTGTGACACACCTGACGTCGAGCACCGGAATTGTGATCCCGGTGGACGGGGGTAAGCTCGTCGGGTGATCCGAGTTCTCTGACGCGCGGCGCCCCTATTCCGCTGCGAGTCGTCCTGCCTGGGGAAACTCCTGAATCGATACGCGCCAGTGGATGCGATCCTGCTCAGGCGGATAATCGCCGGCGGCTTTGTGATAGGAACAGCGGTTGTCCCAGATCACGATGTCCCCAACGCGCCATTTGTGGCGGTACTGCCCGTCCGGCTGCACCATATACGTCTCCAGTTCAGCGATCAGATCGTCGCTTTCGGCCGGCTCAGCGCCCAGGACCTCGATAATCTTGCCGGGATCGTAATAGAGCGATTTCCGTCCGGTTTCGCTGTGAACGCGGACAATCGGATGAATCGCGGGCGGAACGTCCCGGTCTTCCGGATTGAGCAGAGCCTGCGATTTCCTCTTCCCCCCGTAACTGAATGCGCCGTTGACGCCGTCGAGCCGCGCTTTCAATCGTTGCGATAGCGCGTCATACGCCGCGTAGCCGCTGGCGAACAACGTATCGCCACCCGTATCCGGCACCGCGACTCCGTAAAGCTGCGTTGCCTTGAAGGGGACCGGGTCGTATGCGCCATCCGTGTGCCAGCCTTCGGCGCCGCGGCGGTAGATCGAGTCATTCAGTTTTCCGTCCGGAGTGAATTTGTTGATCCCCAGCATGGTGATCTTCGGATACTCCGGATGCCGGGTGCTTTTGGAAGGGTGCGGCGTAATGAATCCAAAGCGATCGCTGTAACGCAAGAATTCCGGGATCGTCAGTTCCTGCCCTGTCACGACCATCACGTTATGGTCGAGCCAGGCCTGGTAGATCGGCGCGAACCCCGCGTCGTCGAGCTTCCTGACGTCGACGCCACTCACCTCGACCCCGATTTGCGCCCCCACGCGGCGGATTTGAACCATGGCTGTGCCCTCCTGGCCCCGATTCTGGTCACCGGAGGCGGGGGTCCGTCAAGTCCTTTGCGCCCGCGCGGGATGCGGCTAATCTGCGCGCGACGGAGAGGGTCCCATGCATCTGTTCAAACAGCACGCGGTCAAAGACAGTGAGAACGAAAATTTATTCATGAGTTACGATCGCGGCCCCGATCGTCGCCATCTTCTCGAGGGGGCCGCATGATGCCGGATACCGCCGCGGTCGATCGGGCGATCGCCTCCCGCCGCTCCGTCCGAGCCTTCCTGCCCACCCCGGTGCCGCGCGCGACCATCGCGGAAATCCTGGATGTCTCGACCCGCGCGCCCAGTGGCACGAACATGCAACCCTGGCGCGGCTATGTCCTGACCGGCACACCAAAAGATGACCTCTGCGCCGCCGTCCTGAAAGTCTTTGACGCCGAGGAGCCTGGGCACCGGCAGGAGGTGCAATATTACCCCGATGAGTTTTTCGAACCCTACCTCTCACGCCGCCGCAAGGTCGGCTGGGATCTTTACGGCACGCTCGGGATCGCGCGCGGCGAGAACGCGAAAATGCGCGCGCAGCACCGGCGGAACTTCCAGTTTTTTGGCGCCCCCGTGGGGCTGGTGTTTACCGTTCACCGCCGCCTGGCCACGGGCTCATGGCTCGACTACGGCATGTTCCTGGAGAACATCATGATCGCCGCCCGGGGCAGGGGCCTGGACACGATCGCCCAGGCGGCGTGGTCGCATTATCATAAGGTGATTCGGCCGGTGCTTGGATTGACGGAGGAAGAGGTCGTCGTCAGCGGCATGGCCCTGGGCCTCGCCGACCAGGACGCAATCGTGAATCGCCTCGTGACCGAGCGGACCGGTTCGGATCAGTTCATGAGCTGGCGTGGATTTGACTGACTCGCTCCGAGAACATACTAAGAACATACATGGTATGTGGAACCTGGGGAGAACACCCTGGGAACGCGTCCGTCTTCTTTTTTGCGAGGCGGTAACGGTTTAGAGTCGCGTCTCGGCCAGGCGTTGCAGATACGCCACAACCGCCCTATCTTGTGGTTCACCCCGGTGAAATCGCTACATGCTGTGTTCCGAATCCCCCCGGCGGCTGGCTAAAGGACATGCGGACAATGATAAACGCCACGGAGGCCGATGTGCTTGATGCAGTCCAGATGCCGGGTCGCCACATGGTTCGGGTCGATCGAACCCGCGACTCGCTGCTCACGGATTTCGGCCGGGCGACGTTGACGGACCGGTATCTGATGCCGGGCGAGGAATTCCAGGACCTGTTTGCCCGCGTCGCCTCATTCTACGGCGACGATCAGGGGCACGCCCAGAGAATATACGATTACATGAGCCGGCTTTGGTTCATGCCGGCCACCCCGATATTGTCCAATGGCGGGACACAACGCGGCTTGCCGATCTCTTGCTTTTTGAATGAAGCGTCCGACAGCCTCGAAGGAATCGTCGGCCTGTGGAATGAGAACGTCTGGCTTGCCTCCAAGGGCGGCGGCATAGGCTCGTACTGGGGTAATCTGCGCTCGATCGGGGAGAAGGTTGGCGCGGTCGGCAAGACCTCGGGGGTTATCCCGTTCATCCGCGTCATGGACAGTCTGACGCTGGCGATTTCCCAGGGCTCGCTGCGGCGCGGCTCGGCGGCGGTGTATCTGCCCGTGTCGCACCCGGAAATCGAGGAATTCATCGAATTACGCCGGCCCACGGGCGGCGATCCCAACCGCAAGGCGCTGAACCTGCATCACGGGATCCAGGTTCCCGACGCCTTCATGCGCGCCGTGGAAGCCGACGAGCCCTGGCCGCTGTTGTCGCCGAAAGATAAGTCGGTTGTCCGCTCGATCTCGGCGCGTTCGTTGTGGATTCGCATCCTGACCGCGCGCATCGAAACCGGGGAACCGTACCTGATCTTCTCCGACCACGTCGCGCGGGCGCAGCCGGAGCACCACAAGCTCGCGGGCCTGGAGGTGAAGACCTCCAACCTGTGCAGCGAAATCACGTTACCGACCGGCAAGGACCATCACGGAGTCGAACGGACCGCCGTGTGCTGCCTGTCGTCGCTGAACCTGGAGAATTGGTTCGAGTGGGAAAACCACCCGACCTTCATCGAGGACGTGATGCGTTTCCTGGACAACGTGTTGCAGGACTTTATCGATCGCGCGCCACCCGGCATGGAAAAGGCCCGCTACGCCGCGATGCGGGAACGCTCGGTTGGACTGGGCGTCATGGGTTTCCACTCATTCCTGCAGGCGCTCAACGTGCCGTGGGAAAGCGTTGTCGCGAAAGTCTGGAACAAACGCATCTTCAAGCACATTCGGGCGCAGGCCGACACCGCGTCGGTGGTGCTCGCGGACGAACGCGGCGCCTGCCCGGACGCCAAGGAATATGGCAGTAAAGAACGCTTTTCGCACAAGATGTCATTGGCGCCGACCGCGTCGATCTCCATCATCGCGGGCAATGCCTCGCCTGGGATTGAGCCGATCGCGGCGAATGTGTTCCTGCAAAAGACGCTGTCGGGCAGCTTCACGGTCCGCAATCGGCATCTGCAAAAGCTGCTGGCGGAGAAAGGCCACGACAACGACGCGGTCTGGTCGTCGATCACCACCACCAAGGGCAGTGTGCAGCACCTGGATTTCCTGACCGTCGATGAGAAGGCGGTCTACAAAACCGCGTTCGAACTCGATCAACGCTGGATCGTGGAGCATGCGGCGGATCGCGCGCCGTCCATCTGCCAGAGCCAATCGGTCAATATCTTCCTGCCCGCGAATGTGAACAAGCGGGATCTGCATCAGATCCATTTCATGGCGTGGAAACGCGGCGTGAAGTCGCTTTACTACTGCCGCAGTCTGTCGATTCAGCGCGCCGACACGGTCAGCGACAAGGCGATCGCCCCCGTCGACAACATCCACCGGCCCGCCAACGACGCGGCTGCGCCGCTTCCTTTGGTAGCGGCGGCTGCGGCGTCGACGGATTATGAGGAATGCTTGGCCTGTCAGTGACGGTGCGGCCCCCGAGCCCGACCCACCAGGAGGTCGACACACCACGTTTTCGCACTCCGTCCCCTCCTCGTCAGGGCCCGGCTTGTCCGTATAGGCATCAGGATAAGGCCCAAGGGGTGGGAAGTTTTCTCCCAAAACCGTCATGGCCCGGCTCGTCCGGGCCAACGGTCGCGGCACTCTATTTGAACAGGTTGCCCGGACAAGCCTCGCCATGACGATAGAGTGGACGGTACATCAATCTTTAAGTGCGCTCGGTTTAGCGCGGCCGTTTCAATTCCGTCTCCGCCCAGACAGCGAATTCTCCGAGTTGGGTCAGGAGTTTCGCTGCCTCGCCTTTTGTCTTGAGGCGCGTGCCGTACTGGACTTCGTCTTTTTCGTTCAAAATATTGCGCAACCTCGGTTCCTGCGCCTTGGGGAAGCGGTTGCCCAATGCACCGCGCAGCGCCGGCACCGCGGTCGCATGGTTTTGCTGGTTCGCGAGGCCGGAATATTTCGCGGTCAGAGCGGCCGTGAAAGCAATCGCGGCGATGGCAATTTGCGATATGATGGGGTTCCCGATATCTCCGTCATCGGCCACGAGATATTCTGCCCGCGCCGCGCTCAGGTAAGCGCGGGCCATACGCAAGCGCCCATCTCCATAGGTCCGGTCGACTTTCCTGGCGGCGCCTTTGCGCGTCATGCCGCGGCCTGAGACGCTTTGGCCAAGCCGCGCGCGAGTTCCTCCGGCCTTGGCCCAATAAGGGCAATCGCGTCCGCCGCCACGCCGGTCCACCACGAATCCCGTTGACGAACAAGCCGCGCCACATCGTTCGATCCCAGGCCAACCACCGCCGGATGAAAACCAAGACTCGCGCTGGCCCCCTCCATCCCATCGCGGGTTTTTTGGACAAGACCGGACAGAACTTCTTCATTCGCGATCACGGCGATATCGATGTCGCTGCCGGGACGGTCCGCGCCCCGCGCGACGCTGCCATAGATCCACAATGCGATCAGGCCTGGCCCGGCTTCGCGCGCGGCCGTTTCAATCGCGGTCAAGATCGCGCCGAAACCGTCCTCCTCAGAGGAAAACAGGGCATCCAGGGCCTCACGCAGCGGATGATCGAGCCTGAGGCTGTAAAGTCGCCCATAACCGCTGCCGGCGACGGAAATCGCGCCCATCTCCGATTGGGCTTGCAAGGCGGTTCTGACGGTCGATCCGGAAAGGCCGGTACGGAATTCCAACGCCCTGGCGGACAATTGTCCCCCGTGCCGGGATAGCTCCCGAAGCACCCGAACATTGGCCTCGGTCCCCAACATCAGGGTCAATGGATACCGTTTCGCGCTTTGAGCGGTCGAACGCGCCACCGTGCGCCTCCCAGGTCCCCTCGCGACTGTTTTGGCGGAATTCTCGCGAGGTAGACAATTTTTTTGAACGTTAACCGTCGGATTGAACGGTTAACAGATCAATAGGATGGTTAACACTTGTAAGACGCCTGAAAAATCGCGGCTGGCTCGACGCCCAGGAGACACCGGAGAGCAACGTCACGGGTGCGGCCGGAACGTTCACGACCGCACCCGTGGAACTCAGACCAACGGCGCCACGGACAAACGGCCAACAGTGCCATGCTTCTGGATCAGCCCCGCGACGGCGCCAGATTTTTTGGCGTCCTCGACGAACTGCCTCAGATAGGCCGAGCCGGCGGCGTTCTTTTTTGGCGTGCCGATCGCCTGCTGCACGGCGGTAAACTGACCGTCCAGGATACGTGACCCCGGCATTTTCCCGACATCGCCGATCAGACCGGGACGCAAACCAGCCAGAGCCTCCATCTTGTCCTTCAGGAACATCTCGATGACCGCCGCCTGGCTGTTGCCCCGGTGCAGCGTGGCGTTGCGGATATTCCGCTCCAGCCACAAATCGTAAGCGCTCCGCGCGCTCACCGCGATACGGTTACCTTTCACATCCACCTGGGCGATCGAAGTGATCGGCGAACCGGCGGGCACGAGGTAGGTCGCCTCGATCTCCACATATGCGGCGGTGAAGTCGATTTTCTCCGCGCGCGAGGGCTCCGCGCCGATCAAACCGATATCCCATTTGTCCATTTCCGCGTCGTCGGCCAATTCGCCCGGTTTGGCATAGGGCACGAATTGCACCGGCACGCCCAGGGCGGCGGCGATGGCGCGGGCCATGTCGGGCGAGCAGCCGTCAGGGTCACCATTCGGTGCCTTGCCGGTGACGAGCAGGAAGTTTCCCATATTGATCGCCGCGCGCAGAACGCCATGCGGCGCGAGCTCGGCGATGACTTGTTGTTGAGACATGTTCGTGGTCCATGCTTGGTTGACCGGTCCAGGGTACGGTGCCATCGCCTTCCGGGCAAGCAGCGCCATTTGCCGTGCAGGTTGTTGGTTGACCGCACCGTCCATTTTTGCCAAAATTGACACATTTGCTGGATCAAGTCGTGATCTGGGGACAGTGTCTCATGGGAGGTTGAAATGTCCGGTAGCATTGCCGCGAGGACAGCTCTGCTGTTCGGTGTCACGAAATATGTATGCGGCGGACATGGCGCGCGCTGGCCAGCGGACGCCAAGTTCACGGTTCCCGCGGGCATAACCATCTTTTTCTTTGTCCCCGACGGCGATTCATTATCCAACACCATTGGCCAAAAGGTCGATCAGGTTCTGACGGGCGGGACCGCGCCGACGCCAACCGAAACGTTCAGCGTGGGGTCGCCCTACTGGGATTATCGCCTGTTTTCATCGAAGGCCGGCGGCTATCTGAACCTCGCGATGTCGTCCAGCGCCAATCCTCGCTACATCACGACGACCAATAAGGACACCGGCATCCCGCTCAGCAAAATCGTGGCCGATATCATCCTGAAAAGCCCGAATGCCGAAATTTATTGGAGCGCCTGCCGATCCCTGGAATCCGGGGCGGACAGTTTTTCCTGGGATAAGCCGACTTACTCCACTGCGCTGAAAGGCCTTGGTGGCCCCTGAGCCGTTCTTCGGCTGATCGCCTTACCGGACCTTCGCGGACCGCGGCATACGACTGCGGCCCGTGAGGAGATCTGTCCGGAACCGTGGTCGCGGCCTGCCATCGACCCATCTTCGCGCACGCCGGGTTCGCGCGAACCGGCAGCCCGGGATATTGACCGGAGGTTATCCGGACGGCCTAAGCCGGATGAACCGGAACCCAAAAGCGTCTAACCTCCCCCGACCATAGGCCAAATAGATCGAGGGTGCGATGAGCAGCGCGCTTGAAGAGCGTTACGACGCCCGGATCGCCGGGGTGCTTTCGTGTTACGACCGGGTGGTAATCACCGGCACGCTTCCCCCCTGTGTCAGAGAAGTTGCCGCCCGGATAGGATCAAGACCTCAGGGGGCGCTGGAAGACGAACATGGCTCGGTATGGACAGACGTTTAAGGACAACGCGGTGGCGCGACTGCTGCCGCCGCAGAGTTGCCCGGTAGAGGCGC
>SHWL01000114.1 GCA_009693865.1 Acetobacteraceae bacterium | reverse complement strand
CGTCTCGGCGGCACCGGGAGGGGGCGGGGTATCCGGAAAGCCGGAGGCAACCCCATGAAAGGCACCCTGGCCATGCACCGCAGCCCGCGTTGCACCGCCACATCCAAGCGAACCCGCCTGGCGTGCCAGGCTCCGGCCGTGACCGGGTGGACTGTGTGCCGGTTCCATGGCGCCGGGGGCGGTGGACCGAAAGGGAAGCGGAACGGCGCATACCGGCACGGGTTGAACACCGCCGAGGCGATGGCGGGACGGCGGGCGCTGGCGGCGTTGCTGCGGCGGATACGGGAGGGGGATAAGGTCAATGAGGCGTGGGGCGGGAAGTCCACCGAAACACGCCTTGGGGGTAGGAATGGGGGTAGAAAAGTAATGAAAAAGAAAATTGTCAATAATATCAAATAATTAAAGAGGAGAATTGGCGGAGGGGATGAGATTCGAACTCTCAGTATTGTCTCCGGTCGAACCTCTGATCGCCGGGAGAGTTGAATGTCCTCGCGGCCACCGAAAGGCGGTTCGGTCCAAAGGATTCACGCAAATGAGCGCCGGACGTCACAAGACTCTTGTGATCAAACACCTCGCGACCAAAATAGCAATTGGATAGCAATCGGATGGGACCAATGCCGCAGGGTGGCAGACCGGGTGAACGCCGAGGCGGCCGACAGAAGGGCACGCCGAACAAGCTGACCATCGAGCGCCGGATGCGCGCCGCAACGGGGCTCGTGGAGGCTCGGCAAACCGGTGTGATGCCGTTGGACGTCATGCTGGCCCAGATTGCGTATTCCGGTCATCGTGATCAGCCAATCCGGCCGATCGTGATCACGCGCTCCACCTGGGCCGAGGAGTGCCTGGCGGGCAGCATGAGGTGGCATCTGGTTATCACCACTGACGGTTGTCCGGTCTCATCGTTTGCCGGAGTTCGTCAAGCTTTTTCCATGCCTCTCGGCGCATTTTTTCTGACCCGTGGACGAATATTGCGCGACAATCTGGATGAGAAACGTATTGCCTCATCCAGGAATGCTCCCGAGCGGACCGGGCATTGCCTCACCAGAATGCTCCCGTCGCCGCGTCACATTGTCAATCGGGTCGCGGAAAACCCGCTTTCCTGTTCGATCGGCGAGCCTGCTTTTCCGTCCCGACCCGCGCCGCCGGAGCGGCGGCGCGCAACGGACGGGACTGGGAGTAGCGGAGCCATCCGGAGCGACGCGCATCAAGCCCTTTCGCGCGAGCATGGCGAGCACCGGACGTTCCTCTGGGGACAGTTCAGGCCCCCCATGTCCACTGGCAACCCGGGTCGGGTAGGTAGCGATGACCGCGCGGACGGGGGGCGTGCACGGGTGGAGCGACGGGGCGCGCAACTCTGAGACCTACCAGCACCCGCAAGCCAGAACCGCCGTGATCGCTGCCGGGGCGGCTTGGCCGTCCTAAGGCCACCTGGGCGACCCCCTGGGTTGCGGGCCCCACAGTGCACGGGACACCCTGCGGTTTGCCGCAAACCGGGCGAGCAGGGCGTTATACATGCGTTATCCTGTCGGTGAAATAACGCTGAAAAACCACGCTATATCAAAAGGTTATAAATTATTTCCCATTAAATTGAGGTTAATGGATCGGGGCCGCCGCCGCGGTCTGGCCGGCGGGATAAATCTCGCGCGATTGTCTCCGCGATTTTTGAAGCGAGGCGGCACATCGTCCGCGGAAGAAATTTATGGACAGTTCCCGGATAATAACTCATACGGGACAACGAGAAGATTGGGATTGGAATACCCCTGAACTGGTAGCTGAAACCAGCCAGGGAGGGTCCGGGCACAGCGCGTTTCCAGATGTCAGAGCACGTCCTGACGGCCGGCCCATGGTCCGCTCCGTGCCGATCCGGTCGTCCAGATTGTGTCGTGACCGCGTGCCGGCCGACGCCGGTATCGTGTGTGCGGGGTTAACGGTCGAGTATGGCGTCGAAGACCTGGATCAATGTAACGGCCAACTGGGACGTCCCGGCCGACTGGACCGGCGGCCAACCCGGCGCGGCAGACACCGCCTTGATCGGCAACGGGGCTGTTACCGCTTTCGCCGTCACGATCCCGACCGCGACCACCCAGACCGTTGCCAGCGTCGTCATCAATGATGCGAACGCGATCCTCTCAATGGCCGGGACAGGCTCACTCAGTGTCGCCGGCGATCTGATCATCACCGCGGGGACGGTTTCATTCGCGGCGGCGGCGACCGGGACGATTTCCGCCGATGGCTCGGTCGCCAACGCGGGCGGGACGATTTTACTGCGGACCGGGACAACGCTGAAGGCGGCGGCGGGCGTGACGCTCGGGGCCAGTGCGTTGCTGACCGGCGCGGGGATCGTGACCGGGGCGGTGTCGGGATCGGGGACGATCAACGCGAACGCGGGGACATTGGACCTGCAAGGTGGGATCTCGGGCGGCACGGCGGCGCTCACCTGGACCAATGCCGCCGGTTCGGTGTTGAAGATCGGCGAGACATCGAGCGTGCTATCGGCGGCCCTGGGCGGTACCGGGACGAACGAGACGCTGGAGATCGTTGCGGGCAAGAGCCTGACAGTCGCCAACCAGCTGACACTCACCACCGGGGCGCTGAAACTGAACAGCGCCAGTTCGGCGTTGACCGATCTGGCGGGGATCAACACCACGCTCGCCTATACCGGAACCGGGATCATCACTGTGGGGACGGGCGACTCCGGGCTGTTCGGCACGGCGACCTGGACGGCGTCGGGAGGCGTGCTGGACCTCGTGGGGTCGGCGAACCAGTCCACCAAGACCAATGCCATCAAACTGGCGATCGCCACCGTCGTGGGCTCGGTGCTGAAGCTGGACGGCGCCGCGACCTCCGGCGCGATCACGATCAACAACGCCAACCAGACACTGGAGATCGGGTCGACCGGCGCGCTGACACTGACGGCGGCGGAGAGTTTCACCAACGGCACGATCCGGCTGAATGCGGGGTCGAGCCTGACGGACGCGGCGGGCGTCACGGTCAGCACGTCGGCGAAGCTGACCGGTGCCGGCACGGTGAACGCGGTGCTGGCGGGCGCGGGCACAATCAATGCCTCGGGTGGAACGCTGGACCTTCTTGGCGGGGTCACAGGCGCGCTGACCGCCCTGACCTGGGGGGATACCGCGGGCAGCGTGCTGAAGGTCGACGCCAACGCCAGCGTGCTTTCGGTCGCTCTGGGTGGCACCGGGACCAATGAGACGCTGGAGATCGCGGCGGGCAGGACTTTGACCGTTGCAAACCAGTTGGTGTTTGGCGCCACCGGCGTCCTGAAGCTGGACAGCGCCACGTCTCGGTTGACGGACGCGGCGGGGATCGACACGGCGCTGAATTACACTGGCGTGGGGGCCTTTTCGGTTGGCGCGACGACCGGCGACACGAAAAGCCTGTTTGGCACGGCGACGCTGACGGCTTCCGGCGGGGTGCTGGACCTGATCGGGGCGGTGAACCTGTCGAGCGGCACGAACGCACTGGTTCTGGGGATCGCCGACGTCGCGGGCTCGGTGTTGAAGCTGGACGGATCGGTGAGTGCCGGGACGATCGCCATTTCGACCGCGAACCAAACGCTGGAACTTGGCGCGACGGGGGCGCTGACGCTGACCGGGGCGGAGAGCATCGCCAACGGTGCGATCAAGCTTAATACCGGAGCCGTCCTGACCGCGGCCTCGGGGATTGCGGTCGGGGCCGGTGCCACGCTGACCGGCGCGGGGACCGTTAACGCTCCGTTGTCCGGAAGTGGCACGGTGAGCGCCCTGGGTGGGACGCTGGCGCTGACCGGATCGGTTGCCAGCGGGTTGGCGTTGACGATTGGTTCCAGCGCGGCGGCGAATTTGAAGATCGGCGGCACCGCGACCGCCGCCTCGGCCATCGCCATCGGCAGCGTCAATCAGACGCTGGAACTCACGGCGACCGGTAATCTCACGATCGGCGCCGCCGAGAGCATTACCAACGGGACGATCAAACTCGCCGCGGGTGCGGTGTTGACGGACGCGGCCGGTATCTCGGTTGGCGCGGGCGCGTCGTTGACCGGTGCCGGGTCCGTGAACGCGGCGTTGTCAGGGTCGGGGACGGTCAACGCGAACGCCGGCACCTTGGATCTGCAAGGTGGGATCTCTGGCGGCACGGCGGCGTTGACCTGGAGCAACGTCGCCGGCTCAGTGTTGAAGATCGGCGAGACATCGAGCGTTCTCTCGGTGGCTCTGGGCGGTACCGGAACGAACGAGACGCTGGAGATCGCGACGGGCAAAAGCCTGACAGTCGCCAACCAATTGACCCTCACAACCGGGGTTCTGAAACTGGACAGCGCCGGTTCGGCGTTGACCGATCTGGCGGGGATCAACACCACTCTGGCCTATACCGGCACCGGGATCATTACGACCGGCGCAGGAGACGCCGGTCTGTTCGGGACGGCGACCTGGACGGCGTCTGGTGGCGTGCTGGACCTCGTGGGGTCGGTGAGCCAGTCCACCAAGACCAATGCCATCAAACTGGCGATCGCCACCGTCGCGGGCTCGGTGCTGAAGCTGGACGGCGCGGCGACCTCCGGCGCGATCACGATCAACAACGCCAACCAGACGCTGGAGATCGGGTCGACCGGCGCGCTGACGCTGACGGCGGCGGAAAGTTTCACCAACGGCACGATCAGGCTTAATGCGGGGTCGAGCCTGACCGACGCCTCGACGGTCACTGTCAGCACGTCGGCGAAGCTGACCGGCGCCGGGACGGTGAACGCGGTGTTGGCGGGCGCGGGCACGATCAACGCCTCGGGCGGGACGTTGGATCTTCTCGGCGGGATCACGGGCGTGCTGACCGCACTGACGTGGACGGACGCGGCGGGCAGCGTGTTGAAGGTCGACGCCAACGCAAGCGTGCTTTCGGTCGCTCTGGGTGGCACCGGGACCAATGAGACGCTGGAGATCGCGGCGGGCAGGACTTTGACCGTTGCAAACCAGTTGGTGTTTGGCGGCACCGGCGTCCTGAAGCTGGACAGCGCCACGTCGCGGTTGACGGACGCGGCCGGGATCAACACCGCGCTGAACTATACCGGTGTTGGAGCGATTTCGGTTGGCGCGACGACCGGGGACACGAAAAGCCTGTTCGGCACGGCGACGCTGATTGCGTCGGGCGGTGTGCTGGACCTGATCGGCGCGGTGAACCGGTCGAGCGGCACGAACGCACTGGTTCTGGGGATCGCCGACGTCGCGGGCTCGGTGTTGAAGCTGGACGGATCGGTGAGCGCCGGAACGATCGCCATCTCGACCGTGAACCAGACCCTGGAACTTGGCGCGACGGGGGCGCTGACGCTCACCGGCGCGGAGAGCATCGCCAACGGGGTGATAAAGCTCAATACCGGGGCCGTTCTGACCGCGGCCTCGGGGATTGCGGTCGGGGCCGGTGCCACGCTGACCGGCGCGGGGACCGTCAACGCTCCGTTGTCCGGAAGTGGCACGGTGACCGCCCTGGGTGGGACACTGGCGCTGACCGGGTCGGTTGCCAGCGGTCTGGTGCTGAGCATCGACTCCAGCGCGGCGGCGAATTTGAAGATCGGCGGCACCGCGATCGCGGCCTCAGCCATTGCCATCGGCAGTGCCAACCAGACGCTGGAACTCACCGGAACCGGCAACCTCACGATCAACGCCATCGAGAGTGTTACCAACGGGGTGATCAAGCTTGCCGCGGGCGCGGTGCTGACAGACGCGGCGGGTGTGGTGGTTGGCGCGGGCGCGTTGCTGACCGGCGCGGGTTCCGTGAACGCGGCGTTGTCGGGTTCGGGGACGGTGAACGCGAACGCGGGAACGCTGGACCTGAAGAGCGGGATCACCGGCGGCGCGGCGGCGCTGACCTGGAGCAACGTCGCCGGGTCGGTGCTGAAGATCGGCGAGACATCCAGCGTCCTCTCGGCGGCCCTGGGCGGCACCACGACGAACGAAACGTTGGAGATCGCGGCGGGCAAGAGCCTGACGGTCGCCAACCAGCTGACCCTCACCACCGGGGTGCTGAAGTTGAACAGCGCGAGCTCAGCGCTGACCGATCTGGCGGGGATCAACACCACGCTGGCCTATACGGGCACCGGGATCATCACGGTCGGGACGGGCGACTCCGGGCTGTTCGGCACGGCGACCTGGACGGCATCTGGCGGGGTGCTGGACCTCGCGGGGTCGGTGAACCAGTCCACCAAGACAAATGCCATCACCCTGGCGATCGCCAACGTCGCGGGTTCGGTACTGAAACTTAATGGCGCGGTGACGTCGGGCGCGATCACGATCAGCACCGCCAATGAGACGCTGGAGATCGGCGCCACCGGCGCGCTGACGCTGACGGCGGCGGAGAGCTTCACCAACGGCACGATCCAGTTGGATGCCGGGTCGAGCCTGACGGGCGCGGCGGGGGTCACGGTCGGCACGTTGGCGAAGCTGACCGGCGCGGGAACGGTGAACGCGGCGTTGTCCGGAAGCGGAACCGTGACCGCCCTGGGTGGGACACTGGCGCTGACCGGATCGGTTGCCAGCGGTCTGGTGCTGAGCATCGATTCCAGCGCGGCGGCGGATTTGAGGATCGGCGGCACCGCGACCGCGGCGTCGGCCATCGCCATCGGCAGCGTCAACCAGACGCTGGAGGTCGCCGGGACCGGCAATCTGACGCTGACTTCGGCGGAGAGCATCACCAACGGGGCGATCAGGCTCAATGCCGGTGGTGTCCTGACCGGCGCGGCGGGCGTGACGCTCGGGGCCGGTGCCAGGCTGACGGGAGCCGGGACGGTTAACGCGGCGTTGTCCGGAAGCGGAACCGTGACCGCCCTGGGTGGGACACTGGCGCTGACCGGATCGGTTGCCAGCGGTCTGGTGCTGAGCATCGATTCCAGCGCGGCGGCGGATTTGAGGATCGGCGGCACGGCGACCGCGGCGTCGGCGATCGCCATCGGCAGCGTCAACCAGACGCTGGAGATCGCAGGGACCGGCAATCTGACGCTGACTTCGGCGGAGAGCATCGCCAACGGTGTGATCAGGCTCAATGCCGGTGGTGTCCTGACGGGCTCGGCGGGTGTGGCGGTCGGGTCCGGGGCGACGCTGACCGGGGCGGGGACGGTGAATGCGCCTCTGTCCGGGAGTGGCATCGTGATTGCCCAGGGCGGGACACTGACGCTGACCGGGTCGGTTGCCAGCGGTCTGGTGCTGAGCATCGATTCCAGCGCGGTGGCGGATTTGAGGATCAGCGGCACCGCGACCGCCGCCTCGGCCATTGCCATTGGCAGCGTCAACCAAACTCTGGAACTCACAGCGGCCGGCAACCTCACGATCAACGCGGCCGAGAGTATCACCAACGGGGTGATCAAGCTCGCCACGGGCGCGGTGTTGACGGACGCCGCCGGCATCGCGGTTGGCGCGGGCGCGTTG
The DNA here is from genome assembly GCA_009693865.1 of Acetobacteraceae bacterium. Classification (GTDB taxonomy): domain Bacteria; phylum Pseudomonadota; class Alphaproteobacteria; order Acetobacterales; family Acetobacteraceae; genus Rhodopila. The sequence continues at coordinate 7,251 of SHWL01000114.1, read as the reverse complement.
CTGACCGGGGCGGGTTCCGTGAACGCGGCGTTGTCGGGTTCGGGGACGGTCAACGCGAACGCGGGGACTCTGGATCTGGCGAGCGGGATCAGCGGTGGCACGGCGGCGCTCACCTGGAGCGACGTTGCCGGTTCGGTGCTGAAGATCAGCGAGACATCGAGCGTCCTCTCGGCGGCCCTCGGTGGCACCGGGACGAACGAGACCCTGGAGATCGCGGCGGGCAAGAGCCTGACGGTCGTCAACCAGCTGACCCTCACAACCGGCGTTCTGAAGCTGGACAGCGCCACGTCGAGGTTAACGGACGCGGCGGGGATCAATACCGCGCTGAACTACACTGGTGTCGGGGCGATTTCGGTTGGCGCGACGGCCGGGGACACGAACAGCCTGTTTGGCACGGCGACGCTGACGGCCTCGGGCGGGGTGCTGGACCTGATCGGGGCGGTGAACCTGTCCAGCGGCACGAACGCGCTGGTTCTGGCGATCGCGGATGTCGCGGGCTCGGTCTTGAGGCTGGATGGTTCAGCGAGCGCCGGGACGATCGGCATCTCGACCGCGAACCAGACGCTGGAACTTGGCGCGGCGGGCGCGCTGACGCTGACCGCGGCGGAGAGCATCGCCGGCGGGGTGATAAAGCTGAATTCCGGGGCCGTGCTGACCGGCGCGGCGGGCGTCTCGGTCGGGGCCGGTGCGACGCTGACCGGGGCGGGGACGGTGAATGCGTCTCTGTCCGGCAGTGGCACCGTGATAGCCCAGGGCGGGGCCCTGGCATTGACCGGATCGGTTGCCAGCGGGCTGGTGTTGAGTATCGATTCCAGTGCCGCGGCGAATTTGAAAATCAGCGGCACGGCGACCGCCGCGTCGGCCATCGCCATCGGAAGTGCCAACCAGACTCTGGAGATTGGCGCGACAGGTAATCTGACGCTGACCTCGGCGGAAAGCATCACCAACGGCACGATCAAGATGAACGCCGGGGCCGTGCTGACCGGCTCCGCGGGCCTGGATGTCGGAGCGGGAGCTCTTCTGACCGGCGCGGGAACGGTCAACTCACCGTTGTCCGGAACTGGAACCGTGACCGCCCTGGGCGGTACTCTGGCATTGACCGGAAACTTCTCTGGTGGGCCGGTGCTGACCATCGACTCCGGCGCGGCGGCGGACCTGAAGTTCAGCGGCACCGCGACGATCGATCCCGTCGCCATCGCCAGTGCCAATCAGACGTTGGAAATTGGCGCCACCGGCAACCTGACCCTGACGGCGGCGGAAAGCATCACCAACGGCACGATCCAGTTGGATGCCGGGGCGAGCCTGACCGACGCCGCCACCATTACGATCGGCGCGGGGGCGCAACTCACCGGCGCGGGAACCGTCAACGCGGCACTGGCTGGGACCGGCACGATCACCGCCAAAGGCGGCAAGCTGGAATTGACTGGCGCGCTGGCGAACGGGCCCTCGCTGGTCATCGATTCCGGATCGGCCAGCACTCTGAAGATCGGCGCGGCGGCGGCGGCCACATCGATTGCCATCGGCAATGCCAACCAGACGTTGGAGCTCGGCGCGGCGGGCGCTCTGACGCTGACCGCGGCGGAGAACATCGCCAACGGCACGATCAAGCTGAACGCGGGCGCGGTGCTGACGGACGCGGCGGGCATGACGGTCGGGGCTGGTGCCACTCTGACCGGCGCGGGGACGGTCAATGCGGAGCTGGTGGCCGCCGGGATCGTCACCGCGGACACGGACAAGCTGACACTCAACGGCGCCGTCACTGGCGGCGGCACGCTGCGGATCGTCAACCTCGGGACGCTCGAACTGACCGGCTCAGTGGCGGCGACGATGGTGGTCGACTTTTCCTCGGGAACGCTTGAGATCGACGACCCCACGAATTTTGGCGCCACGCTGGCCGGCCTCGGTCTGGGCGATGTCATCGGGTTCGGCACTTTGTCTGCGTCCGGCCTTTCCTATGCGCCGGGCGCCGGTGGCGGCACGTTGACGGTGAATTTCATTGGCGGCGGGTCGGCAAACCTCACCGTCACCGGGACCTACGCGCCGTCGATCTTCTCCGTCAGCGGCGGCGACGTTCAGGTCGCGTGTTTCGCGGCGGGCACGCGCATTCTGACTCCGGCGGGCGAGGTTCCGATCGAAACGATCTCGGCCGGGAGCGAGGTCGTTACACTGAAGGACCAAACGCGGGTTCATCGGAGGGTCATGTGGACCGGATATCGCCATGTCGATCTGCGCCGCCATCCCGATCCGGCCCGGGTGCGTCCGATCCTGTTCATGCCGGGGTCGATCGCGGGCGGCGTGCCGCGGCGCACGCTTCGCGTGTCGCCCGATCATGCGATGGCGATCGATGGCTTGCTGATCCCGGCACGGTTGTTGATCAACGGATCGACCATCCGGCGTGACGACGCCTGCGAGTCAGTCACGTGGTTTCATATCGAAACCGAACAGCACAGCGTGGTATTGGCCGAGAACGCGCCGTCGGAAACCTATCTCGATACCGGCAATCGCGGCATGTTCGAGAATGCCGGCCCGGTATTGGTGCTTCACCCGGATCTGGCGGACGCCGGCGGTCAGCGGCGGCGCGAAGGTCTGTCCTGTCTGCCCTTCGCCGCCGACGCCGCGAGGGTCAGGGCGTTGTGGCAACGACTCGCGGGCCGGGCCTGGCAACTGGGCTTTGTCCCGCCATGCGTTCACACAACCGGTGACCCGGCGCCACGGATCGTCGCGGGCGATCGGACGTCGCATCTCCTGGTCAGCCACGGGAACCGCCAGGTCTTCGCGCTGCCAATTGGCACGGCGCGTGTCCGCCTGGTCTCCCGCGCCTCGGCCCCATGCGACGCGGAGCCATGGGTCGAGGACCGGCGGCGCCTCGGGCTGAGGGTCCGGCGCATTCGGTTCCGCGCTGGTGGCGGGCTCGTCGAATTGCCGCTCGACCACCCGGATCTGGCTGGGGGTTGGTGGGATGTCGAGCGGGACGGGCGCGAGATGTGGCGCTGGACCGATGGCGACGCGTGGTTACCAGTGATGCCCGGGGCAACCATGGTCGAAATTGAGGCCGAGGGCCTCCAGGCCTATGTGGTCGCGCCTGAACGGCTGGGGCGGATCGCGGCCTGATCCTCGGCAGGCATGGGGATTGCGCGGCGATACCGTCCCGCGGGACGATGCGTCGACCAACGGAGGCTCCCCATGACCAGCCCAGGTTTCCTTCCCGTTCATGAACTGGCGCGGGAGATTGCCGCGCGGCGGTTGTCCCCGGTCGATCTCGTCGATGAATATCTGGCCCGCATCGAACGGTTGGAGCCGAAGTTGCAGGCGTTCGTTTCGGTGAACGCGGCCAATGCGCGCCTCGCGGCAGAGGCGGCGGACAAGGCCATCCGATCCGGCCACGCCGTCGGGCCGCTGCATGGCATTCCGATCGCGATCAAGGACCTCGTGGAGATCGAGGGCGAGGTCGCGATGGGCGGCAGTGCCGCGTGGCGGAACCGGATCGCGCCGCGTACGGCCTCGTTGCACCGGAAGCTGATGGCGGCGGGGATGATCAATCTCGGCAAGACCCATACGGTCGAGTTCGCTTACGGCGGTTGGGGGACGAACCAACATCTGGGGACGCCGTGGAACCCGTGGGACGCGGCGGTGCATCGGACGCCGGGCGGCTCGTCCTCCGGGTCCGGCGTCGCGGTCGCGGCACGCATGGCGCCCTGGGGGATTGGGACGGATACCGGCGGCTCGGTGCGCATTCCGGCGGCGTGGAACGGCATCACCGGGTTGAAAACGACGATCGGGCGGGTCAGCACATACGGCGTCCTGCCGCTCAGTTCGACGCTCGATACACCTGGCCCGATCACGCGGGATATCGAGGACGCGGCGTTGCTGCTGACCGTGCTGCAAGGCGCCGATCCGAGGGACCTTCATACCGTGGGCGTGCGGGACGCCGATCCGATGCGCGACCTGCGCCGCGGCGTGAAGGGCCTGCGTCTGGGCCGCCTGCCCGCGGCCGAGCGCTCCGGGGTCGATGCCGAAGTCCTCGCCGCCTACGACCGTTCCGTCGAAGCGCTGTCCTCTCTGGGCGCGGAGATCGTCGATCTGACGCTGCCGGAGCGGTTCGGCGCTCTGGGCGGTCTGGTGGGGCAAATCATCTCGGCCGAGATTTACGCGGTGATTGCCGGCCTCGCCGACGACAACGCGCAGCCGTTGGATCAGGATGTTCGGCCGCGGGTGCGCGCGGGGGCGGCGATTTCGTCGAAGGACTATCTGGGGGCGCTGGCGGCGCGGGAGCGGATGAAGATCGCGTTCAACGACTCGATCGCCGATGTGGACGCGCTGCTGACGCCCACGATGGTGACGCCCGCGGTGCCGATCGCCTCGATCGACCAGACCAAAACGCCGGCGGTGTTCACGCGGTGGGTCAATTTCTACGATTTGTGCGCGGCGGCGGTGCCGAATGGGTTCACGGCCGGTGGGTTGCCGCTGTCGTTGCAGATCGTCTGCCGGGCGTATGAGGAGCCGTTGGCGCTGCGGATCGGTTACGCCTATCAGGCGGCGCACGACTGGCACATGCGGGTACCAACGCTGGCATTGTAACCCCGCGCGGGCGTATTGGTGCTTCGTTCCTGAGGAGTCCAGACCATGACCAACCGCCCCCTCCTGGCCGCGACCATGGGCGATCCCGCCGGCATCGGGCCCGAAATCTGCGTCCGGGCGCTGTTGTCGCCGGAGGTGCGGGAAATCTCCCGGTCCTTCGTCATCGGCGACGCCCGAATCCTGGGGCGGGCGCTTGAGGTTTGCGGGTTGTCGGCGATTTTGAACCGGATCGATGGGCCGGAGGATATCGCGGACAAGCCAGGCGTCATCGACGTGTTGCATCAGGACAGCGCCGATCCCTCGGCGTTGCGGATGGGTGAGGTGCAGCCTTTGGGCGGGCAGGCGGCGTATGCGGCGATTCGGGTCTCGATCGATCTGGCGATGAGCCAGCGGGTCGAGGGCGTGGTCACCGCGCCGATCAACAAGGAGTCGTTGCAGGCCGCGAAGATCCCGTTCATCGGGCATACGGAGATGTTTGCGGAACATACCGGCGCCACTGAAGAAATGACGATGTTCACCATTTCGGGGTTGAAGATCTTCTTCCTCACGCGGCACGTGTCGCTGGCCCAGGCGTGCGCGCTGATCACGGTGCCGCGGGTGAGCAAGGGGATCGATCAGTGCATCAAGGCGTTGCACCAGTTGGGATATGAGACGCCGCATCTGGCCGTCGCCGCGCTGAACCCGCATGGCGGGGAGGACGGGATGTTCGGGCGGGAAGAGATCGAGGGGATCAAACCGGCGATCGCGGCGGCTCGGGCGAAGGGGTTTCATGTCAGCGGGCCGGTGCCGGCGGACTCGGTGTTTCATTTGGCTCGGATTGGGCGGTATGACGCGGTGTTGTCGCTGTACCATGATCAGGGGCATATCGCGGCGAAGATGATGGATTTTGAGAAGACGGTGTCGGTGACGTTGGGGTTGCCGGTGCTGCGGACGAGCGTGGATCACGGGACGGCGTTCGATATCGCCGGGACCGGGAAAGCCAGCGCGGTGAGTATGATCGAGGCGATCCGGGTGGCGGCTGAATACGCGGTGCGCGGGGTGAAGCTGGGGGATGCTCCGGCGGTCGCGAAGGCGGCGGAGTGAGGGTGTTGCGGCGCGGGTGGGGCGGCACTTTTCCGAGCTTGCGGGGCGAGGCGTGAAGCACCATCTGTGGTCGGTCGATTAAGGGTTTCCCATGGCAGAGACGATCAGCAATCGGCCGCCCGCTTCTGGCAATTGGCCAGTTAAGCAGCCATCGGTTGGAGACCGTAAGACCGCGCCAAGGCCGCGTGCCGCAAGGGCCGCCACGCTTGAGGAACGGCTTGAGGCCAAAGCCAGACAGGCCGATCAAACAGCGTTTTCGGGCCCTGACCTGGGTGAGATGAGCGTCGAAGAACGGCATAAGCTCCTTTACGGCGGGTGAGGCGGACTGGTGATGCCGCGTCGTTGGAAAATCTGTGATGCACTTGGCACCCTCGTCGTTGCGTCTAGACCTCCACCGCGCGGCGAGCAGGTGAAGACGTGCCCCGGCGGCGCGAGGGTGTTGCGGCGGGGAGGGAGCGTGGTAACATGGCACTGCCTGGGCTCGCGGGTGTAGTTCAATGGTAGAACGGAAGCTTCCCAAGCTTCATACGAGGGTTCGATTCCCTTCACCCGCTCCAGGGGCATTGGGGGAACAAACCGTGATGCTCAAATGCAATTTTCAATTTGTCGGTAATTCATAGTAACTGCTACACGCGCCAGATGATCACTAACGCTACGCCACTGCCAAGAGAATTCCAGGGTCCGTGCTGGTCAAGCCCCATACCTCTTTAGTTTCCCCAGCAATTGCCCGGACCCGGACAACGATCCCCACCTGTCGAACTTTCAGAGACCATGCTATCCAACAACTTGGCGCCGATTGATACTTCGATGACGGCGACAAAAAAATGGGCTCTGCAACCGTGATCAAGGATGCCATTCGGTCGATTCTGAGAATCCGCGGCTCGCCCCCGTTCGCGGCGCCAATCCCTGGGCTTTTCGAAACCCTTGACGCCGCTGAGCAGGCAGGGCGGCTGCTTCTGAAGGAGCGCGGAGCAGCAAACGGCAAACGCAATGTGCCGGCGACGAACCAGGACGGTTTCGACGACGTTGAACAGGATGTTCTACAGACTATCAACGTCATCCAAACGCGGCAGAGGACTGATGTCGTTGGGACACTGAAAGCACTCAGGGACATGGTCGCGGAACTTGGCGTGGCCTCCCAGTTGGGTAGGTTGCAGCTCAAGGCCAGAGAAGCCAGCGCACAATTTGCTCACGCACGTGCCGATATAGGTGGCTCGCTCGCACGGAGGCGAGCGGACCTCCTTGAGCGGCAATCCGAACTGAGTGCTTTCCGCGCCGCCCACGGCTTGAACCGATTGCCCACGACGCCGTGGCCGGGTATTCTGACATACGGGCTCCTGTTTTTCCTGATTGCGGCCGAGACAGCCTTTAACAGTACGTTTTTTGCCAAGGGTAGCGAGCTTGGACTTGCCGGAGGGATCGCCATCGCTTTCGTGATTTCGGCTCACTACTGTCCGGAGTTTTCCGAACGAACCGTTCCGAAGTGTCTGACCTATAACGGTTTTTCGACGATTTTGGGTGGTGTCGGTTTGAAGTTGGTGGCGGTTTGCCCGACCCTTGTCCGGGGAGGGCTCACTCATGAACGCCGGA
>SHWL01000011.1 GCA_009693865.1 Acetobacteraceae bacterium | reverse complement strand
AATCTTGCTGGACGCCATTCTGCCCAGACCAAAACTGACAAACCGCGCCGCCCTGTTACGGTTCCGCCGCCACCTTGAGGAGGCGCCCAGACGCAGGACGCTCCAGGCCTGCCAGATCAGGCCACCCTAACTTCGCGCGTATGGGGCGCCGCCCTCTGGACTCCCGCCAAGGGCAGTGGCCCTTGGAACCTTTAATTTGGTTGGGCGTAAGAGGGGGCCTACGAGGATGTTGATAAGTCACCATAGGCCCCCTCTTACGCCCAACCAAAAATGAATGGGTTGCAAAGGCGACCGCCTTTGCCGGAGGTCCAGGCATGCCCCTGCGAAGGCGGGGGAGGCAGCGCCTCCTGGCGGGTCCGAGGGCGGAGCCCTCGCGCTTCCCCACCTCTTGTCACGCCCCGCGGCGCGGGCCACGTTCAGGCGGGAACACCAGGAGGAACGCATGAGCGGCAATCAAAGCAAAGTCGCGGTTCTGGATGATTGGCAGGGCGTCGCCTACCAGAGCGCCGACTGGTTCGAGCTGGAATCACGCGCCGATGTCACGATTTTCTCCGAGGCCTTCCGCGACGAGGATGAAGCGGCGGCGCGCCTGGCCGAATTCGACATCGTGCTGTCGATGCGGGAACGGACGCCATTGCCGGGATCGTTGATCAACCGTCTGCCGAAGTTGCGGATGTTGGGGATGACGGGCGCGCGGAACGCATCGCTCGACACGCCGGCCTGCACGGCGCGCGGCATTGTCGTTTGCAACACCCGAGGTGGCGGGAACACCGATTCCGCGACCGCGGAACTGGCGCTTGGCCTGCTGATCGCGACCGCTCGCGGCATTCCGCAAGGCGATCTGAATATGCGGCGCGGCCGGTTCCAGATGGGCGTGCCGGTCGGCATCGGCCTGGCCGGCAAGACCATCGGCATCGTTGGTCTGGGCCGCCTCGGCGGCTACATGGCGCAATACTGTATCGCGTTGCGAATGAACGTGATCGCCTGGAGTCAGAATCTCACCGAGGCCCGCTGCAAGGAAATCGGCGCCACCCTGGTGACGAAGGACGACCTGATGCACCAATCCGATGCGATCTCGGTTCATATGGTGCTGTCGCCGCGCAGCCGGGGCCTGATTGGCGAGGCGGACATTGCAAAAATGAAACAGGGGGCGATCCTCATCAATACTTCGCGCGGCCCGTTGATCGATGAGGAGGCGTTGCTGATGGCGTTGCACGCGGGCCGGATCGTCGCCGCGCTCGACGTGTACGACCGGGAGCCGTTGCCCGAGGATCATCCGTTCCGCCGCCTGCCCAACACGATCCTGATGCCGCATATGGGATATGGCGTGAAGGAAACCTGGGAAGGGTTCTATCCGCAGATGATCGAAAATGCGTTGGCTTTCCTCGACGGCACGCCGATCAGGGTTACCAACCCCGAGGTTCTGGGGACGAAAGCTTAAGATCAGCCTGCTTTAACGCAGCTTTTCGGCCCGTCCCCTGCCTTCGTCATGGCCCGGCTCGTCCGCATATGCATCAGGATAGGGCTGATGGGTGGGAGGTTTTCGCCCAAAACCGTCATGGCCCGGCTCGTCCGGGCCACCCATTTCAGCACAGTGCCACAACGGGTGGCCCGGACGAGCCGGGCCATGACGGTGAAAAGAGAATATCCCTCTCCGGTCCTCGGTTATCCTGATGCTTATGCGGCTCGTCCGGGCCACCCGTTCGAGCACAGTACCGCGACCGGTGGTCCGGACGAGCCGGGCCATGACGAAGGAGGGAGGGCGTCCCGCTGCAACCAGATCGGAAAACGATCCTGCCCCAGGGAACGGATCACGCCGTTTCCAGCGGAACGATCCCCGGCCGCGCCCGCGCCTTGTGGTCCTTGAGCACCGTGTCATCGGCCGGATCGATCTCGGCCATCGCGACATCGTAGCCCCAGAGATCGGCGATATGCTGCAGCACTAGCCGCGCGTCTTTCTCTTCCAACAGGATACGGTTCATCGCCCGGTGCTGCACCATCAGTTTCCGGTCGCCGGCCAGATTCACATCGACGACCTGAATATCCGGCGTGAAATAAGCCGGGTCGTAATGGCGAGCCAGCGCGCGGCGGATGTCGCGATACCCACGTTCGTCGTGAATCGCCGCGACCTTCAGATGCGGGTCTTCGGCGTCGTCGGTCACCCGGAACAGGCCGAAATGGCGGATCAGGCGCGGGCTGAGATATTGCAGGATGAAGCTCTCATCGCGGTAATTAGCCCAGACGTCGCGGAGCACGGCCATGTGGTCGCCACATCCGGAGATATCCGGGAACCATTCGCGATCCTCGGCAGTGGGTTCGTGACAAATCCGCTCGATGTCCTTCATCATCGCGAAACCGAGCGCGTAGGGGTTGAACCCGGAGTATCGGGGATCGTCGAAATCCGGCTGGAACACGACATTCGTGTGGGAGCGCAGGAACTCCATCAACGCGCCCTCGGAAATCAGACCCTTGTCGTGCAACCGGTTCATGATCTGGTAGTGGACGTAGGTCGCGCAGCCCTCGTTCATCACTTTGGTCTGGGTCTGCGGATAAAAATACTGGGCGATAATCCGCACGATCCGCAGCAGCTCCCGTTGCCATGGGAGTAAAAGCGGTGCGGACTTCTCCAGGAAATAGAGGATGTTCTCCTGCGGCAGTTCCAGCAGCGCGCGGCGGCGTTCCAGCGCGGTCGGATCGTGGCGCCCGTTGTCCTTGCCCGGCACGGTGCGCCACAGGTCGTTGAACACGCGCTCGTCGTGCTCGCGGCGTTCGAGTTCGCGCTTTTCCTCGGTGCGCAGATCGGTGGCCCGCCGCCGGGGGTACTTATGGATGCCGTGATTCATCAGCGCATGCGCCGCGTCCAGCAGCCGCTCGACCTCCTCGGCGCCGTGTTGCTCTTCGCACTTCATGACGAAATCGCGGGCGAATTCCAGGTAGTCGATAATGCCGTCCGCGTCGGTCCATTGTTTGAAGACGTAGTTGTTCTTGAAAAAATGATTGTGCCCATACGCCGCGTGCGCGATCACCAGCGTCTGCATCGTGGCGGTGTTTTCCTCCATGATATAGGAGATGCACGGGTTCGAGTTGATGACGATCTCGTACGCCAGCCCCTGCATTCCCGTGCGGTACATCGCCTCGTTGCGCGCGAAATGCTTGCCGAACGACCAGTGCTTGTAAAACAGCGGCATGCCGATGGACGAATAGGCGTCCAGCATCTGCTCGGTGCTGATGACCTCGATCTGATTCTGGTAGACGTTCAGGCCTAGTTCGTTGAGGGCTATCTCTTCGACCGCGTCGTTGATGCGCTGGATCGTGTTGAAGTCCCAGTCCGCGCCTTTGAACAGCAAGCGGTCGGATTCGGTGGAAACACTCATGCCTCGGCCTCCGCGCTGGTCTTTTTGGCGAACAATTCCCGGAACACGGGATAGATGTCCCGCCGGTGGCCGACTTTGCGCATGGCCATCGGCGCGCCCGCTTTGATCAGAGCACTGTAGGTTTGCCACAAATCGCTGTCACGCCGGATGAAGCCGGGCGGGAAATGTTCCGCGTCGCGGCCGACCTCCAGATACGCATAGTACTGGCTGATCGGCAGGATGTTTTTGGTCAGCAGCGCCGCCGTCCGTTCGTTATCGCTCGCCGTATTGTCCCCGTCCGACGCCTGCGCCGCGTAAATATTCCAGGAATCCGGATCGTAACGCTCGGCCACGACCTTCGCCATTTCCTCCAGCGCGGTGGACACAACGGTGCCGCCGGTTTCCGGGCTGTTGAAAAACGTCTCCTCGTCGACCTCGGAGGCTTCATGGGTGTGACGGATGAACACCACTTCGACATTCTTGTAGCGGCGTTTCAGGAAGATATAGAGCAGGATGTAGAACCGCTTGGCGAGATCCTTCATGTGCTCGGTCATCGAGCCCGAGACGTCCATCAGGCAAAACATCACGGCCTGCGCGACCGGCTTCGGAATCGCATCGAAGCGTTTGTACCGGACATCCAGCGGGTCGATGTAAGGAATGAGACCAGTGCGCCGCAGTTTGCGCGCCAGTTCGGCTTCCAGCTCCGGGCGGCGTTCATCCACTTCGTCCAGCGCCGCGATCTCAGCGCGCAGCGCCTCAAGCTCCTCCGGCTTCGGCCGTTTCAGCGCGATGCGCCGCGCGAGAGAATTGCGCACCGTGCGGTTCAGCGCGAGGTTGGAGGGCGAGCCGGTCACGGAATACCCGGCGCGCTGCCAGCTCACGGCTTCCGTGCTCGCGACTTTCCGCTTCGCGAGGTCGGGAAGCTCCAGGTCTTCCAGGAACAGATCGACGAACTCGTCGCGCGACAAAGCGAAGCGGAAATCGTCCTCCCCCTCGCCGTCGGGGCTGCCTTCGGACCCGCCGTCCCCGCCACCGCCACGCGGACGCGGGATGGTGTCGCCGGGCACATATTCCTTGTTGCCCGGCAACAGGTGATCGCGGAATCCGCCATGCGAGGACCTGCGGAACTGCGGCTCGTGCACACCCTGCGCCGGCAGGACGACCTCACCGCCGTCGTCGGCGTCCTTGATGCTACCGCTGGCGGTGCTTTCATGCACCGCCTTGCGGATTTGCGATTTCGCCCGCCGCATGAAGCGCTGCCGGTTGGCGAGGTTTTTACCGCCAGGGTTCAGCCGACGGTCGACGATATGCATTTCAACGGACCATCTGATGTAGGCGGGGCTGATTTGCGCGGGCGAAGTTCATGTTTGCCTATCCCGCCTGCTTCACCCGCATATACCATTCCACGAGGCGGCGAACCTGGCGTTCCGTGTAGCCGCGCCCCATCATGCGGCTGACGAACTCGGTATGCTTTTTATCTGTCTCGCCATCTTTCTTCGAGCCGAAGCTGATGACGGGCAACAGTTCCTCGACCTGGCTGAACATCCGCTTTTCGATGACTTCGCGGATTTTCTCATAGCTTGTCCAGTTCGGGTTCCGCCCAGCATTGTTCGCCCGCGCCCGGAGGCAGAATTTGACGACCTCATTTCGAAAATCCTTGGGATTGGCGATCCCGGCCGGCTTCTCGACTTTGGTCAGCTCCTGGTTCAGCGACTCGCGGTTGAGTAACTGGCCGGTGTCCGGATCCTTGAAGTCGATGTCCTCGATCCACGCGTCGGCATAGGACACGTAGCGGTCGAACAGATTCTGCCCATAGTCGTGATACGATTCCAGATACGCCTTCTGGATTTCATTGCCGATGAATTCAGCATACCGCGGCGCGAGTTCGGCCTTGATGAATTCCAGATATCGCTTCTCGGCGTCCTGCGGCAGTTGATCGCGCCGGATCGATTGCTCCAGCACATACATCAGATGCACGGGATCGGCGGCGATCTCCGTCGTGTCATGGTTGAAGGTCGCCGCCAACACCTTGAAGGCGAATCGGGTGGAGGCGCCGTCCATGCCTTCTTCGACCCCGGCGGCATCCTTATACTCCTGCAAACTCCGCGCCCGCGGATCGGTTTCTTTCAGGCTTTCCCCGTCATAGACCCGCATTTTGGCGAAAATGGTCGAGTTTTCATGCCGTTTCAGCCGTGACAGCACGGTGAAGCGGGCCAGCATCTCGAAGGTCGCGGGCGCGCACGCCGCATCCCCCAACTCGGACCGGGTCACCAGCTTCTCGTAAATCTTCTGCTCGTCGGTCACCCGCAGGCAGTACGGCACCTTTATGACGTAAATGCGGTCGATGAAGGCTTCGTTGTTCCGGTTGTTTTTGAAGGTCTGCCACTCCGATTCGTTGGAGTGGGCGAGGACGATGCCGGAGAACGGAATCGCGCCGATATTCTCCGTGCCGATGTAATTGCCTTCCTGCGTCGCCGTCAGCAACGGATGCAGCATCTTGATCGGCGCTTTGAACATCTCGACGAACTCAAGCAACCCCTGATTGGCGCGATTCAGGCCGCCGGAGTAACTGTAGGCGTCGGGATCGTTCTGGGCGTGCATTTCCAGCTTACGAATGTCGACCTTGCCCACCAGCGACGAGATATCCTGGTTGTTCTCGTCGCCCGGCTCGGTCTTGGAGATGCCGACCTGGCGCAGCCGCGAGGGCAGCATCTTCTGCACCCGGAATTTGGAAATGTCGCCGTTGAACTCGTCGAGCCGTTTCAGGCACCAGGGGCTCATGAGCCCGTTCAGGCGGCGCCGGGGAATCCCGTAGCGGTCTTCCAGCAGCCCGCCCATCCGCTCCGGATCGAACAGGCCAAGCGGGCTTTCGAAGACCGGGCTCAACTCGCTGCCGGCCTTCAGAACGTAGATGGGATGGGTTTCCATCAACGCTTTCAACCGTTCCGCGAGCGACGACTTGCCGCCGCCAACCGGCCCAAGCAAGTACATGATTTGCTTGCGTTCTTCCAACCCCTGGGCGGCGTGACGGAGGAACCCGACGATCCGTTCGATCGTCTCCTCCATGCCGTAGAACTCGCTGAACGCGGGGTACGCCCTGATCGTCCGGTTCATGAAGATCCGGCCGAGTCGGGGGTTCTTCGACGTGTCGACCATCTCAGGCTCGCCGATCGCCGCCAACAACCGTTCGGTGGCGGTGGCGTACATCATGGGATTGTCGCGGCAGCCCTCAAGATACTCGGGCAGCGTTATCTCGCCTTCGCGGTGCGCGTCATAGCCGCGGGCAAATACCGAAAAGATGTCTTCAACGGACTGCACTGGCCGCTCCATTGGGTAAAAGGTGAAGCCACGCCGCCCCCGGAAAAGTCTGAGGCATGCCCGCCCCATGCAAGACCTGGGCTAGCATAGCGTACGGACGGCTTCCTTGGCGAAAGATTCTGCGTTGGGCCGGATTTCTGCTGACGAATTCATAAACTATCCTGGACTACACGCCGCGCTTGCAATCTGACGCGGCAAACATCTCACCGCGCGAGCGGGCGCTGGCCCAGCCTGGACGCGGAGAATCGGCCCCCGCACGAACGCCAGACCAGGAAACCAGGGTATAGTGCGGACGCACCGAAGCGAGTTCAAGATGAATCGTGAACGCGCGCGGCGCATTTCTGTGGACAACCAGGCTTTCTGGGCAAATATCAGTGGTCGCGCTGCGGTGTGCATCAGCGTCCCTCCGGTCCTGGCGGCGCCACTGTGTCATGGCTACACCGGCTCGTCAGCCTGGACTGGCATGACTATCAAACAGCCTACACCGGCATTGTTAACAAACCATTAACTCAAAAGTTAATTTTACTAACATATTGCAACGCACAATTCGTGGTGCCGAAAAAACCGGCAATTGCCCGATGCGAAGCGCTTGCAACCCGGCATGACGCGCCTACGCCTCACGCCGCGAGGATATCATCGACGCCACGATCCGGTCTTCATCCTCCGGAGGAGGCGGCGTTGGTCCGTCGGCCAGGAGGCGTACCGTGCGCCGCAGTTGATCCACGTAGCGCCGGCACGATGCGCAAAGCCGCAGATGCATCCGTGTCCGGAATCGGGTACCGGGCGGCAACGCGCCTTCCATGTACGCTGTCACGAGTTCCGCCACGTCACGGCACTTCATTGCGAGGTCCTGTTTGCCGTCAGCCGGCCCGGAGCAGTGTTAGTATACATGTTATATCTCTCCTGCTTACATCCAGAGCAACCCGCCGGAGAAACAGCCAAAAGAGGCAGAATGCGTTCGACCGAATTCGATGATCCCGATTTTCTCGCGCGCCTGCGGCAGGGTGAGACGGGCGCCTATGGCATGCTGGTTCGGCGGTTTCATGCCTCGCTCGTCCGATTCGCGGCCGCCATCATAGGCAGCCACGCCCAGGCGGAGGAGGTGGTGCAGGACGCCTGGATCGCGGTCCATACGGGCATCGGCCGGTTCGAGGGACGATCCAGCCTGGTCACCTGGATATTCAGCATCGTCATGAACCGCGCCCGCACCCGCGTTTCGCGCGAAGGCCGACTCCTCGGGCTTGGCGCTCTGATGGAAGGAACATCCCCCGGCGAGCGCGGTGTGCCGTTGAGCGCGTTCAAACCCGACGGTCATTGGGCCGAGTCGCCCAGGTTGTGGGAGGAGCTGACGCCGGAGCGGGTGGTCTTCGGGCGGCAGCTTTGGGAGCACGCGCAGGCGGCGATCGACCGGTTGCCGGCGGGACAGCGCGCGGTGATCCTGCTGCGCGACATGGAAGGCCGCGACGCAGGGGAGACCTGCGCGTTGCTGGAAATCAGCGCCGAGAACCAGCGCGTGTTGCTTCATCGCGCCCGCTCCCGGATCAGGCAGGAGATCGACGTCCTGATCGGCGCGGCCCCTGTTCAACGGGTCACGCCCAGTACGAGGCCTCGCGCCGGAACCGGGATGGCCCGCGTACTTCATGCGTTGGATCGCGTGGTTCCGTTCCATCTGGTTCGGTTCAGCAGTCCATGGACGATCGCGGCGGCCTCGGCGCGCCAGGACAGCAGGATGAACGCCGCGCTCAGCCAGACCGCGCACGCTTCCTTGAACAGCGCGCCGCCGTCCTTGTAGGGATCGATGCCCAGAGGACTGACGACGTGAAAGAAAATGGCGCCGGACATGATGCCAAGCGCCAGGGCCGCGCCCCATACCCGCGTGACGGGGATGACCACCAGCACCGAGGCCACGATTTCCAGGCTGGCGACCAACAGCCGGAACGGTTTTTCGTAACCGTCCAGGAACAGCCAATCCGACAGCACGGTGAACAACCAGACCGAGCCCGGATTTCCGGTCAACTTGTACTGCTCGTACCACATCAGGATTCCAGCGACGTAAAGCGCGGCCGGCCAGGTCAGCAGACGATGAATGCGGGTCATCGCAACAATCCTTCGGTTCTGAGGACCAGACATCTGACAGGGTGGAATGTTACAAATATTTTCGCGCATGCATTTGACGCACCGTCCTGACTCGCCTGCCTGGGCCATCCGCGCAAGCACGGTGCCACGACAAATGCTGTCCTGACCGGAAAACACAACTCGCCGTGGACCGGCTTCCGGTTTATGCGTGCGTGGAGCAAACTGGCCCGACGTAATATGGACCGATCAACAGGGAGACGCCGAATGAAACGCCGCCATCTTCTCACCGCTGGCACCGCGCTGATGACCAGCCCGCTCGCGACACCGTTCCTGTCCGCGCACGCGGCGGAAACGCCTGGCGTGACCGCCACCGAGATCAAGATCGGTCACACCAATCCCTATAGCGGACCCGCGTCGTCCTATAGCGTGATCGGAAAACTCCATACCGCCTACTGGGCCATGGTCAGCGCACAAGGCGGGATCGCCGGACGGAAGATCAATTTCATCAGTTTGGACGACGTGTACAGCCCGCCCAAGACCGTCGAGGTGGTGCGCCGTCTCGTGGAACAGGACGAGGTCGCGTTTCTGTTCAACACGTTGGGCACACCGACCAACTCGGCGATCCATCGTTACGTGAACCAGAAGAAAGTGCCGCATCTCTTCATCGCGACCGGCGCGGACAAATGGGGCGACTATAAAAACTTCCCCTGGACGATCGGCTTCCAGGCGAGCTACCGGACCGAGGCGCAGATTTATACAAAATACATATTACGGGAGAAGCCCAACGCGAAGATCGGAATCCTCTATCAAAATGACGATTTCGGTAAGGATTACCCAGCCGGCGTCAAAGACATTCTTGGCGACAATTTCGACAAGAAGACCGTCATGGTGTCGTACGAGCCCACCGATGCGACGATCGACAGTCAGATCACCTCGCTGCAGGCTTCCGGCGCGGATGCGTTCCTGTGCGTGGCGATTCCGAAATTCGCCGCGCAGGCGATCCGCAAGGTCCACGATCTCGGGTGGAAGCCGTTGTTCGTCATGTCGAACGTCGCGATCTCGGTCGGGACCGTTATGGTTCCCGCCGGTCCGGAAAAATCGATTGGCATGATCAGCACGAATTATCTGAAAGATTCCACCGATCCGCGCTGGGTCGCCGATCCCGGCATGAACGAGTGGCGGGATTTCATGAACAAGCACATGCCCGGCGCCGATCAGACGGACCTGAGCTATATCTACGCCTATGCCGTCGTCAAAACGATGCACCGGACGCTGGTGCAATGCGGCTCGGATTTCTCCCGCGAAAACATCATGAAACAAGCGGCGAACCTGAAGGATCTGGAAGTGCCGGTGTTGTTACCCGGCATCAAGGTCAATACCAGTCCGACCAACTTCCACCCGGTCAAGGCGCTGCAACTGATCAAATGGGACGGCAAAACCTGGGTTCCGTACGGCGACATCATCGAGGGCGTGTAACCCCGTGCCTGAAAACGGCCGGAGCGATCCATGCACATCTCGCTGATCGTTCCGGCGCCTTTCGACACGATCTCCGGCGGTTATGGCTACGACCGCCGGATCGTGGACGGGCTTCGCGCCGATGGTCACCACGTCGATGTAGTGGAACTGGCCGGCGCGTTTCCCACATGCGACGAGGCCGCGCGCCTGTCCGCTCGCGCGTCGTGGAACCGTTTGGCGCCCGATACGAGGCCGGTGATCGATGGCCTGGCGCTGCCGGCGTTTCACGGCCTGGAGGATGTGCTTGCCGCGCGCTGCTCGGCTGGGTTGATCCATCATCCCACCTCGCTGGAAACCGGACTGGAGCCAGTGGCGCAGGCAGCTCAGGAGGATATCGAACAGCGGTTGTTCGCGCGCCTGAAGCGATTGATCGTGACCAGCGAGACCACGGCGGAAACACTCGTCACGCGGTTTCGTATTCCGGAGGCGCGGGTCGCCGCGGTGGTTCCCGGAACCGATGACGCGCCAAGGTGTGCCGGTTCCGGTGGTCCAACGTGCGAGATTCTGTCGATCGGCACACTGATCCCGCGCAAAGGTCACGACCTGTTGTTGCGCGCTCTTGGCCGGCTTTGGGATCTCGACTGGCATCTGACCATCGTTGGCTCGCCGGACCGGGATCCCGTCCATGCGCACGGGTTGATGGCGCTCGCGGAAGAACTCGACATCGCCCGGCGTGTGCATTTCGCGGGCGAATTGACCGGGGACGCGTTGGAGCGGGCCTGGCAGGGCGCCGATCTGTTCGCGCTGGCGACGCATTACGAAGGGTACGGCATGGCGATCGCCGAGGCGTTGAAGCGTGGCCTGCCGGTTGTCGTCACCGAGGGCGGCGCGGCGGGTCGTTTGATCACGCCGGACTCCGGTTGTGTCTGTCCCGCGGCCGATCGCGACCAGGTATCGAAATCGTTGCGGCGGATGATTTTCGGCGGCGAGCTGCGCCGTGACATGGCCGAGCGGGCCTGGCAGATTGGTCAGTCGCTTCCTTCCTGGCGGACCCAGGCCGCTCTGTTCGCCCAGTCGTTGGGCTGATCCGGTAAGGAGATTTCCTCAATGCTACTGGGCTCTGTCGCCGACGACTTTACTGGCGCCACCGATCTTTGCTCCATGCTGGTGCGAGGTGGGATGCGCACGGTCCAACTGATCGGCACGCCGGCCCCGGACGATCCGGTGCCCGACGCGGATGCCGTCGTCGTGGCCATCAAGTCGCGGACGGCGCCGGTCGAATGGGCGGTCGGACAGAGCCTGGCGGCGCTGGCGTGGTTGCGGAAGGCGGGCGCGAGGCAATACTTCTTCAAATACTGTTCGACCTTCGACAGCACCGATCAGGGTAATATCGGCCCGATCGCCGACGCGATGATCCGGGCGCTCGACTGTGGTTTCTCGCTGCATTGCCCGGCGTTTCCGACCAACGGCCGCACCGTTTACCTCGGCCATTTGTTCGCCGGCGGCGTGTTGCTGAACGAAAGCGGCATGGAACACCATCCGCTGACGCCGATGACGGACGCCAACCTGGTGCGCGTGCTGTCGCGTCAGACCGATGGCACGGTGGGCCTCGTTGCGTTCCCGGTGGTCGAGGCGGGTGGCTCCGCCATCCGCGACGCGATGACCCGGTTGAAAGAAGAGGGACGCAGTCATGCCATCGTCGACGCCGTGACCGACGCGCATCTGATCGCGATTGGGGAGGCGGCGGCGCACCATGCGCTGGTCTGTGGCGGCTCGGGCGTCGCCATGGGCTTGCCGGGTAACTTCCGGCGCGCGGGCCTGTTGCCGGCCGCGGGAGACGCCGGGACGCTGCCGGACATCGCGGGGGCGGCGGCGGTGCTGTCCGGGTCCTGCTCGCGCGCCACGCTGAACCAGCTTGGTTACGCGCGGGCGCAGGCGCCGGTGCATGAACTCAATCCACTTGCCACGCCAAATGCCACCGGGCTTGCCGAAATCGCGCTGAATTGGACGGACGGAAAGATCGGCGCCAAACCGGTCATTATCGCGGCTTCCGCCCCGCCCGATAAGGTCGCGGCGATCCAGGCGGCGCTTGGCGGGCCCGAGAAAGCTGGCGCTTTGCTGGAAGACGCCATGGCGCGAATCGCCGAGGGCCTGATCGCGCGTGGCGTGCGCCGGATGGTGGTGGCCGGCGGCGAAACGTCGGGCGCGGTCGTGACCAAACTTGGGGTCCGGCAATTGCGGATCGGCGTGGAGATCGATCCGGGCGTTCCATGGACGTTGGCATCTGGCAATGGAGCCGATCTGTTGCTGGCCCTGAAGTCCGGCAATTTCGGCGCGCCCGATTTCTTCCCGAAAGCGTTTCAGATGCTGAAGGACTGACCGCGATGAACGAAACCCAAAGCCGCGACCTGATGACCGAACTCGCGGCGAGCCTGTTCGCCCGCGGATTTTCCGTTGGCAGCGCCGGCAATATCAGCATGCGTGTCGAGGACGGTTACTTGATCTCCCCGACCAATTCGAGTCTGGGGCGGCTCGATCCCGCGAGGATATCGAAACTCGACCAGGACTTCCGCCATGTGGGAGGCGACGCGCCATCGAAGGAAGTGTTCATGCACCGTGCGTTTTACGTGACTCGCGCGGATGCGGGCGCGATCGTGCATTTGCACTCGACGCTGGCGACCGCGGTGGCGTGTTTGCCGGATGTAAATCTGGAGAATCCAATTCCGCCGCTGACGCCGTATTTCGTGATGCGGATTGGGCGGAAGATGCCGGTTATTCCGTATTTTCGTCCGGGCGATCCGGCGATGGAACCAGCGATCAGAGCAGCGGCACCGGACGCGCGTGCGGTTTTATTGGCCAATCACGGCCCGGTCGTGTCGGGAAAAACGCTCCTAGACGCGGTTTACGCCGCGGAAGAACTGGAAGAAGCCGCCAAGCTGTTTTTGACGTTACGTGGTCACTCACCGCGCGTTCTGACGCCGGAACAGGTGAACGACCTGCTGGAGACGTTCGGATAGTTCCGAGACGCCTCCGGCCGGTTCGTTCAGGTCGTTAGTTCGAAGAGTCGGACGACGCCGCCGGTTCAGGCGCGGCGGCGGGCGCGGCGGTCTTGCGTGGACGGCCAACTTTCCGGGCACCCTTCTTCGCGGCTGCCCGCTTCGGCGCGGCCTTCTTTCCGGCTGCCTTACGACCGGCCTTCTTCGGCGCCGCCTTTTTCATGGCTGTCTTACGGCCGGCTTTTTTCGGCGCGGCGGCTTTACGGCCCATCTTTTTCGCGGCTGCCTTACGACCGGCTTTCTTCGGCGCGGCTTTCTTTCCAGCTGCCTTACGACCGGCCTTCTTCGGCGCGGCTTTCTTTCCGGCTGCCTTGCGACCGGCCTTCTTCGGCGCGGCTTTCTTTCCGGCTGCCTTACGTCCGGCTTTCTTCGGCGCGGCCTTTTTCACGGCTGCCTTACGGCCGGCCTTTTTTGGCGCGGCCTTTTTACCCGCGGCCTTCTTCGCCGTTTTCCGTCCGCCCGCGCGCATCGCCAAAGCCTGAGCACGCGGGGTTTCTTCCACTATGAGTTCGTCGTTGTTCACGCCTGGAAACTCCCTGTTACCGGTGCCATGGCCGAATGACCGCCGCGACCGGTGTCGTTACGAACCTGGATATCATCCGGATCGCGGAACCATGCGACCCAGGTCGAGATGGGCATCGCGCGAGCCACGGTCAAACACGGGTTCGTTGTGTTCGATCGCCTGGTGACTGTCAGGACCGGATGCGCGTCCATGAACGTCCTCATCAATCCGAATGTTCACGACTCGACGATGCGAATCGCTTCCAATTTAGCCAGAATCGCTTCTCGACATCTGGCGGGCCGCTGTCAACGATAATTTGGCGAAACGACAAAAAAAAGCCGCGGCATGCCGCCGCGGCGTTTTCGCATGCTTCCCTCAGGCGGGATCAGCCGCGTTCGGCGATCGGCACGAACTTCAGATCTTCGGGGCCAATGTAGTTCGCCGTTGGCCGGATCAGCTTGTTATCGATGCGTTGTTCGATCACATGCGCGCCCCAGCCGGAGGTGCGCGCGATCACAAACAGCGGCGTGAACATGTTCGTAGGCACGCCCAACATGTGGTAGGAAATGGCGCTGAACCAGTCGAGGTTGGCGAACATCTTCTTCGCGTCCATCATCGTCGACTCGATTCGGTCGGCGACGTTGAACAGGCGCAAATCGCCCGCCTGTTCCGACAGACGCCGCGCGACCTTCTTGATTACCTCATTGCGAGGATCGGAGATCGTGTAAACGGCGTGGCCGAATCCGATCACGACCTCACGATTCGCGACGCGCTTGCGAATGTCGGCCTCGGCCTCGTCCAGCGACCCATAGCGATTCTGAATCTCGAAAGAGACCTCGTTGGCGCCACCATGTTTCGGACCGCGCAGCGCGCCGATGCCGGCCGTGATCGCGGAGTGCATGTCGGCGCCGGTGCCCGCGACCACGCGGCAGGTGAAGGTGGACGCGTTGAACTCATGCTCGGCGTACAGGATCAACGACGTGTGCATCGCGCGGACGAAATCGGCGCTGGGTGGCTTGCCGTGCAGAAGGTGCAGGAAATGACCGCCGATCGACTCGTCGTCCGTTTCCACGTCGATGCGCTTGCCGTTCTGCGCGAAGTGGAACCAGTACAGCAGCATCGAGCCAAGCGAGGCCATCATCCGGTCGATGATGTCTTTCGCGCCGGGGGCGTTCTGATCGTCCTTCTCCGGCAGCACGCAGCCAAGCACGGAGATACCGGTGCGCATGACATCCATCGGGTGCGACGCCGCGGGCAACGCTTCCAGCGCCGCTTTCACGGGCGCGGGAAGACCGCGTAACGACTTTAGCTTCGCCTTGTAGTTCCGCAACTGCGCCCGGTTCGGCAGCGCGCCATGGACGATCAGGTAAGCGATTTCCTCGAACTCGCAGACATCGGCGACGTCGAGAATGTCGTAGCCGCGGTAGTGCAAATCGTTGCCCGAGCGGCCAACGGTGCACAAAGCGGTGTTGCCGGCGACGATGCCGGACAGGCCGACACTTTTTTTCGCCCGGTTGGGTAACGCGGTTTCGCTCATGGGGTCAGATCCTCCTTAGATGATACCCGGCTTGCTGACGGTCAGCGTGCCCGCCGGCAGCGCCACGTTCAACTGGTGCAGTTCACCGGCGGCAAGGCTGGCGACGGACTGCGCGGCGTCCAGGAAGCGATTCGCCTCCCGTGTGCCAACGATCCCGTCGGTCAGCGTCAGGAACTTGTTGATGTAGTCGTCGCGGCCGAAGGGTTTGGCGCCCAGGGGATGGGCGTTGGCGACGGCCATTTCGTCGATGACTTTGGTGCCGTCGCGCAGATGGATCTCGACCCGGCCGCCGAACGACAATTCGTTTGGATCGGTCGTGAGGTAACGGCGCGTCCATTCCGGATCCTCGATCGTCTCGATCTTATGCCACAGGCGCACGGTGTCGGCGCGGCCAACGCGCCTTGGCGCATAGCTGTCGACATGGTGCCATTTGCCGTCCTGCAACGCGACGGCGAAGATATACATGATCGAATGATCCAGCGTTTCGCGGCTGGCCTTCGGGTCCATTTTCTGCGGATCGTTGGCACCGGTGCCGATCACGTAGTGGGTGTGATGGCTCGTGTGGATGACAATTTTCTCGATTTGCTCGAAGTCGGAAATTTCCCCGCGCATGCGGAACGCGAGGTCGATCAGCGCCTGCGATTGATATTCCGCGCTGTGTTCCTTCGTGTAGCTGTCCATGATCGCGCGTTTCCGCTCCCCTGGGCCGGGCAGCGTCACCTGGTAATGCGCTTTCGGGCCATCCAGCATCCACGCGATCACGCTGTCCTCGCCTTCATAGATCGGACTTGGCGCGCCTTCGCCACGCAGCACGCGGTCCACCGCTTCCACCGCGAGCTTGCCGGAATGAGCGGGCGCGTAGGCCTTCCAGGAACTGATCTGGCCTTTGCGCGACTGGCGGGTCGTGAAGCTGACATGCACGGCCTGCTGCACCGCCTGGTAAATCACATCCTGCTTTAACCCCAGCAGCGTCCCAATTCCCGCCGCCTGCGCCGGGCACAAATGCCCGATGTGATCGATCTTGTGCGCATGCAAGGAAATCGCGCGGACGAGGTCGATCTGGATTTCATATCCGGTCGCGAGACCGCGGAGCAAATCGCGGCCGGATTTTTCCGTCGTCTGCGCGACCGCCAGAATCGGCGGGATGTTGTCGCCGGGGTGCGAATAATCCGCGGCGAGAAACGTGTCGTGCATGTCCAGCTCGCGCACCGCGGTGCCGTTCGCCCATGCCGCCCACTCGGGCGTCACGCGCTTGCCGGCGGGCACACCGAACACCGTCGCGCCGCCTTTATGCGGGCGCGCCAATGCCATGCCACGCGCCGAAACGACCGGGCGGCGATTGATCGCGGCGATGGCGACCGAGGCATTGTCGATGATCCGATTGACGATCATCTCCGCCACGTCCTTATCGACCGCGACTTTATCGGCGGCCACGCCCGCGATCTTCCAGGCAAACTGGTCTTCGCGCTTCAGGTCGTCCTTGGATGGATGGACCGTGACGTCATGCGTGATCATTCGTTTCCTCCGTTTCGCGCCTTGGTGTGGACATGGCCACGGTTCGCGCACATGCTGGTGAGGATATAATGTCCTCGTGATGCTTCCTACGGTCGCGCCCGAGCCGCGGCAAGGTTGCTTCACCGGCAACGCACCGAAGGATGCATATATAAGTGTCAATGCCATTCGACCGTGTGATCACGGGCACCGTCGTCACCACAGATGCGATCCTGCCAAATGGCTACGTCGCGGTGCGCGGCGAGAAGATCGCGGCGATCGGGCAGGGCGAGCCGCCCCCCGCGGGGGAAACGATCTCCCATGGCGCCAACATGATCCTGCCGGGTTTGGTCGATGGGCACATGCATACTTCGTCCTCCACCGGTTGGCCGGGGATCGAGACCGCGTCGCGATGCGCCGCCGCCGGAGGAGTCACGACATGTTGCGACATGCCCTACGACGTGCCGCATCCGGTCACCGACGCCGTGCTGTTGCGCGACAAGATCGGTTGGGTGGAGCGGACGTCGCACGTCGACATGGCCCTGTATGGCACGATCACCAAAACCGGCGGCCTGCACGCGATCCCTGAACTGGCGGCGGGTGGAATCTCGGCGTTCAAGCTTTCCACGTACGAGTATGACGCCGTCCGGTTCCCGCGCATCGATCATCCGACGATGCTGGCCGCGTTTCGGGAAATCGCGAAGACCGGATTGCCGGTGGCGATCCATAACGAAGATCAGGAGTTGGTCGAGAAACTGACAGCGGAGGCACGCGCCGCGGGCCGCGTCGATCCGATCATGCATTGCCGCACGCGCCCGCCGTTGGCCGAGTCGATGGCCGATCTGGAGATTTTCGAAATGGCGCTGGAAACCGGCGCGCATGTCCATATCGCGCACTCATCGATCGCGCGCGGGTTCGCGCTGGCCGAACAATTCCGCGGGCTTGGCGCGAAAACGACGGGTGAGGCCTGCATCCATTATCTGTGCATGACCGAGGACGACGTCGTCCGCCTGAAAGGTTTTGGCAAGTGCAATCCGCCGTTTCGCACCGCGGCGGAAGTCGAACGGATGTGGGAATGTCTGCTGGCCGATAAGATCGCGTATATCTCGACCGATCACGCGCCCTGGCCGCGGGAGAGAAAGACCCTCGACGACATCTTCGCGTGTGGCGCGGGCCTGACGGGGTTGCAGAGTTTCGCGCCGTTGATGTTCACGTTGCTGGCGGAGCGGGGATTATCGCCGACTCTGATGGCGACTTACTGCGCCGAGCGGAGCGCGAAATTGCATGGGCTCTGGCCGAGGAAGGGGGCGATCCGGGTCGGGTCGGATGCCGATCTGGTGGTGCTGGAGCCGGGGGATTTCACGTTCGACGAGAATTCGCTGGTGGACCGGCCGGAGATGAACTGGTCGGCCTGGCATGGGACGAAAATGCGCGCGCGCGTGGCGGCGACATGGTTGCGTGGGCGGATGATCTGGGATGGGAAGACGGTGTTGGCGCGGCCGGGGGATGGGAGGTTCGTGGCGCGCGCGCCGGCCTGACGATGCCGGACGTTCCTCCAGCAGTTCTCATTTTGGCCGCGTCAACCCATTTTCGTCATCCCCGGGCCCGTCCCGGGGACCGGTCGCGGCACGAAGCCTCGGCCTTGAGTGCCCTTTTGGCCCAGTTCGTGCCACTTCCGGTCACCGGGACGAGCCCGGTGATGACGTTTGCGAAATGAGCGCGGCCAAAATGAGAACTGCTGACGTTCCTCCCAAAAACGTCATGGCCCGGCTTGTCCGGGCCACCCATTCCAGCACGATGCCGCGACGGGTGGCCCGGACAAGCCGGGCCATGACGATATAAAAAGGAACGCCCAACTCATCCGTAATCTTGAGCGCATGCGGACAAACCGGGCCGTGACCGGGAAGCAACAGCGGGCCCCCTCGACAGCGATACCATCCCTAAACCGCGCCGCGCCGAACTCACCGAACGACCGCGATCTGCTCCCGCCGCAACTGCACAGCCAGTTCATCCAATGACGTGCTGACACGGGTCAGCATGTCATCGATCTCCCCGGTCGTGATGACCAGCGGCGGACTGAAGCACAACGAGTCGTTGGCCACGCTGCGCACGATCACGCCGTTCTGCTCGCACAGCTTGGTCAGCCGGATGCCGATCTTCTCCCGCGGGTCGAAATTGGCATGGGCCGACTTATCGGCGACGAGTTCCACCGCGGCGATCAAGCCGGTGCCGCGGATCTCGCCCACCAGCGGATGATCGGCGAACCGGCGGCGCAACTCCGTTTGCAGATGCGGTCCGACATGACCGACATGCGCGCCCATGTTCATTTCGTCGTAGATTTTCAACGTTTCGATCGCGACGGCGGCGGGCACCGGATGGCCGGAATATGTGAAGCCGTGACCGAAGGTGCCGATTTCGTTGCTCTCCTTGGCGAGGGCATCGAAGATGCGCTGGTTCACCATGACGGCGCTGATGGGAAGGTAGGATGCGGACAACGCCTTCGCGCAAACCAGAATGTCCGGCTGGATGTCCAGCGTTTGGCAGCCCCAATAATGGCCGGTGCGCCAGAAACCGCAGATCACCTCATCGGCGACCAGCAGCACGTCGTATTTCTTCAGCACCGCCTGGATTTTCGGGAAGTATCCCTTTGGCGGAACGATCACGCCGCCCGCGCCCATGATCGGCTCGGCCCACATCGCGGCGACGGTGTCGGGGCCTTCCTTCAGGATCAGTTGCTCCAGGTCGTTCGCGAGCCGGGTCGCGAAGTCTTCCTCGGACTCGCCCGGGTTCGCGCCGTGATAGAAATGTGGCGTTGAAGTATGGATGAAGCCGGGCAGCGGCACGTCGAAGCTGCGATGATTGGCGGGCAAACCTGTCAACGACGCGGACCCGATGGTGATCCCGTGATATCCCTTCCACCGTCCGACGATCTTTTTCTTTTTCGGCCGGCCAAGGGCGTTGTTCATGTACCAGATCATTTTGATCGCGGAGTCGTTGGCCTCGGAACCGGAGTTGGCGAAGAACACTTTGCTCATGGGCACCGGCGCGCGCTCGATCAGCATTTCCGCCAGGTCGATCATCGGCTCGTGCGATTTGGCGGCGAAGGCGTGATAAAATGGCAGCTTGCGCATTTGCGTCACGGCGGCCTGCACCAGGCGTTCGTTGTCGAACCCAAGCGCCGCGCACCACAGTCCGGCGATGCCTTCGATGTAGTCCTTGCCGGTTTCATCCCAGATACGCACGCCCTTGCCATGCGTAACGACCATGGGCCCCACCTCGAGGTGAGTTTTCAGGTCGGTGTAGGGATGCAGCACGTTCGCGATGTCGCGCGCGGCGGCGGAGTTTGCGCCGAAAGGCGGGGGCGGGGCCATGGGGTATTCCTTGTTCTGAACGCTACGGCACTTTCACCCTGACCGGGCAGTGTGAAAGTGCTGTAGTTCCATGTTTGATCACAGGATTCACGCGCTGTCGACCTTTCGCTCAGGTTGGGCCGCCCAGAGCGATCATGCTCTGAGCATAGCGTGTGGCCGAACCGAACGCCACAACCTGGCCCGCCGCGCGAGGCTGTGCGAGGATACCGCGGAAGGGGAGGGCTTCATCATGCCGGTCGATCCACAAATACAGGCGCTGCTCGATCTGCGGGCGAAATTGCCGCCGTTGCACACGCTGTCGGTTGCTGACGCGCGAGTGCAAATGGCGGCGCGGGATATTCCGGGATTGCGGAGACCCGAGGTGGGATCTGTCGTGAGCCGCGACATGCAAGGGCCGGGCGGATCGCTGCCGCTGCGGATTTACACGCCGAAAGGCGAGGGGCCGTTTCCGCTGATGGTGTTCTTCCATGGCAGCGGTTTCGTCGTGTGCGATCTCGATACCCACGACCCGATGTGCCGCAATCTGTGTGAGGGCGCGGCCTGCGTGGTTGTGTCCGTCGATTACCGGCTCGCACCCGAGCATAAGTTTCCCGCCGCACCCGACGATTGCCTCGCCGCGACGCGCTGGGTCGCGGACAACGCCGCGGCGTTGGGTGGCGATGGGGCGCGCATCATGGTGGCGGGCGACAGCGCGGGCGGGAACCTCGCCGCGGTGACGGCGCTGCGGGTTCGCGATGAGGGCGGACCGCGGTTGATCGGGCAGATGCTGATCTATCCGGTGACGGATTATTACCAGCCCGGCACTCCTTCGATGACCGAGAACGCGACGGGCTACGGTCTGACCCGTGACGGCATGATCTGGTTCTGGGATCATTACGTCCGCTCGCCCGCCGACGGGGTGCATCCGCACGCGTCGCCGCTGCGGGCCTCGACGCTGGCCGGGTTGCCGTCCGCGCTGGTGGCGACCGCGCAATACGATCCATTGCGCGACGAGGGGGAGTACTACGCGGAGGCGTTGCGGAAGGTGGGCGTGCCGGTGGAGATGAAGCGGTGGCCGGGCGTCAATCACGGGTTCTTCTTTTTTCCCGGCATTGTCGACATTTCCGGCGCCGCGATGGACGAAGCCTGCGCATGGGCGCGGCGCGTTTTCGGCAACTGATCTTCCGTCAGGCTGGTTCAAGCCGTTGCCGGATGTAACGCGTCACCGGCCGTTCCCCGACGGCATTGACCATCAGTGAAGCGGCGCACGCCAGCGCGAGCGTCGCCCGACAAAAATCAGCGCCCACCCCGGGCTTGTGGGCCCAAGCCCGCGCCACGTCAGACCCATGGCCCGCATGACGAACGGGTGCAGCAGATAAAGCGCGTACGACGCGTCGCCAATCCGGGTCGCGAACGAGGTCCATCGCGAAGCTCGCTCCCGCGTCGCGGTGACGGCGGCGATGACCAGCAGAGCGGCGGGAATGCCCCATCCAACGGGCCGTGACACTCCCTCGGACACGACATCCGCGTAAAGCGCGAGCAGTGCCAGGGCGGCGAGGCCAATCCGTGTCCAGAGCGGAAGCCCGAAGCCGATGGGCAACATGGCGCGGATCCAGATGCCGAGCAGGAATTCCAGCACGATCGGCTCGCTCCAGAATTTCAGCGCCACGTTGGTGAAGCCGAACGTCGCGTTGGCCGCGACGAGGCCGCCCAGAACCAGGGTCAGGCAGACGATCGCTCGCTCGCGGCGCATCCACAGGACGGCGGCGAACAGGGCGTAGAAGAACATCTCGTTGTTCAGGGTCCAGCCCAGGGCGAACACGGGTTGGACGAGGCTGTTGGGGCGGGCGAAGGGGATGAAGGCGTAGGAGGCAAGGATGCTCATCGGGCCGCTGATCGTGCCCAGGCCGGCGGTTGCGCCGACGATGTACAGGGTCGTGACGGCCCAGTACAGCGGCACGATCCGCGCCACCCGGCGGGCCAGGAAGCGGCGAAGGCCCGGCCAGCCCTGTTCAAACAACGGTGTCGAGGCATGCAGGATCACGAAGCCGGAGATCACGAAGAAGATATCGACCCCGGCCTCCCACGGCATCGCGCTTTGGATCGCGTTGGCCCAGGAGGCACTCTCGCCGCCAAGGGTGACGGCTTCGTACAGGACGTGATGCAGCGCGACGGACAGCGCGGCGATGGCTCGCAATGCCTGGACCAGCGGATACCGGGATTGGGGCATGGGCTGCGTCAAAGCGGTTCATCCATCCAGTCTGGGCTGGGGGAACTTGCCATTTCGCGGGAGCGCGGGATATGCCGTGCGGGAAACAGGGGGACCCCCGATGAATTTGTTCAATCTCACCGGCAAGGTCGCCGTCGTCACCGGCGGCAATGGCGGCATCGGACTGGGAATGGCCGAGGGTATCGCCTCGCTTGGCGCGAACCTCGTCATCGCGGGCCGCAACGTGGACAAAGCCGGGCCCGCGCTGGCGACGTTGCGCGCATTGGGCGTGAAGGCCGAATTTGTGTCCGCCGATGTAACCGTCAAAGCACAGTGCCAGGGATTGATCGACGCGGCGGAGCGGTTGTTTGGGCGGGTGGATATTCTGGTGAACAACGCCGGGACTTCAATTCGAAAAATGCCGCAGGATTTTACCGAGGAAGAGTGGCACCAGGTCATGGATACCAACCTGACCAGCGCCTTCCTGTGCTCCCAGTCCGCGTACCACGCGATGAAGAAAGTGGGCGGCGGGAAGATGATCAATATCGGGTCGATGATGTCGCTGTTCGGGGCGCCGTACGCAACGCCCTACGCCAGCTCCAAAGGCGGCATCGTGCAGATGACCCGTGCCCTCGCCACCGCCTGGGCCAAGGATAATATCCAGGTTAATGCCGTGTTGCCGGGATGGATCGATACGGACCTGACAAAACGGGCGCGCCAGCAGGTGAGCGGTCTGCATGAGAGCGTGGAGAAGCGCACGCCGGAGGGGCGCTGGGGTGTGCCGCGCGATATGTCCGGCGTGGCGGCGTTCCTGGCGAGTGAGGCGTCGAATTTCGTGACAGGGACGGCGATCCCGGTGGATGGAGGATTTTCGATCGGGATGTGAGGGGGGCTGGATGGCGGGTGTCGTGGCCGACAATGTGTCCCGCGGCGTCCATCGCGGAAGCCGTCAGTCGTTACATGGTATGCGTGATCGAGATTAAATCGCTTTCGGGATATATTCCCCGCAGCTTGCTGCGGGGATTTTTTATTTCAGCGATGCTGGCCTCGCGATTGGCGGCGTGGGGCGGCGGCAATCCTTTGCGCGTTTTCTACGCGTTCCATCCCCGGCGCACGGCGGTTCTGCTCATCGGTGGCAACAAGACGGGAGATGACCGATTTTACGAGGCATACGTGCCGATGGCGGACGACCTCTACGATATCTACCTCAAGGAACACAAGGCGGAGGGTTTGATATGACGGGCCGGCACAAGTTTTCCGAGCTGGTAGCGAAGATGCCGTCGGAGCGGCGCGCGCGCGTGGATCGGATGGCGGCGGACCTGCGCGAGGAAATGGACCTGACCCAACTCCGTACCGCTCGCCAGCTTTCGCAAGCAGCCCTGGGCGAGATTCTGCACGTCGAGCAGCCGGCGGTCGCGAAGATCGAGAAGCGCACGGACATGTATGTGAGTACGCTGCGCCGCTTCATTGAGGCGATGGACGGCGAGTTGGAGATCGTCGCGCGGTTTCCTGATCATGATGTGCGGATCAAGAGCTTTCGGGATATTGGGGAACGTGGAAGGGCGTGACCGGGATCTTTTCAGTTCAACCGGCACGGGGTTTCATCATCCGTCGTGGGAGGTGATCGCTAATACCATCGCGGTAGGCGCCAATACTTATGGAAACAAAGGGCTTTTTCGCCACGGTAATCAAGTGCACCCGCGCGGTTGCGGGTGTCCATGACATTGGGAATCTCGGTCACGTTTCATACTGACCGAATGGATGCTCCGTCCGCGCGACTCTCGGTTGTCTACTGACCTTCAGGAGCTCTTTCCATAAGTACCAGATTTTGGTATTCTCAGCATCGGAGAACCCAGCCATGCGCAAAAACACCTCGTTCAGCCTCGGCGAGCATTTCAGCGGCTTTGTTGAGGCTCAGGTCGGCCAAGGCCGCTACGGCAGCGCAAGCGACGTCGTGCGAGCTGGGCTGAGGTTGCTCGAGGAACAGGAGGCGAAGCTTGAGGCGCTGCGTGCAGCCCTTGTCGAAGGCGAGCAAAGCGGCGCATCGGCCCCATTCGATTTTGAGGCGTTCATCGCAGGAAAGCGGGAAACTCAGCCACCGGAACCATGACGGGCCGCTATACAATCTCGCCACGGGCCCGGCGCGATATTGAAGAAATCTGGGCTCACACAGGGAAACATTGGGGAACAGACCAGGCGGAATTTTATACCCGCCAGATCGGACGAGACATCGCGCGTGTCGCGGAGCAGCCAGCAATTGGGCGGGCATGTCCCGAGGTTCGCGCCGGATACCGGAAATACCCGTCCGGCTCTCATGTCCTGTTCTACCGCCTGATCGAGGGCGGAATCGATGTCGTTCGCATTCTTCACGAGCGCATGGATTTTGGCCGGCATTTTTAAGGCCGCATCAGGGCATACCCGGTCAGGGCGTCTCCACGAGATCGACGCGCCGTTCGATGCGGTCCAGCCGCTGCTCGTTGCGATCCAGGCGCAGCATGATCTGAGCGTAATGACTTGCCTCCGTCGCGGCCGCTTTGGCGACCTGGATTTCAAGCGAGGTCAGGCGCTGCCTGACGTCCGCCATATCCTCCGCGAGCCGATCGACCTTGGCGTCGATCCGCCTCAGGAAGACAAGCATCGGGTTCTCGGGGTCGCCGCTCATGGTCATGTCCATCGCGTGCCGGTGATCATCGCCCCGGCGCAAGGCATACAGGGCGCGACGCCTCGCACTGTCAACGGTTTTCGCCGGTCGCCCAGACCCATGTCCGCGAAGCCTGAGCCAAACGCGGGTCGCGACGCGGACGGTAGGGTTACCCGCTTAACGTCAACCGTTTCGCGATGACGAACGGAGCGCCCGGTCCGGTCTGCGTGAACAAACAAATATCCGCGACCAGCCGTTTCACCGCCGTGGCCTCAACGAAAAACCGTTCCGCTGCCGGCCGCCACACCGCGTGTTCCTCGACGGACAACCGCCGCGTCAGCGTCATATGAAACAACCACTCACCGAACACGTAAGGATACCCCCAACGCGTGAGCATCGTGTCCTGCGCCTCGGTCAGCCGAGCCCGCCGCCGCCGCGCCAGCTCCGCCTCGGGGGGCGGCGCGCGGAACCGGTCCAACTCCTCCACGCACACATCCGCAAACGCCTGTAGCGGCGCGCAGGCCGACGTTTCACGCAACGCCAGGAACCCATGCAAATTGGTCACCGCCAGCGTAGGCAATTCGAATGGCGCGATCTGCCCCGCCAGTCTGTCCGCGGCCGACACGAATGAAGCCCAGGAACCGCCGGACGCCAACCGCATAGGCGGTTTCAGCGTCGCGTGGAAACCGTAGCCTCGAGGTTCCGCCGTCACCTCCTCGATCCCTCGAAGGTCAGGCTGCGTCACGGGTGCGCCCAGAAACGGATCCCGGCCCAGCCAGGCGGCACCTGAGGTAAAGAGCGGGTCATCCTCGCAAGGACAGTAATAAACCCCGACCCGGGCCTCGGGTGACATCAGATCACCCGTTCCCCGCCACACCAGACCTGGCGCACCACGGGCAGAGTCTCATGCACCCGCACGCGCACCACATCGGCTCGCCGGCCAGCTTCCAGGCTGCCCCGGTCAGGCAATCCGGCCAGCGCCGCGGGCCGCGACGCGATCATCGACACCGCCTCGGGCAACCCCACCAATCCCTCGCGCGCCACCCGGAACGCCGCCTCGATCAACGAGGGCGGCACATAGTCCGACGCGAACACATCCACCCATCCCGACCGCAGCAAATCGGCGGCGGCGATGTTGCCGGAGTGCGAGCCGCCCCGCACCACGTTCGGTGCCCCCGCGATCACGTCCATGCCCGCCGCCTTCGCCGCCTCGGCCGCCGCCATCGTAACCGGAAACTCGCTGATGGTGATTCCGTCGCGTGCGTTTTCCGCGATTTCCTCAATCGTGCGATCGTCGTGGCTGGCCAGAGCGATCCCTTTGCCGCGCACCCGATCCAACAACGTCCGACGGTTCGGTTCCCGCATACGCGCGCGTTGTTCCTGAAGCTCGCCGATGCGGCGGTCGACCGTGGCCTCATCCAAACCGCCGCGACGCCGCAGCGCACGGTAGAATTCCAGGTTCGCGTACTGCCCGACTCCCGGACTGTGATCCATCAGGCTGATCATGCGCACCAAAGGATGGTCCGCGACGGTATCGAAACAGGACAGCGTGTCCAGCGCCGGAACCTCGCAGCGCAAATGCAGATAATGTTCCGACTTCAGCAAGCCCGTCGGCGTCAACGCGTCCAGGTCCGCGACCCCATCGCGAAACGTCTGAATCCGTCCCGTGTCGAACCCCAGATCGCCCAGACACAGCGCGTCCAGGATCGTCGTCACGCCCGCCGCCGCGCATTGCGCGTCGTGCGCCACCATCGCCGAGCGCGACGGCCAGCGCGCCAAACTCCGAGGCAGCACCTGCCGCTCCAGATTGTCGGTATGAACATCGACCACGCCGGGAATCAGGTAATCCCCATCCATGTCGATCGCGCCCGGCGCATGGGAGCGGCCCGGCTGAACGCCGGAAATTTCGGCGCCGCGCAGCACGATGGTGCCGGACATGACTGCGTCAGGCAGCACCAGCACGGCATTGGTGAAAATGGTTTCGGCGCTCATGCGGCCTCTCGGATGGGAGCAACGGGGAACAGACGGTCGGCGATCTGGTCCCGTACGTCCAGATCGTGGCAGATGGCGACGATCGCCGTGCCGCGCGCTTTGGCCTCCTGGATCATGCGCACCACCACCGCCCGGTTATCGGCGTCCAGCGAGGCGGTGGGCTCGTCCAGCAACAGGATCGGGTGCCCGGCGATGAATCCGCGGGCGAGGTTCACCCGCTGCTGCTCACCCCCTGAAAATGTCGCGGGTGGAATGGCGTGCATGCGCCGGGGGATGTTCAGCGACAGCAGCAACGCGGCGGCTGTTTCGCGAGCCTCATCGGGGGACGGGCCGCGGCCAATCAATGCTTCGGCCACGATGTCGAGCGCGGGCACGCGCGGCACGACGCGCAGGAACTGGCTGACGTAACCCATGGTGTGATGACGCACCGCCAGGATCGCGCGCGGATCGGCGCTGGCGATATCGACCGTCCGGCCGAGGTGCCGGACCAGGATACGGCCCGTGTCAGCCCGGTAATTTCCGTACAGCGACCGCAGCAGGGTCGATTTCCCCACCCCGGAGGGGCCGGACAGGACAACGCATTGCCCGGCCTCAACCGACAGATCGACGCCGTCCAGGACCGGCAGCCGCAGGCCGCCGCGAAGGTGCAGCGTGAAACTTTTCGTGAGGCCTTCGGTCCGCAGCAAAGGAAAATTCACGCAAGGGCTCCCGCGCTAACGGAATATTCACGTTTTCGTGGCGGGATGGGGGCATGAACCCGCCCCACGCCAAGCCGGTCCCCAGATTGAGGCGCAGGCGCCGCGTCGCGGTCCTCGCGCTGCGGTTGCCCAGGTTCATGGCGCACATGGTGGAGGGGCAGGCGGAGGTGCCGATCGATTCGGTTGCCAGGCCGTCGGAAGTTCGGGAAGAGGCCCGGCCCGGTGGTCCCAACCAAGACGGCGCCCAAAATTAACCGGGTCGTGCGAATATCTTTCTTTTCGTCATGGCCCGGCGCGTCCGCATCGCTATCAGGATAAGGCCCAGGTGGTGGGAGGTTTTCTCCCAAAACCGTCATGGCCCGGCTTGTCCGGGCCACCCATTCGGGCACAGTGCCACAACGGGTGCCCCGGACGAGCCGGGCCATGACGGTAAAAAGGGGAACGTCGATCTCCGACCCGGCGTAATCCTGATGTTTATGCGGACCAGCCCGGCCTTGACCGGGAGATG
This sequence comes from Acetobacteraceae bacterium, assembly GCA_009693865.1. GTDB lineage: Bacteria > Pseudomonadota > Alphaproteobacteria > Acetobacterales > Acetobacteraceae > Rhodopila. The sequence continues at coordinate 30,683 of SHWL01000011.1, read as the reverse complement.
GAAGGCCGCATTGAAGCGGTGATATTTGGGCGTCGCCAAAGGGCGGACGCTGAAGCCCCCTCGCCGTGACGTTTCCGGTCCGGATGCCGTCCGGAGGAGCGTTCGACATCATGCCTGCAACACCGAACTGACGAGTAACTGCGTGTACGGGTGCCGCGGGTCGTCCAGCACCTGGTCGGTCAGCCCGGTTTCCACCACGTGTCCGCGTTGCATCACTGCGATCCGATGACCCAGCAGCCGAGCCACCGCGATGTCGTGCGTCACCAGCACCACCGCCACCCCCAGGCGAGCGACCAACGAGCGGATCAGGTCCAGCAGCCGCGCCTGCACCGAAACATCCAGCCCGCCCGTTGGCTCGTCCATGAAGACCAACCTGGGATGCGTCACCAGCGTCCGCGCGATCTGCAGGCGTTGCAGCATGCCGCCGGAGAACGTGCGAGGCAGATCGTCGATGCGGTCCGCATCGATCTCCACCTGCGTCAGCCAATCCAGTGCCCGCGCCCGAATGTCCCCATAATGCCGCGCGCCCTGCGCCATCAGGCGCTCGCCCACATTGCCGCCCGCGCTGACATTCATGCGCAGGCTGCGCTTGGGGTCCTGGTGTACGAAGCCCCAGCCGGAACGTTGCAAGGTCCGCAACAAAGGGGCCGCCATGGCATGCACGTCATGCGTCCCGCCCTCCGGATCGCGGTAGGACACAATCCCGCTTTGTGGCCGGAGCAGCCCTGACAACACGTTGAGCAGCGTGGTCTTGCCCGAGCCGGACTCGCCCACGATCGCCAGGATTTCCCCGGGCCAGAGGTCCATGTCGACATCGATCAACGCGGGGATGACCCCGAAAAACAGCGTCAGGCCGCGGGCGGACAGGATCGGGTCGTCATTCATGCCGCGTCATTCCGGCGCCGTTCGCAATGATCGGTGTCGGAACACACGAACATCCGCCCGCCGCGATCGTCGGTCACGACCTCATCCTTGTAGGAATCCGCCGCGCCGCACAGCCCGCACGCCTGAGGCGCGTTGATCGGCCGGAACGGATGATCGTCGAAATCCAGCGACCGCACGTCGGTCCACGGTGGGATCGCGTAGATGCGTTTTTCCCGCCCAGCGCCGAATAATTGCAGCGCGGGCATCCGGTCCATCTTCGGATTATCGAACGCCGGGATCGGACTCGGTGAGGTCAAATAACGATGATTCACCAGCACCGGATAATCGTAGCTGATCGAGATCTGCCCGAGCCGCGCCACGTCCTCATAAAGTTTCACATGCATCAACCCGTAATCCGCGAGCGCGTGCATGCGCTTCGTTTCGACTCTGCTCGGTTCGAGGCGGGACAGCGGTTCCGGCTGCGGCACCTGATAAACGATGATCTGATCGCTTCGAAGAGTTTCTTCAGGAATACGGTGGCGGGTCTGAATGACCGTGGCCTTGGCGGTGCTGGTCGTCGTCGCGACGCCCGCCGTGCGCGCGAAGAAATGCCGGATGGATACCGCGTTGGTGGTATCGTCGGCGCCTTGATCGATGACCTTCAGCGTATCGTTCTGTCCAAGTATCGACGCCGTGACCTGGATGCCGCCGGTGCCCCAGCCGTAGGGCAATGGCATCTCGCGCGATCCGAACGGCACCTGATGACCGGGAATGGCGACCGCTTTCAGCAGCGCGCGGCGAATCATGCGCTTGGTCTGCTCGTCGAGGTAGGCGAAATTGTAGCCTTTCATTCCGCCGCCTCCCGCCGCTCGACCGCTTCGCGCAATCGCCGGACGTTCTGCAATTCGCTTTGAAAATCCACGTAGTGCGGCAATTTCAGATGCTCGACAAATCCGGTCGCCTCGATGTTGTCGGAGTGATACAAAACGAACTCCACGTTCTGCGCGGGCGCCGTCACGTCTTCCCCCAGTTCTTCCGCGCGCATGGCCCGGTCCACCAGCGCCATCGACATGGCTTTCCGCTCAGAAAATCCGAAGACCAGGCCATAGCCTCGCGTGAATTGCGGCGGCTGGGTCTTCGAGCCTTTGAACTGATTGACCATCTGGCATTCGGTGACTGTCAGGTCGCCGATATCGATCGCGAACCCAAGCTCGGGCGGTTCGATCTCGACGGAGACCTCGCCCATGCGAACCTCGCCCGCGAACGGGTGGCTGCCGCCGTAACCGCGCTGGGTCGAGTAACCCATGGCCAGCAGGAATCCCTCGTCACCGCGCGCCAGCGCCTGCAACCTGACATCGCGGCCGGCGGGAAAGCGCAGGGGATCGCGCGTCAGATCGCCGGGTTCAGCGTCCGTTGCGCCGTCAGGTTCCAGCAAACCCTCCCGTCCGAGTATGTCTGGCACACGCGGCATGGGGGAGGGATCGGGCGCGGCGCGCGGCGCGTCCGGCGGCAGGGTGTCCTCCGCCAATTCGAAGTCCAACAGGCGATGCGTGTAATCGTAGGTCGGGCCGAGGATTTGCCCGCCCGGCAGATCCTTGAAGATTGCCGATATCCGCCGCGCCGCCCGCATTCTGGCGGTATCGACCGCGCGCGAGTGGGCGAACCGCGGCAGGGTCGTGCGAAACGCGCGCAAAAGGAACGCGGCCTCGATCAGGTCGCCCTGCGCCTGCTTGATCGCCAGCGCCGCGAGTTCCGGATCGTACAGCGAGCCTTCCCCCATCGCGCGATCGACGGCGCGGCCCAATTGTTGCCTGATCTGATCGAGGCCGAGGTCGGGCACGGAGGGATCGCCGCGGCGTTCCTCGGCCAGCCAGGCATGCGCGTTGCGGATCGCCCGTTCTCCGCCTTTGACCGCGACATAGGCCATGCGTCAGACCTCCTGGATCGAAACGGTTCTGGGCAACGCGGTCAGTTGGTCCCCCGCGCACAGGATCAGATCGATGCCACGAGGGAACAACGCATGGTTGCGCTCCCAGATCGAAGCGAAATCGCGCGGCAGGCCTTGGACGGACAGTTCCTCCTCCTCGCGGAGGCCTGGCCCGCTTAATCGAAACGTCTGTCCCTTGCTGAACGAATCCACCTGGCAAATGACCGTGGCCGAGCGCTCCGGTTCCTCGTGCGTGCCCTCCGCGAACAGGGTCAGGTCCGGCAACGACATGGCCACCGCGAAGGCACAGGCGGCGGGATCGGCAACCACGGCCGCGCCGCAATGAAATGCCACCCAGCCGCGGGCAGCCCAGACATCGGGGTCCAGCCACACGGGCGTTTCGTGGTCCAACAGGGTCAGCAGCGCGGCGCCCGCGGCGACACCAAGCGGCGCGGGGGAGGTCACGCCGGAAATCCTGGCGATCCTTCCGGGACGCGACATGGCATCCAGAATCGCGCGGAAACAGCGTTGCGCGTCATGCACGGGATCGGCAAATCCGGCTTCCGGCGCGGCGGTCATGACCGCATCGTCCGCATGGCGAAGAAATCGACCCGCGTCGCCGCCGCTTTTTCCGCTCGGTCCTGCCGTTCGGCTCGTTGCATTTCCGCAAGCGGAACGATCAGCGCTTCCTGTAACGAGGCGCGCTGTGCGGGATCCTGCAACAGCGCGTCGGCAACCGCCGCCAACTCCGCCCGCCGTTCGTCCCGCCCGGCGATATAGGCATGACCCGCCGCGCCGGACTCCAGCCGGACCGTGCAACGGGTTACCGTCATCTCCCCCAGATTAAAGGGCGAGCCCGATCCACCGGCGCGTCCGCGCACCATGACAAGGCCTGTTTCCGGACCGCGGACCACGGTCCAGGCGGGCAAAGGCGCGTGGCGGGTGAGCCCGTCTTCGATCGCGCTGGCCGGCGCGCGGGCCAGAACCGACATCCAGTTCTTGCGGGCCACGGGGGGGACGGAAGCGGAAACCGTGTCGTTCATGGCGATCCAGAGTTGTCTAGATGTCCAGATGACTATAGACTACCCCACGCGACGTCAACCGCGAATCAGCACAAGGTCTTCGGCGTTTGGATGACACATTGGTGAAACCGCCGGCGGCCGGGATGAAACCGCCCGCGGTCAGGGAGGACGAAACGCCGCGACAGGCCGGATTGGCGTTATGGCGCCAGATCGCGGAAACCCTGCGCCTGGAAATCGGCGGCTCCGATTATCCACCCGGTGCGCGCCTGCCGACCGAGGGGACTTTGACCGCCCGATTCGGCGTCAACCGTCACACCGTCCGACGCGCGCTGGAGGAACTTTCGCGAAGCGGCTTGATCCGCGTCGAACAGGGCCGCGGCACCTTCGTCGCCGAGGACGTGCTGGACTACACCGTCGGTCCGCGCACGCGATTCACCGAGTGGATCAGGCGCCACGACAAGGAACCCTCCGGCCGCGTCCTGCAACTTCGAGAAATCGCCGCCGACGCCGCCGTCGCCTCCGGGCTTGGCATCCGCCCGGGGACGCGGGTGGTGATGCTGGAACGGCTGGGGTTGGCGGACGACACGCCAGTCAGCCTCACCCGGCACTATTTTCCGGCGTCCCGGCTACGCGGCATCCTTAACGCTCTGGACGGGACACCGCGCATTACCGAGGCGCTGAAGGCCGTGGGCGTCGACGATTACGTCCGCCTGGTGACCAGGGTCAGCGCCCGCGCACCTACACCGTCGGAGGCCGCGCTGCTGCGCATGGCCCGCAATCGCCCCGTTCTCATCACCGAAAGCACCAATGCCGGCACCAACGGTCCCTGGGCCGGCGTGGTGGTGGAATTCGGCGTCGGCTGTTATCCAACCCCCCGCGTCCAGATCGTGTTTGAGCCAGGAGAAGGTCCCCCATGACGCCCATTCGTATTACCGGCGGGCAGGTTTTGCTCGCATCCGATGGCCTTGCCGCCACGGACATCAGCCTGAGCGAGGGGCGGATCGACGGTCTCGGCACTCCAGCCCGGAAGGGGATGGCGATCGACGCCTCTGGTCTTCTCGTGCTGCCCGGCATCGTCGATATCCATGGCGACGCCTTTGAACGGCAAATCCAGCCGCGGCCCGGGGTCGATTTCCCGATGGGGCTCGCGCTCCGCGACACCGAACGGCAGTTGCTCGCCAACGGCATCACCACCGCCTTCCACGGCGTCACCCTGTCCTGGGAGCCTGGGCTGCGAAGCCTGGACTCGTGGAAGGCGTTACTGGCCGCGCTGGAGGCCGAGGCCTGGACCTGCGACATGCGCGTTCACTTACGGTGGGAGGCCTATAACCTCGACGCGCTGGACGCCGCGGTGGCCGATATCGAAGCGGGCCGGGTGCACCTGCTGGCGTTCAACGATCACACCCCCGCGATCATGAGAAAGCTGAAGGATCCGGTGGAGGGCGCGAAATACGCGGGACGCGCCGGCATGGCGATGGACGATTTCCGCGCGTTCACGGCAGGGATCGCGGCCCGCGCGGATCAGGTTCCGGCCGCGCGAGACCGGATCGCCGCCGCCGCCCGAGCCGCCGAACTGCCGATGGCCAGCCACGACGACGAGTCAGTCGCGGTCCGTGCCCGCTTCCGGGCCCTCGGCGCCCATATCTGCGAATTCCCGGTCGCCGAGGACGCCGGCCACGACGCGCGTGCCATGGGCGAGCACGTCGTCATGGGCAGCCCCAATGTCGTGCGCGGCCGGTCGCATTTGAACTGGGCTTCGGCTGCGGTCATGGCCGAGGCCGGGGTGTGTGACATTCTGTCGTCGGATTATTATTATCCGGCGATGGCGCGCGCGGCTTTCATCATGAGGGACCGCGGTTCCTTCGATCTACCTCGGGCATGGGCGTTGATCTCGGCAAATCCCGCGGCGGCATCCGGGCTGACGGATCGCGGCGCGATCGAGGCCGGCAAGCGCGCGGATATCGTGCTTTTTGAGCCAGAGGAACAGTCGTTGGTGGCGACGATCGCGGGCGGGCGGCTGGCGCATCTGACCGCCGAAGGTGCCGCGCGGTTGAGGATGGTTTGAGTTCGCGGACATGCCTATGTCCCTGTGACGGCCTCGCCTGTCCGGGCCATGATGGGAAGAGTGGTGCCAAGGTCAATCATTAAGGTTGTTGGCGTGTCAGATCGATCAGAGTTTGGCCGCCCGAAAGATCGTACCGACCGCCTGAACGCCGACTTTTGGCTGCGGCGTCATGGCCCAACTCGACCGCGTAAGCATCAGGAAAAGGCGGATTGGGAGAGGGACGTTCCCCTTTATACTGTCATGGCCCGGCTCGTCCGGGCCACCCGTTGTGGCACAGTGCTGGAATGGGTGGCCCGGACGAGCCGGGCCATGACGGGGGTGGTAGTTATCTGTCATTCATAAGGGTTGTCGATACGGCTTTGCTTCTTCCCGCGACAGGCACCGAAGAGCCTGACATCAAACGATCGAGCAATGACTCGATCGCGGTTTCGCCGGCCCAGGATATATGAACATCGATGATTTTGACGTTCATGCCGGTGGGTAATTTAACGGCATCCTTTGGAGTTGTGACCAGAATCGCATCCATAAGCCTGGATATTCCTTCAAGACGAGCGAGTTCCACAGCCGTGAAGCGATGGTGATCCCCGAATGATTCAGATCCAACGAGCAAAACACCGGCCCGTTTCAATCCCAGGAAGAATTTATCCGGGATCGCGATGGCCGTGAATGCAATCGCTCGCCGGCCCGCCAAAGCGGCAATTTCCGGACCCTGCGCGAGGTCCGCCCGTAGGACAGGCAGGCCGGCCGGAATGCGAGCCAGCGCGCCCGTTGTATCGGGTCCAATCAGGACAACGGCGGCGCAGCGCGCGGCGGCGCGTTCCGGCGGTTCTCGTAATGGACCGGCGGGCAGTACTCGGCCATTGCCGAACCCGGTGCGCCCGTCGACCACAAGTAAAGACATGGTTTTCGAAAGCGACGGGTTTTGCAGTCCATCGTCCATCACCAGAACCTCGGCCCCCGCCTTGATCGCCGCGCGCGCGGTGACGGCGCGATCGGCGCCGATCCATGTGGGAGCAGCCGTGGCCAGAAGCTGCGCCTCGTCTCCTGTCGATTCCGCGGTGTCGCCGGACGTCACGCGCCTCGGGCTTTGCGAGGCACCACCGTACCCGCGCGTCAGAATATGGACAGCGATGCCGCGAGCGGTCAGACGGCGGACGAGATCCAGGGTCAACGTTGTCTTACCCGCGCCCCCAACCGTCGCGTTCCCACAACAAATAACCGGCACGGGAGCCCGCCAGCCCGGCCGGGCCACCCGATGACCCGTGACCGCGGCCGCGATGGGTGAGAAAATCGACAGGCCGCGCGATAGCCATCCGTCGTGGGTCCAAAACGCGGGTGCACGGATCATTTCACTTCATTCCGCGTGGCGGTACCAGAAAATCCGCGCCCCTCATAACCCCGCTCAATGCGCGCGAACAGGGCTCGCGCCGTCATTGACATGACCCGGACCATCGGTAACAGTGGGCCCCAAGGGGTTGACCGCGATCGCCCCGTGAGGCTTCGGCCAAAGGATCGTGTCCTGACTCCAGTACAAAGGAGGGGGCGATCATGGCTACGCCCGACACAATCACGGTTCCTCAGCTTTCCCGGCTGATTGGTACACCCGACGCACCACTGATCCTCGACGTCCGCACCGATGAGGACTTCGCGGCCGATCCTCGCATGATTCCCGGCAGCAAGCGGCGCGACCATCGCACCGTTGCCGCCTGGGGTGGCGCCTATGCCGGACGGCAGGTTGCCGTCAGTTGTCAACGCGGGTTGAAACTCAGCCAGGGCACCGCCGCCTGGCTGCGTCACGCCGGCGCGAAGGCGGAAACCGTCGATGGAGGTTTCGAAGCCTGGACCGCGGCGAAGGCGATGCTCGTCCGGCCGGATCACGTGCCGGACCGCGACAAGGAAGGCCGGACCGTTTGGGTGACCCGCGCGCGCCCAAAAGTCGACCGTATCGCATGCCCCTGGCTGATCCGCCGCTTCATCGACCCAAGCGCCGTCTTTCTGTTCGTCACGCCCGCCGAGGTCCCGGCGGTCGCCGAGCGGTTCGGCGCCACGCCCCTCGACATTGAGGGCGTGTTCTGGAGCCATCGCGGCGAACTTTGTACCTTCGATGTCATGATCGAGGAATTCGGCCTCCGGTCCGAAGCGCTCACCCGCCTCGCGACCATCGTCCGCGGCGCCGACACCGCGTGTCTGGATATCGCGCCTCAGGCGGCCGGTCTGCTCGCGGCCTCGTTGGGGTTGTCGCGCATGTATCGCGACGATCTCGCGCAGTTGGAGGCGTCGATGACGCTGTACGATGCCTTTTACAGATGGAGCCGCGATGCGGTCGGTGAGACCCATAACTGGCCATCTCCGGGAGCGGCCGTATGAACGATATAAGTACGGTAAAATAACGAATCCGGAAGCGGCGGGGATGGCGTGCCATCCTTCGCCGCCGCTTCCGGGTCCGGCTCCGCATTGGTCTGTTGTCGTTTGGCGGCCAGATCGCCCTGCTGCATCGGGAGGTGGTGGACGAGCGTCACTGGGTCGGCGAGTGCTGCTTCCCGCGCGCTTTGAGCTTCCGCAACCTGCCGCCGGGCCCGGAAGCCCGGCAGTTGGCGACATATTTGGGTTGCTGATGCATGGGGTGAAGGGCGGTGTCGCGGACGTTAGGGATCGCCTCCGCCGCTGGCACGGCGCTGCGCCTGGCGATGACCCTCTGATTCTGTCCGTTCAGAATCCATGCACGAGTGCCGCGGCACCACGAGCGTGCTATCATCGCGCTCATCATGTCGCCCGAGTCTCCCGAGCCCCGCCGTATCATTCATATCGATATGGATGCGTTTTACGCGTCTGTCGAGCAACGCGACAATCCGGCCTTACGCGGGCTTCCGTTGGCCGTCGGCAGCCCGCGGGAGCGCGGCGTCGTCGCGGCGGCGAGTTACGAGGCCCGGAAGTTCGGCGTTCATTCGGCGATGGCATCGGTCACGGCGAAACGGAAATGCCCCGAACTCGTTTTCGTCCCGCCGCGCTTCGACGTCTACCGCGCGGTATCTCGGCAAATCCACGCCATCTTCGAGCGATACACGCCACTGATCCAGCCACTTTCCCTGGATGAAGCTCACCTCGACGTCACCGTTCCGCTTATCGATCTGGGATCGGCCACCGCGATCGCGCGGGAGATCAAATTGCGGATCTGTGAGGAAACGGGTCTCACCGCCTCGGCCGGCGTGTCCTACAACAAGTTCCTCGCCAAGCTGGCCTCCGATTATCGCAAGCCGGATGGGTTGTTCGTGATCACGCCGCGGATGGGGCCGGCTTTTGTCGAGACTTTGCCGGTCACCAGGTTCCATGGCGTCGGTCCGGCGACCGCGGCCAAAATGACCGCCCTCGGTATCGCCACCGGCGCCGGCCTGCGGCGGCAAACGCGGGAATTCCTGACCGCCCATTTCGGTAAGGCCGGGGATTATTATTTCGCCGCCGCGCGGGGTGAGGACCACCGGCCGGTCGTCGCGGACCGGCAACGGAAATCCATTGGTGCCGAAACGACATTCGCTCGCGATCTGGTGGCCTGGGATGAAGTGGAACCGGTAATCCTGCCTTTGGTCGCGAAAATCTGGACCGCTTACGTCAAGGGAGAGATTCCGGCGCGCACTGTCACGGTCAAAGTCAAATACGCCGACTTTCAACAGATCACCCGCGCCCGTTCCTGTGCCGATCCGATTGCCCGAAGGGAGGACGTGGAAGATCTGAGTTTCGGGCTACTACGTCCGCTGTTTCCGCCACCTCGCGGGGTGCGCCTGCTGGGAGTCACATTGTCCAACTTCGATGATCCCGCCGTTCCCGCGCCGCGGCAATTGGCGCTATCCCTGGAATGACGATGGGGCCAGCCCTGGGCTGACACCGCCAGTTCGGCGGCTGCCTACCATATGCGGCGCATGCCATATTGGTCGAACAGACGCTCGTTCGACACAAGACTCATGCCTTCCGTGATCTCTTGGGCGACAAATATGCGATCAAAGGGGTCTTTATGCGGACCCGGTAGCCCGCCCGCGATTTGCCCATGCGCGAAGCTAACGGGCAATGAGGTTGGATCAACGGATCCATTGTGCCATCGCCACGGGCAGCGTGCCGGTGCGGCGCGCCTGGTAAACGACGGTGTTTTCCAGCACGCGTTGGACGTAGTTGCGGGTTTCGTTGAACGGGATCGTTTCGATCCAGTCGATCATGCCCGGGCCGTCCGCGCGCGGATCGCCGTTTTCCGCCAGCCATTTGGTAACTCGATGAGGACCTGCGTTGTAAGCGGCGGCGGCCAGCGGCACGAAATTGTTGAATTTATCCAGTACCTCCCGCAAATACGCGGTGCCCAGGCGCATGTTGTGGGCGCCGTCGGTGGTCAGCAGCGTGAGGGAGGTCGCCTCGCCCAGGCGCCGCGCCACTTGTTGGGCTGTCGCGGGCATCAGTTGCATCAGCCCGCGCGCGCCGGAGGGGCTGACAATACTGACATCGAAATTACTTTCCTGGCGCATGACGGCAAGCGACACGGCGGGTTCGGTCACGGCGGGCGGGTCGACGGGGACGGGCCAGCCTTGCATCGGCGGCACGATTCCATCGCGGCCAAGACGGCGGGTGATCAGGACGGCGATGTCCGGCAACCCGATGGCGGAGGCGTAATCGGTGATGGCGATGCGCTCGGCCGGCGTGCGGGCGATCTCGTCCATGCGCAGCAGGAAGGGGCGGGCGCGTCGAGGATCGCCCCAGCCCAGAAGCAGGCTCGCCGCTTTCGCCAGTTCCGCCGTCGCGGGCGTTCCCGCCAGGCCGGGGGTTGGAGTTAACGCAATTCGTAGGTTTTGGATCAGGGTGGCGTCCGGCACGCCGGCGGCTCGGGCGGCGAGCTGGCCGTAGAATGTCATCGGCCAGGCGGCGGCGCGGGTGAAATCGGCTTTCCCGTCACCGCCGGACGCGGCCTTGGCGCGGCCCAACCAGTAGAACGCGCGGGATTGGGTCAGCACGGCGGGGGAGGCAGCGGCGAGCGCGGTGAAATGTCTGGCCGCCGCCGCTGGATCATTTAGTTTGCGAAGAGCAATGAAGCCCGCGAGGAACTCGGCCTCGGCAACGATCGCCGGGTCGGTTTGTCCGTGTCCCGCGATGACCGCGTATGCGCCCTGGGCGTCGCCGTCTCGCAACTGCTGGCGGGCCAGTTGGTGGCGCTCCGGCCAGAAGGCGTCCAGATGGTCGGACGCGGCTTTCTGCGCGGCGGTGCCGGAGGCTCGCCAGAGTGCGACCGCGGCGGCGTTCTGGTTGGATTTACGTAACGCTTTCGCGAGGTCCAGGATCGCGCCCGGTTCCTCGGCGGGCGGGGCGGTGTAGCCGGTGTTGCCGGCCTTCAACGCCAGGCGGGCGGCGGCCTTCGCGGCGTGCGCGGCGCTCAGGCGGGGAATCTGGCGTTGCGCCGCCGCCGTGTCGTCCCAGGCGAGGCGCTGGAAGCGGGCCCATTGGTCCGTGGAAGTAACGAGACCGGGGAAGCGGGCGAGGAACGCGGACTCGGTCGCCGGGTCGGAGATGGCGGAAACCCAGGCCTCGCGAGCCAGTGTGTTTGCCTCCGCGCCGCGGCCGAGATTGGCCAACGCCTCCGCGCAACGGAACAGCGCTGGGCCGCGGGCCGGGGAAATGGCGGGTTTCTTTTCCCCGCATAGCGCGGCGATGGTGGCCGTATCGCGCTCGACGGCGAGGGCTTCCTGGCGGCGCCGCTCCGTCAAGGTGGGCAGCGGCCAGTCGGGGTTTTGCCTGACGAACGCGGCGATTTCCGCGGCCCCGGCGGCGTTGGGGGCGAGCAGGCGGTACCAGACCACCAGCTTCTCCGCCACCGGCCCATCTTGCCTCGCCACCGTCTGGGCTTCCGCCCAGCGACCGGCCTGGACGAAGGCGAGGGGGTTTTGCGCGGGCTGCGCCGAAGCGCCCGCGGTGAGGGCGGTCAGGACGAGGAGGGCGAGGGAGATCGTGCGCATGGGGGGACTATAGCGCATCGGCGGGGGGATGGGGCAGCGTCGATTCGATGGCGCGGGAGACGCCGGATCGACAGGGTTGACCGTGCCGCCCGTCGCGGTGTGTGACACTCCCGACTCAATCACGTCCGGAACGGAACAAAAGTGTGACGTTGCCGTCAGCAGCGGGGGTAACGCCAGCGGGAGACTCCCCTTTTTGCAAGTGTCCGGACCCAATCGAGGGGCTGAGATCGCGCGCGCCATCGCGCCGATCAAGGTAGCAAGCAAGCGGTTCTCACGGATTTCCACGGATTCCGGCACGGATTGCGCGGAGCCCGGTGGCGGCGACCTTGCCTCGGCCGGGCCGGCGGTCGGTCGCTCCCGAGGCGAGGAAGAGCGCTCGCGGGTCCGTGACCTCCGTGCTGGAATCCGTGAAAATCCGTGTTCTTCCCTTGCTTTCTTCACCGTCTTCGCCTCGGTCCCGGGGATGTATGGCACCGTTCTTGCGCCAGAAGGAACCGCCGCATACGCTTTGAGTCCAACCAGGTCACGGATCCTCCGCCCGCCCATGCCCCTCGATCCCATCGGTTTCTGGAGCTACACGAGCCAAGACGATAAGCTCGCGGATGGGCGGCTGAGCCAATTGCGGTCCCTCTTGTCACGGGATCTACAGCAGCGCATGGGCCGCCAGACGGTCCATATTTTCCAGGACGTCGCCGTCATCCCCCACGGCGCCGATTGGCTGGATAAGATTCACGAAGCCCTGGGGACCTCCTCGTTCTTTATCCCCATTGTCACGCCAGGTTTCCTGGGCAGCGAGATGTGTTGCAAGGAAGTGATGCGTTTCCGGGAGCGGGAAAAAGAACTGGACCGGAAGGATCTGATATTTCCGTTCCGCTATATCGACGTGTCCGATATTGAACCTGATGAGTGCCACACACCCGAGGTCCTGACATTGCTCAAATCCAGGCAATGGATCGACTTTGAGCATCTGCGGTATCGCGATCCCAGAACCGAAGAGGTGGCGACGCTGCTTGGCGCCCTGGCGCGTTCGATCCGTACAGCGTTGCGCCTGAGTGTGGTTCCGAACGAAGCGTTGGCTGGCGTGGACGGCGACCGGGAAGCCTCGACGAGACGCGCGCTGACAGTTGACCGCGCCTCTCCAACGAGAGCGGGGTCTTCGTCCCCAGGGACGCCTCTCCCTCTCGCCGCGCCAATCGTCCCGGCCTCCCCACCCAAGCCCGCCTGGGCCTCCGCCACCGGCTCCGACACGTTCGGCACCTGGGCCGACATCGCTGTCCCCGCCGCGCGCGGACCGGCGGTTGTCCAGCGCCTACGCCTGATCCCGGCCGGCCGCTTCAAGATGGGCTCGCCGGACAACGAACCCGGCCGCTACGCCGACGAAGGCCCGGTCCACGATGTGACGGTCGCCGAGCCATTCTGGCTGTTCGACACGCCATGCACCCAGGCGCTGTGGGAGGCGGTGATGGGCGGCAACCCCAGCTATTTCAAATCCCCGACCCGCCCGGTGGAACGGGTCTCGGGGCAGGAGGCTCAGCACTTCCTGGCCGAGGTGAACGGCCGGATCCCGGGCCTGGACCTGACCCTGCCGTCGGAAGCGCGATGGGAGTACGCCTGCCGCGCCGGAACCGATACCGCCACCTATGCCGGGCCGATCCGGATCCTGGGCAAGCACAACGCACCGGTATTGAACAAGATCGCCTGGTATGGCGGCAACAGCGGCCAGGACTTCGCGCTGGACAACGGAGTCGACTCAAGCGGTTGGGCGGAGAAGCAATACCCGCACCGCAAAGCCGGAACCCATCCGGTGAAGGGCAAAGACCCGAATGCCCGGGGCCTGTACGACATGCTCGGCAATGTCTGGGAGTGGTGTGAGGACGTCTGGCACGACAATTACCAGGACGTCCCATCGGACGGGGACGCCTGGCTGGGCGGCGGCGCGGCGGGGCGTGTCGTCCGGGGCGGGTCCTGGGACGATGAGGCACGGCTCGCGCGCGCCGCGTGCCGGCTCCAGCTCGACCCGGCCGACCGGGGCAACGACGTCGGCTTTCGCTGCGCCCGAGGCCACTTCCAGTGACAAGCGGAGCGGCGGGCCGGTCCAGCTTGCGAGGCGGGGGGAGGAGGCGCGGGAGCGCCGCCCGCCGCCAGAGCAAGATGGCGCCGGCCCGCGGCGGAGCGCAGCCGGAGGCTTAAAATTTTTTTTGTACTCCCGCGTACCGGTAAGCCTGACCCGCCGCGGCCGGGCGCTCCGTTTTTTTGCGCGTGCGAGCCATTCAGGGCGCTTTCCCCCATCAGGCCAATCGCCCGTGGCCAACCGGATACCCACGCAAAATCACGTCGATGGCGCCGAGGATCGCGTCCCGCTCGTTCGCCACCGATGTCACGGTCTCGCCGATGAGCGTTAACGGAACCGCGCTCATGTTCAGAAGCCGCACCCGGTAAAGGACGCCCTCAATCGACACGCGCGGCGCCAGCACATCCACATCGCCCGGCAGCGGCGCGGACACGGGCGCGGCGAGCCGTGCCGACGAGGGGATCGCGTGATGCTGGACGATAAGCAGAAACGGCACGCGCAAGCCGCGCACGCGATGGCGTACGACGTCCAGCCAATCAGGCCTGGTCGGCACTGGCTCTGACCGCCTCACCCAGGCTTCCGTATTCCACCAGGTATTGCTCATGCACGCGGCACGCCCGGGCGATCTCAGCCTCGAACCGTTGCCGGGCTATACGGGCCAGCTCGGCGGCCACGGCTTCCTCGGCGAGCGCTGACAGGCTCAGGCCCTCGAACCGGCGCTGAAGTCGCGTGGCCGCCGGAGATTTACCGCCCGCCCTTCATCGCCCGTTAACATGGATGTGTTTGCTTCGCGGCCTGTTCGCCGCCGCCCGGGGTGGCGGCCTTGGCGGAGCAAGCCGTGGATCGAACGCATTATGTGGTCAGGGCCGGCATCGCCCGGCCCAGCGATCTGATCGTGGGCACCAGGGAGCATCGCGATGTCCCTGGCTTGTTCGGATTCTCGGTCCAATCCTGGCCGGGTGTGACGGTCGAGGAACTGGCCCGCGCGGGCCGACTCCCGCATGCCCGGATCAGCGTGACGACCCGCGATACGCTGTGGTGGCTTGGCTTCGAGGTTGTGCTTTCAACGCCCGGGAAAGGCGATTATCATGCGACCGTCCGGGCGCCGTTTCCGTTGCCACGGGACATCGCCACGCGTCTGGGCATGGTGTTCACCCGGCGCCGGAATCCCTGGCCGGTCCCATGAGGAGGGGACAAAAGATGTTACACCGTATCTATTTCGACGCGAACGAAGGCGACGAGCAAGATCGTTTCGATCTCGGCATTCCGGGCTCGCTCGCCGATATCGCGCCGCTGGCGGGCAAACTCACCCACGGCATGCGCGTGCTTTGTTACGATAACCAGGAGATCGAGGTCGAGGCCATTCTGGAATGGGATGCGAAATACAAGCAATGGATGGCGACCCCGCAATGGGACACCATTCGCCGCCTGGATGAGGAAGAAGCCGCTCGCCTCGGCGCGACATAACCCCGCCGCGGCGTGCTCGCCGCGCGCCGCCGCCACCGATTGGACAAGCAACCTACCCGCGAGTATCTTCCCCTCATCATACGTTCGAGGAAGGAAATATCGCATGCCTGTGACCTGGAAAGACTCAGTCACGGAGATCGCGGGGTCGAAGATGCACCTGTCGCGGGCCGGGTCCGGGAAGACCGTGCTCGTGCTGCACCACGACATTGGTACGGCCGACAGATTACCGTTTTATGACTCGCTGGCGGAGCAGTTCGACGTCATCGTGCCGCACCACCCGGGCTGGGGCAAATCGCAGCGGCCGGAATGGATCCGCCATCCCCGCGACATCGCCGCGATGCACACCTGGCTGCTCGCCGATCTGGGGGTGGAGAACGTGAACCTCGTGGGCCTGGGCTTCGGCGGATGGATCGCCGCGGAGATGGTCAGCCAGTCGCCGCGGACTTACCGCCGCCTGTCGCTGGTCGCGCCGATGGGTATCAAGCCGCCGGAAGGCGATATCGCGGATCAGGCGATTGTCTCATATCTCGACTATCCGAAAGCCGGGTTCCACAGCCAGGACGCCTTCGCCAGCGTCTATGGCGAGGCCGATACCGACCAGTTGGAACAGTGGGATGTCTGCCGGGAAATGTGTTTCCGGACTGCGTGGAAGCCCTACATGTACAGCCAGACCCTGCCGCATTTGCTAGGCGGCGTCCGCACGCCGGCTCAGGTGATCTGGGGCGACGACGACCAGATCGTGCCGATCAGCGCGGGCCATGCCTACACCAAGGCACTTCGTAACGCGACGATGACGACCGTCGCCGAATGCGGCCACTTCGCGGAAATGGAGCAGCCCGCGAAAGTCGCCAAACTCGTCATCGACTTCATCAACGCCGCCTGAAGGAGGACCGCCGCCATGCATATGATGTATTTCACCGAGCAGCCGATGTCGGCCTACGATGCTCAGAAGGGACTCGATTACGGCGCGACCGCGCTGACCTTCTCCAACAGCCACTTCGATTCCGTCGCGGCCAGCCGCCTGTATAACGAATATCTGGAGGACTACATCCTCGCCGAGGACTGCGGCGCCGACGGGATCATGCTGAACGAGCATCACAACGCGCCGTTCTGCATGCAGGCGAAAACCAACATATTCGCCTCGATCCTCGCCGCCACGACCAAACGGGTGAAGATCGTCATTCTCGGCAATCCGTTGCCGTTGTGCGACAATCCGATCCGCATGGCCGAGGAACTGGCCATGATCGACATGATCTCCAACGGCCGGCTGGTCCCGGGGTTCGTGCGCGGCGGCGGGCAGGAGCAGTTGGCGGCGGGCGTGAACCCCGCGTTCAATCGCGAGCGCTTTATCGAAGCGCATGACCTGATCCAGAAAATCTGGACGCAGCCGGGGCCGTTCCGCTTCGAGGGCACGCATTACCAGCATCGCACCGTCAATCCGTGGGCGGTTCCATTGCAGAAACCCTATCCGCGGGTGTGGGTGCCGGGTGTGCTGTCGAGGGAAACCATCGTGTGGACGGCGCAGCAGCGCTACCCCTACATCGCGCTGAACACGGCGATCGACCACACGAAGGAAATCTTCAAGCTGTACTCGGAAACGGCCGCCGATTGCGGTTACGTCGCCGGTCCCGAGAATTTCGGCTACCTGATCCGCGTTCACGTGCAGGATACCGAAGAAAAGGCGATCCAGAACGCGCGCCAGTTCATGTGGATGCAGGGTGAGTTCACCGGTCTCGCGCATCCCGTGTGGGCCAATCCGTCGGGGTATTTCTCGCCGTCCGGCCGTCGCGGCTTCGTCCAGTTCGCCACCGGCCGCGCCAAGAACCCGCGGGGGGCGATGACGTTCGAGGAGCAGATGGAAAGCACCATGATCGTCGCGGGCACGCCGAAGCAGGTGGTCGAGAAGCTGAAATGGATCATCGAAAATACCCGTCCCGGCATCATGGGGATCTGGGCCAATGACGGTAACGTCAGCGCCGCCGATCGCAAGCGCTGCATCGAGTTGCTGTTCAAGGAGGTCGTGCCGGAGGTGAAGGCTCATGGCGCGAAACTCGGCCTGAAGGATCCGTGGGAGGCGAACGCGCCGGTGCATCTGCGGTATTCGACGGACCTGACGACGCGGAAGGCCGCGGCGGAGTAATACCGTCTCCGCCTTGCGCGACTGACGGTTGGTCACCGCGCCAGCGACGTGCGACACTCGCCCTTTGTCCTGGGGGAGAGGTCGCATGCGTATCGTCGCGTTGGAAGAGCATTTCACCGTTCCCGCGATCGTGAGCCGGATCGATCCGGACGCGATCAAACGCCGCGGCTTCCCCGGCCCCGACTTCGTCTGGGCGCAAACCACCAGGCGGGACGAGTTGAGCCACCTTGGCGGCGCGCGGCTCGCGGACATGGATGCGAGCGGGATCACCACGCAGGTGCTCTCGGTGGCGGGCCCGGGAGCGGACCTTGTGCCGGGTCAGGCCGGGATCGCGATGGCGCGGGACTACAACGATGCGTTGGCCGCGGCGGTCGCCCGCCATCCGGATCGGCTTCGCGGCTTCGCGCATTTACCGATGCTGGCGCCCGCGGCGGCGGCGGACGAGTTGGAGCGCGCGGTCAAGGACCTCGGCTTCCACGGCGTGCTGGTGAACGGTCCGACGGATGGGCTGTTCCTCGACGATCCGTCGTTCGACCCGATCCTGGCGCGGGCCGCCGCCCTCGACGTTCCCATCTACATCCATCCCGGCATCCCGGCGGAAGTCGTGCGAAACGCTTACTTCGATCGGCTGCCGGGTAATTTCAGCTTCACGCTGGCGTTGTCCGCATGGGGCTGGCACGCGGAGACCGCGATCCACACGCTGCGGCTGGTGTTGAGCGGCGCGCTCGACCGTCACCCCCGCCTGCAACTCGTCATCGGCCACATGGGCGAGGCACTGCCGTTCATGCTGACCCGGATCGATGAAACCACCAACCTGGAGGCGAAGAAGCATCTCACGCGCTCGGTCGGGCAGACGATCCTGGATCAGGTGTGGATCACGACCAGCGGATTCTTCAGCGTGGCGCCGTTCATGGCGGCACTCACGACATTTGGCGCGGACCGGATCATGTTCTCGGTCGATTATCCGTTCGCGTCGAATGCGCGGGCGCGGGCGTTTCTGGATGCGCTGCCGGTGTCGCCCGTGGACCGGGAGAAGATCGCGCACGGGAACGCGGACCGGTTGATGCGGTTGCCGGTTTGATGGGGCCTGGCTCGCCAGCCGGTTACGGACGTTCACCCCAATTAAGTCCGTAACGAGCCTCCAGGCTGTGGGGATGCCGGTCAAAGCAGGCAATCATCCGGCTGCACGATCTTTCACGCGATGCGTGCCGGGCGATCGCGCATGTGGTATAGGATTGCCCTAAGGCCGCCGGGCATGCCCGGTCTGGCTTGAGCAGGGAGTGATGCCGCGACAATGAGTGTCATGCAAAGCGAAGTATTTGAAGCCTTCCGGGCGATCGACATCCCGGAGGACAAGGCGCTGAAAGCCGCCACGGCCCTGAGCAAGCGTGACGACGACGTAGCGTCGATCAAGGCTGAACTGCTTCTGGTGAAATGGATGGTCGGGTTCGTCCTCGCCTTTCAGATCGCGGTCGCCGTGAAACTGTTCATGCACTGAGATTCCGTCTGACCGCCGCCTGGATTATCGCGATCGAACGCCGCGAGGCCGGACTTGGGACGTATCTCCGTATCCTCAATCCGCTTCGGTCAGGATCTGCCGCACCGTCTGCAAGGTCATGATCGATGTCATTGGCTGCAACGGCGACTCCGCGAAGCCGCGCGACACATAAAATCGTTTGGCTGGTTCCGGCAACGCGTGAAGCAGGATGGCGAACACACCGGTTTCCCGGGAAATGGCCGCCGCGCGCAGCATCGCGTCTCGCAGCAGCGCCTGACCGAGCCCGAGGTTTTGATGCCGCCGGTCGATCGCCAGGCGGCCAGGCAACAGCACGGGCAATGGGTCAGGCATGTTCCGCCGCATGGATTTTGGCGCCGCCGTAGCCCCTGATGGACGATGACTTCCGAAAGGCCGCGCTCGACTACCACCGCTATCCGCGCCCCGGGAAACTGGCCATCGAGGCCACCACGCGCATGACGACCCAGCGCGACCTGTCGCTGGCCTATTCCCCCGGTGTCGCCGTCGCCCGCGAGGCGATCGTCGCCGATCCGGAAACCGCGCGCGATTACACCGCCCGCGGCAACCTCGCCGGCGTCATCTCCAACGGCACCGCCGTCCTCGGACTGGGCAACATCGGCGCCCTCGCTGGCAAGCCCGTGATGGAAGGCAAAGCCGTCCTGTTCAAGAAATTCGCCGGCATCGACGTGTTCGACATCGAGGTGGACGCCCAGGACCCGGAGCGGTTCCGCGACGTGGTGGCGGCGTTGGAGCCGACCTTCGGCGCCATCAATTTGGACGACATCAAAGCCCCGGAATGTTTCGCGATAGCGGCGAACCTGCGCGCTCGCGTGGGCATCCCGGTGTTTCACGACGACCAGCACGGCACCGCGATCACCGTCGCCGCCGCGGTGCGGAACGGTCTGTTGCTTCAGGGCAAGTCTCTGTCCGACGCGAAACTGGTCACCTCTGGCGCCGGGGCCGCCGCGCTTGAGATCGACGGCGAAATGCCTGGGGATGCCGCGTAGGTGCAGTCGATTCGCGACGACGCGGTTCCCGATAGCACGCTGACCGGCGCCGCCAATCTGCTGATCATGCCGAACCTGGATTTGGCGAATATCGCCTTCAACCTGCTGAAGGCCGCGGCCGATGGGTTGGCGATCGGGCCGATGCTTCTTGGCATGTCGAAACCGATCCACGTCGTGGTCCCCGGCGTGACCGCCCGCGGTATCGTGAACCTCAGCGCGCTGGCGGTGGTGGAAGCCCAGAAAGTGGCGGCGGCATAGGGGATTGCGGCGATGCGGGGGCGGGTCCATGTCTGCGTGCCGGTAATGGAATGACCCTCTGATATGCTCTGGCTGTTACTCGGAATCGTGATCCTGGCCGTATTGCTGCTTGGCCTGCGGGCGTTCGAGCGCGCCTCGGTCGCTTCCATTTACGTCCTGCTCAAATGGATCGCCGCCCTGGCCGGTATCGTTCTGACCGTCCTGTTGTTTTTGAGCGGGCGCGGCGTTCAGGCACTGTTCAGCCTGGTGTTTGTCGGACCCGCGCTGTGGCGGCGCTGGCAGGACGGGCGGTCAACGCCTGGCGCCGGGACCGCCGGAGGAACCAGCGGTCCGAGCCCACGGCGGCCTGGATCGGGGATGAGCCGGTCGGAGGCGTATGAAATCCTGGGGTTGAAATCAGGGGCAAGCGCGGATGAGATCAACGCCGCGCATCGGCGGCTGATGCGAATGGCGCACCCGGATACAGGTGGCTCGGATTGGCTGGCGTCGCGGATCAATCAGGCGCGCGATGTTTTGTTGGGGTAGAATCGACAACTTTGGGTTGTAATCGCGCCGAAAATCGTCACGTTGTAACCGCGCCACAATTTGGCCTGGGGGACATGGTGCATCCCGGACCGGACGAAGCAGCTGGAGAGACTTGGTGCCCAAGAAATTACGCAAAGCCGTCTTGCCCGTCGCCGGGTTGGGAACCCGCTTCCTGCCCGCCACCAAGGCGCTGGCCAAGGAAATGCTGCCCGTGGTGGACAAGCCCTTGATCCAATACGCGGTCGAGGAAGCGCGCGCCGCCGGGATCGAGCAGTTCTGCTTCGTCACCGGCCGCGGCAAAACCGCGCTGGTCGAACATTTCGACATCGCCTACGAGCTGGAGGCGACATTACGGGAGCGCAACCGTGTCGAGGCGCTTGCTCAATTGGACGCAATACGGATAGCGCCGGGCTCGTTGTTGACGGTCCGCCAGCAGGTTCCCCTGGGACTCGGCCACGCGATCTGGTGCGCCCGCGCCTTTATCGGCGACGATCCCTTCGCGATTTTACTGCCCGACGACCTGATCCTGTCTGAAACTCCCTGCATGACACAGTTGGCCGAGGCCTATGCCCGGACCGGCGGCAATGTCGTGGCGGTCGTCGATGTGCCGCGGGAGCACACGAACCGTTACGGAATCCTCAAAACAGGCGCGGACGACGGGCGCCTCGTGGAGGTCAGGGGTGTCGTCGAGAAACCGGCGCCCGCGGACGCTCCGTCAACCCTGTCCGTGATCGGCCGCTATATCCTGATGCCGGAAGTTATTGGACACCTCGCGAAGATGGAACGTGGCGCGGGCAACGAAATCCAGTTGACCGACGCGATGGCGAAACTGATTGGCCATCAACCGTTTCACGGTCTGCGGTACGAGGGCAAACGCTTCGACTGCGGCGATAAGGCGGGTTACCTGGAGGCGCAGATTGCCTTTGCGCTGAAGCGGCCGGACCTCGCCGACGCGGTCCGCGCGTTTCTGAAACATTATCGATGACAGAGTTGTCCCATGCCATTCAGCCATGAGTTCGACCCGACGTCGCTGCGGGAATACGACATTCGCGGGATCGTGGGGCGGACCCTCTCGCGGGATGACGCCTTCGCCATTGGCCGTTGTTTTGGCACCGTCGTCGCGCGCGCCGGAGGGACAACCACGGCGGTTGGTTACGACGGGCGGCTGTCCAGTCCCGGCATGGCCGATGGGTTATCGCAAGGCCTGCGAGCCAGCGGGATCGAGGTGGTGAATATCGGGCGCGGTCCAACGCCCATGCTTTATTATGCCGCCACCGTGATGAAGACCGGTGGCGCGATCATGGTCACCGGCAGTCATAATCCGCCCGATTATAACGGTTTCAAAATAATGCTGGGCTGCAAACCATTCTTCGGCCCGCAAATCCAGCAAATCGGCCAAATGGCGCGCGACGGCGACGTGGTCCCAGAGGCCGCGGCGGCCGCGCGGACGGTCGACGTCGCCGATGAGTATGTGAAACGGCTGCTGTCCGATTGGGACGGCGGGACTCGCCGGCTGAAGGTGGTCTGGGACAACGGCAACGGCTCGGCCGGCGACGTGCTGGCGGACCTCGTGGCGGCATTGCCCGGCGACCACACCGTGCTGAACGGCGCGATCGACGGCACGTTTCCGGCGCATCATCCGGACCCGACGGTGCCCGCCAATCTCGTGCAACTGATCCATGAGGTTCAGGCGCGCGATGCCGATATCGGCATCGCCTTCGATGGCGACGCGGACCGCATCGGCCTGGTGGACAACACCGGCACGATCATGTTCGGCGATCAATTGATGGTGCTGCTGGCCCGCGATGTGCTGAAAACTCACCCCGGCGCCACGATCATCGCGGACGTCAAAGCGAGCCAGGTATTGTTCGACGAAATCGCTCGCGCCGGCGGCAAGCCGCTGATGTGGAAAACTGGTCATTCTCTGATCAAATCGAAAATGGCGGAGACCGGCTGCCCGCTGGCGGGTGAGATGTCCGGACATATCTTCTTCGCGGACAAATGGTACGGTTTCGACGATGCGCTCTACGCCGCGGTGCGCACGTTGGGCATCCTCGCGCGGTCGGACCAGCCATTGTCGGGGCTGCGCCTGGCGTTGCCCCAGGTCGTCAACACTCCGGAACTCCGTTTCGATTGCGACGATGTGCGGAAATTCAAGGTGATCGAGGAAGTCGCGGCCCGCTTGCGCCAGGATGGCGCGACCGTGTCGGAAACCGATGGCGTCAGGGTGCTGACCGATGACGGCTGGTGGCTTCTGCGGGCGTCCAATACCCAGGCGGTGCTGGTCGCGCGAGCCGAGGCGAAGACCGCGGCGGGTCTGGAGACGCTGAAAGCGGCGCTGGTCCGTCAACTCGCGGCGTCCGGCCTCGCCGCGCCCGATTTCTCGGGGTCGCACGCCGGGCATTGATCCGGTATCGTCCCCGAGATGACGGGAGGGTTCGGTCATGACGTCGATGCCATCTGGCGCCATCGATTGCGATGTTGGGACCATGACGATCCCCGCGCCGCGTTTTCGATCCGGCTTTCCAACACGGAACATTTCATGATGTTCCGCGACGACACCTGTGGGCCGCATGGCCTTACCTGACCCCCGCGCGCTGTTCGCTCGTGCCGCCGATCGCGCGGCGGCGTATCGGGAGGCAATGGCGGACCCGATCGGGAACCCTTGTTCCTATGCCGATTCATTGGCGATGTTCGACGCGCCAACGCCGGAAACCGGTCAGCCCGCCGAGACCGTTCTGGATGAACTCGTGACCGCCGCGACCCCGGGCCTTCGTTCCATGACCGGACCGAGGTTCTTTGGCTGGGTGATCGGCGCCTCGCATCCGATGGGCGTCGCGGCGGATTTCCTGACTTCCGCCTGGGGGCAGAACGCGGCCAATCATTTCGCAAGCCCAGCGGCTTCGGCGGTGGAAACGGTGGCGGCGCGGTGGCTGTTGGATGTGCTGGATTTGCCGCGTCACGCCTCGGTCGGGTTCGTGACGGGCGCGACGGCGGCGAACTATGTCGGTCTGGCCGCCGCGCGTGGCGCGGTGTTGAAACAGGTTGGCTGGGACGTCAACGCGAATGGCCTGTTCGGCGCGCCACCGATCCATGTCGTGATTGGCGATGACGCCCACACGACGGTGTTTTCCGCGTTGCAGTTTCTCGGCCTCGGGCACGACCGGGTGATCCGGGTCGCGACCGACGATCAGGGCCGGATGCGCGCCGATGCCTTCGCGCGCGCCGTCGAGGGGCTGAGCGGTCCGATGATCGTCGCCACGCAGGCGGGCCAACTCAACACCGGCGCGTTCGATCCGATCGAGGAAATCCTGCCGCGCGCGCGGGCGCTTGGGGCCTGGGTCCACGTCGATGGCGCCTTCGGTCTTTGGGCGCGCGCGAATGCCGCGACGAAGCCGCTCGCCGCTGGCCTGGACCTCGCGGACTCATGGGCGACCGATGGCCATAAATGGCTCCAGACTCCCTATGACTGCGGGTATGCGATCGTGCGCGACGCGGAGGCGCATCGCGATGCCATGACCATCGCCGCGAGCTACCTGCCGCCGGTCAGCGAGGGTGAACGCGATCCCACCCATTTCGTGCCGGAATTGTCGCGCCGGGCTCGCGGGTTTTCGACGTACGCGATGATCCGGCATCTTGGTCGTGAGGGAATCGCGGCGATGGTCGGACACCATGTCGCGCTGGCATCGGACATGGCACGCGTTTTGGCGGCGGAACCCGGCGTTCACGTACTGAACGATGTCGTGCTGAACCAAATCATCGTACGATTTGGCGAGGACGGCGACGCTGATCGTCTGACCGCCGAAACGATCGCGCGGATTCAGGCTGATGGCATCCTGTTCGCGGGCGGTGCCCGCTGGCGCGGTCATTGGGTGATGCGGTTGTCGGTGATCTCCGCACCGACTACCGAACATGACGCGCGGCGAACGACCGATGCGATCCGCGCCGCCTGGCGTCAGGTGCGTGGCGCCAACGATCTCACGTCTGTTTGAATTTCGGCATCACCGCTTCTGCCCCCGGATTGATGCGATGGCGAGAACCTTGCGCTCGGCGGGCCGTGCCGCCCCGGGGCGCGGCCCTGGCGCTGGAGCGTTTTCCAATTTGGTTGTGTCGGCCGGTATTGTCCAAATCGTCATGGCCCGGCTTGTCCGGGTCACCGGTCGCGGAACTGTGCTGGAACAGGTGGCCCGGACAAGCCGGGCCATGACGAGGGAGGAGGTTGTCCCGTGCAATCAGATCGAAAATCCCGCTGCCTGTCACACCGACCGGATCATTCCGCCGTCGATCGCGATGACCTGGCCTGTCACGTAGTCGGACAGATCGGTGCAAAGGAATTCCACGACTTTCGCACAATCCTCGACCGAGCCAAGGCGGCGCAGCGCCACCGTTTCGGTCCGGTCGCGGTTGGCGTCGGCCTGGTTCGGCATGACGGTAGCCATGATGCGGCCGGTCGTGATGATACCCGGGGCAATGCAATTGGCGTTGATCCCGTGCGGCCCCAGATCCTGCGCCAGATATCTCGTGTAATGCGCGATGGCCGCTTTCGCCGCCCCGTAATGCGCGTAACCGCCGTCCGTCGAAGGGCCAAGCCCCGCGACGGAACTGACCGTGACGATCTTGCCAGATCGTTGCTGTTTCATGAACGGCGCGACGGCGTTGACACTATAAACCGTGCCATAAAGGTTCATGCTCGTAACCAGATGCAGCAGCGCGGAATCGAGCGTGCTCGCCTTGGTATCGACCGGCCGGCCGCGGCCACCGCCCGCGTTGGCGACCAGGATGTCGATCCGGCCCCAGGTCTTCATGACCTGTTCGGCCATCGCGTTGACCGCGTGTTCATCGGTCACGTCCATTTCGATGCCGATGGCCTCGCCGCCGCCCGCGATGATTTCCGCGACCGTGCTGTCGCCGGTCATCGACTTCGCCTCGGCGTCGAATTCCTCGTAAGATTTCAGGTTGATGTCGGTGACCGCGATTTTCGCGCCCAGGACGGCGAGGCGGCGGGCGTAGGCGCGCCCGAGGCCGCGGCCCGCGCCGGTCACGATCGCGACTTTTCCATCCAGTTTTCCCATCGCGGTTCCCTCCAACATCTCGGGCTTCTACCATGGCGGCTTTGCGCCGCGGAGAGGATGCACCCAAAGGATAACCATGTCCGGAAACAACCGGCTTGTCACACAGGTCGGGCGCCTGACCCTGCCAAATCCGGTCATCTGTGGCTCGGGGGAGCCGGTGATGACCGAGGCGGGTATCCGTGCCGCGCTGGCGGCGGGCGCGGCCGGCGTCATCGCCAGGTCGGTGAACGAACGGCCCGAGGCGGCGCGGCAACTCGATCTCGCGGACTACATCACGCTGGATCTGGAAGGCGCGCGGTCGTTATTCAACCGCTCCGGTTTGATCGGCCGGGACACGGCGGACTGGTTCGGCGCCATCGCCGCGATCGACCGGGAGGCGGCGGCGGCGGGCCGGTTCGTGGCGGCCAGCATCGTGTTCGCGGGCGTGGAGGGCGCGGTCGAAATCGCCGGCATGGCGCGCGCGGCGGGTTTGCGGGTGTTCGAACTGAATGTCGGCGCGCCGCATGCGTCGGAGGCCTCGCCCGGCGCGATCTCTCAGGAAACCGATCCGGCGCGCCCGCGGGAGTTGGTGGCGCGGGTCAAGGCGGCGGCCGGGGACATGGCGTTGTGGGTCAAGCTGACCGGGTTGTCGTCGAACCTGCCCGCGCTGGCATTGGCCGCGCGCGAGGGCGGCGCGGACGCGGTCTGCATGATGGGGCGGTTCATGGCGATGATGCCAGATCTGGAAACTTTCGCACCGGTTCTGGGCACGTCCGCCGCTTACGGCGGGAACTGGGCTTTGCCGATCGTGTGCCGGTTTCTGGCGTTGAGCCGCCGTGCCGTTGGCGCGGATTTTCCGTTGATGGGTACTAACGGTGTGCGAAGCGGTCTGGACGTCGCGCGGATGGCGCTGTCCGGTGCCTCGGCGGTCGAGGTGCTGTCGATCGTCATGCATGAAGGATTCGGCGCGATCGCTCGTATGATCGCTGAACTCGACGCGTTCCTGGCCGCGCGCGATATATCGTTCGCCGGCCTGGTCGGGCGGACCGCGGACCGGTTGGCGGGATATGGCGCTCAATCCGTCCTCCCCGGGCGGTGGCGCGAATTCGTTCCGCGGGAGACGTTGGGGTGACGCCTCGGTGGCGGAAGTTGTTGCCATGGAAGGCATCTTTACCAGCGCGGCCGTTCGCATCGCATTGCCTCAGAAGATCCGGGAACGGACGGTTGGCCACCCCGGCTTGGCCGCCCGCCCCGGCAGGCGAAGGCAAAGTAAAACCAATAATGGGAGGATGCCATGACCACCATTGTTACACGATCGCGCGAATTGGCATTCGCGGGACTTTTGGGGGCGCTGATCGCGTGCCCATTGCCCGTTGCCAACTGCCGCGCAGGCGCCAGCCACGCCGCCATCCTGGGCGCAAGGCCGGCCCGATAACGAGGCGGCTTCCAAGATCGCGCCGGTCGCGCCGCCGCCGACAAACTGCCCCGCGCCAAACTGAAACTGCCGGCCAACTTCAATATCGAAGTCCATGCCGCCGGAGTCGGCAACGCACGGTCGTTGCGGATTTCCGACAAAGGCACCGTCTTCGTCAGTTCCCGCCTGTTGGGGAAGGTGTATGCTCTCGTCGGGAAGGATGGCAAGCGCGAGGTTCGAACGATCGCCACCGGCATGAATTCGCCAAACGGGATCGCGTTGCGCAACTGTTGAGTTCGCCTGGTACCTTTCCCCTCTCCCTCGCACGAGGCGGCGACGTCAGACCGTTACCCCGCGTCCGGTCCCGGCGCGATCCGGATCATCGGCGCATCCGCCCGCGTTTCCTCCACGACCCCAATGATCGCCGCCTTCATCCCAGCCTCGATCAGTGCCCGCAGGCACGCCTCCGCCCGAGCCGCCGGCACGCCGCCGAGAAGCCCGCCTGACGTCTGCGGATCCAGCAGAACCCGTTCCCGTGGCTCGGTGCTTAAATTCGGCGCCGCCCGCCAATTGTCCGGCGTCAGAGTGCTTTCGACGCCTTGCGCCGCGAGCTCCAGCGCCCCCGGCAGAACGGGCACCGCATCCCGCCAGATCGTCGCGGCCAACGCGGAGGCCCGGCACATCTCCCCCAAATGGCCTGCCAGACCAAACCCGGTGACATCGGTGCAGGCGGTGACGCCGTGGTCGCGCAACACCCGGGCCGCCGTCCCGTTACTTCGCCGCATCGAGTCAATCGCCGCCATCAGCCACCGCGCCCGCGTCAACCCGCGCATATGACCCGCCAGAACGATCCCCGTCCCGAGCGGCTTCGTCAGGATCAGCCGATCCCCTGGCCGCAACCCGGATTTCCGGGTCAGGGTCTCGGGGTCGGCCAGGCCGGAGACGGCGAAACCCAAAGCGGCTTCCTCCGCTTCGCCGCTATGGCCGCCTACGAGCGCGCAACCTTCCGCTCGCAGCACCTCGGTCGCGCCGCGCAGCATCGCCGATAGATCCGCCCGCATTTTTGGCCCAGGTCCGTACGGCACCGACGCGACCGCCAGAGCCGTCCAGGGCCGCGCGCCCATCGCGTGCAAGTCGGACAGCGCGTGCGCGGCCGCCACCTGCCCGAACAGGAAGGGATCGTCGAGAAACGCGCGGAAATGATCCACCGACTGCACCAGCAACCGGCCTGGCGGCACGCGCAGAACCGCCGCGTCGTCCGGCGCGTCCAGTCCCACGACCAGGTCTTTGTTCTCAATCCGCGGCAGGTCCGCCAGAGCGCCCGCCAGCACTTCGGCGCCGACTTTCGCCCCGCAGCCGCCGCAGCGCATCGGATCGGCGGGATCGGCCGGCATCCGCATTTCGGTGTACATCCGCATCCAACGCCGGTCGATCCAGTCCTTCCAGCGCCAGATGGCAGTGCCGGACAGCGACAACCCGTTCCGCCAGGCTACCGCCCGGCCCGCGCCCAGACCCAGGATGAGAAGGGCCTCGCGCTGCGGACGCCACCGCTTCAAGGGCCGGTGCCGCGCCGCCAGACGCAGATTGCCGGCCAGATGCCGGCCCGCCCGCACAGCCCAGACACCCGCTTTGGGCCGCAACGAACCCTGAATGGAAGCGCAATCGCCCGCCGCGAAGATCGCCGGATCGCTCAGGCTGCGCAAAGTCGCGTCGACCTGCGCGCAGCCCTTGGCGTCGCAGGCCAGCCCCGCCTGAGCCAGGAACCCCGGCGCCTCCACTCCGGTCGCGCGCAGACAAACGGCGGCTTCGAGGAAACTGCCATCCGACAGCGCCAGCCGCCCGTCCTGGAACGTGCCCGCCATCGCCCCGCGCACAATTTCGACCCCCATGTCGACCAGCGCCGCGACCGCGACCCGGCGCGCGGCCTCGGGCGCCTCGATCAACGGTTCGGCGCTGCCGGAGACGAGGGTGAGCCGGTACCTCGACCGGTAGCGATGCGCCAGTGCCAGTGCCAGTTCCACCCCCGCTGGGCCGCCCCCGACCACGGCGATCCGTGCGTGGTCATCCAATGCCGCCTCGATCCGAGCCAACTGCGCCAGGAACCGGCCGATCGGCTTGACCGCGGTCCCGCCGTCGGGCGGCGCGGACGGCTCGCCGCCCACGTTGATCGACAGCAGATCGAACGGGATGTCCGGCCGGCCAGGCACCGTCACGGTGCGCTCCAGCCGCTGGATCGACACGGCCT
Organism: Acetobacteraceae bacterium; assembly: GCA_009693865.1. Lineage (GTDB taxonomy): Bacteria > Pseudomonadota > Alphaproteobacteria > Acetobacterales > Acetobacteraceae > Rhodopila. The sequence continues at coordinate 1,127 of SHWL01000011.1, read as the reverse complement.
CGCCAAGGATCAGGCGGGCACCCGCGGCGGCGGCGAGGGGGGCGAGATCGATGCGCGCCACACGCGGTTCGTAGTCGCCGCGGATCACGCCAGGAAGCATGCCGGAATAGGGCGTCTCCGGTTCCCGTCCGACCAACGTCAGCCGCACGCCCGGTTCGGGCCGCAAGGCGAAGCGGCGCAACACCTCCACGTGAGCGTGGCCCGCCCCAAGGAGCACGATGTCCGTCTCGATGGGGCCACGGGGCTGCATGCCGGGAGGTTAGCGCATCAGGCGGGCGATTCGAACTGGAGGCGGACGACCGTAATCCGGGCCGCCCGCCGGCGGCGCGATTCAGACAGCTTTGACGTTACCGTTCAGGCGTAACTGGAAATGCGCGCTTTCAAGTGTTTGCAGGTCCGCGCGCAATGTCGCCTTATGGTCCGCGGTCGCCAGAGGGTCAGCTTCAATGATCGCCAATTGCCGTCTGCAATCCGAGACATTTTCCAGCGACCTTTTGAGTAAGCGTTTCCGCACCAATTCTTCCGGGAGGAATTCCCAGCCGAATAGCAGGAACGCGCTGAGTTTTTGATACGCGCCCATAAAAAATATCGACAACGCCGGGCAAGCGTACACGGCGGCCTGGCTTATGGAAGGAACCGCTATGAAGTGCTGCGCGCAGTAGACCAGAAGGCCTCCCCCGCCAGCGCCTGCGATGAAATCTCCCTTTTTGGGGCTCGGTCCCGGCGCACGGTTAGTGCGCGGGGCCATCGTGCGACAAGGATCGTGATCGGATCTCAAGCGCCTCGGCGATATTCCTGACGGTTCGTTTGTCGTCTCTGGTCAGTTCAAATTCAACTTGTTCGCCCGGACGGCCAATGAACCAGCGAATTGCCTCCGGATGCGTGAAATATCGCCATACCGGCTGGATAAGCCGCACCGCCAGTGGCAGGACGACCATGCCAACGCAGGCCGCGAGGAATGCTTCCAAAATCATGTAGTATCACTATTGTCCGGTCAATAGCTGAATAAATTCAATTGGTTATCGTCCATGACATGTTCGGAACTGTCAGCTGTTTGAGAAATCACAGATTCTATCGAGGCCTTTTCAAATACTGTCACCGAAAACACCTGCATCAATGTGTAGAGG
>SHWL01000113.1 GCA_009693865.1 Acetobacteraceae bacterium | reverse complement strand
TTCCCCAGCGGCGGCGGCAGGAATTTAAAATAATCGCTGCTGACCGACACCGAAAAGAAATTGCCGGTGAAACCGTTGCAGGTCGTCACGCGGCCGTTCACCGTGACGTTCGCCGCCACCACCGCGCTGGGGAAGACCCATGATTGCGCAATTCGCCGCGGGCACCGCCCTGCTGAGCAAGTTGCCGTCCAACGCGGTCTTCGCGGTGTCCGGGGTGACCGCTCAGGCCGTGGCGGCGATGCAGGGGAACGCCAGGGTTGTTTCATTCGGTGTCACCGACACCGCCGGCAACGTGGCGGCCGTGCTTGTCTCGTTGAGCGCCTCCACCAAACTGACAACGATCGCGCTGACCGATGCGGCACCATTGACCGTCACCTTGGCGCAGATAGCGGCATACGGCGCGGTATTCGCCCGATTACCATCGAACTACGGTTTGAATGTCAGTGGCGTCAACGCGGCGGCCGCGGCAACGATCCAGAACAACACGCATGTACGGTCGTTCAGCGTCACTGACAGTTCCGTCAACATCGCGGCCTGGCTGAACGCGCTGAACGGATACACAAGATTGGTCGCGATCATACTGACCGATTCCAAGGCATTGTCGATCAGCTTCGCCCAGTACAGCAACGATGCCCTCGCATTGAGCAAGATCGGCACTGCCTGGCAGACCGATGTCGAAGGCGTGACGGCGGTGGCGGCGGCGGGAGCCCAGGGAAACATCCATGTGGCGAGCTTCAGTGTCGCTGACAGTTCGGCGGCGGTGGCGTCGAATCTCGACGCGCTGAACGGTGACGGCAAACTCTCCAGGATCCATCTGACGGGAAGCCCTGTGCTGGCGCTCAGCGCGCGCCAATTGACCAGCGACACCGCCGCATTGGGTAAAATCGTCGCGGGCTATCAGGTGACGATCGCCGGCGCGTTGGTGGCCGAGCTTACCTCCATTCATGGCAATTCCCACGTGACGTCGATCCAGATAACCGACACCGCCGCCAATATTGCCGCCGCCCTGGGCATTCTGAGCAGCGATTCCCTGGTGACGTCAATCGCTTTGACCGGCGGATCGACGTTGACGATCGGATACAATCAGCTCGTCGCCCACGGCGCGGCTCTGGGTAAGCTGGCCATTCAGGCCCAGTTGGCCGTCATCGGGGTTTCAGCCGCGAACGCCCGGTCGCTTCAGAATAACCCGCGGGTATCGTCGTTCAGCGTCTCCGATACGGCCGCGAACATCGCCGCCAATCTCGACGCGTTGAGCGCCGGCGGGAAATTGTCCTCCATTGGGATCTCTGGGCCGGCGGCACTCACCCTTGGCTACGATCGTTTTGTCGCGGGCACGCCGGCACTGGACAAGGTGGTGGGCGCCTACACGGTGACTGTCACGGGCACGCCGGCGGCGGGCGCCACGTTGGTCGCCGCCAATGCCCATGTCATCCGATTCGACGTCAGCGATACCATCGGCGGCATCGGCGCGAAACTGGATCAATTGGAAGCGGCCGTGAAAACCGGTAAGCTGACGTCGATCCAGGTGACGGACACGGGCGGCAGCCTGACCATTTCCGGTGCGCAATATGCCGCCGACGCCGATGCGATCGCCCTGATCCATGGCGCCTTCACGATCTATCAGGCGGCGGCCACCGGCGGCGCCAAGATCAATCTGATCTGGGACGCGCGGGCGCTGGCGGCACCGGCGGCGTTCCGCGCCGCGATCACCTACGCCGCGCAATACATTCAGTCGCTGATTGTCAATCCGATCACCGTCAATATCGCCGTCGGATATGGGGAGGTCGCCGGCTCGCCCCTCGGCAATGGCGTACTCGGCGCGGCCGGACCGGATCGGGGGATTGGACGGACCTATGCGCAGTTCAAGAACGATCTCGCGACCCATGTCAGTTCTTCCATTTCGCAAACCGTCGTCAACAATCTCCCGGTCGCGGATCCGTCCAACGGCGGGACGATCTACCTCGCCTCCGCGCAAGCCAAAGCCCTCGGGTTGATGGCGGGGGCGGGTTCGGCGCTCGATGGCTCGATGGGGTTCGCGGCGGACCCCAACGGCACCTTGTTCACTTACGATCCGAACAATCGCGCCGCCGCGGGCAAGTACGATCTGATCGGTGTGGCGGAGCACGAACTGACCCACGCGCTTGGCCGGATCGCTCTTGGCGGCACTTATGGAAAATGGATCAGCGCGCTTGACGTGTTCCGGTATTCCGCGCCCGGCGTGCACAGTCCCAACGCGGGCGGCAACGCCTATTTCTCGATCGACGGCGGCGCGACCAATCTCAATCCCTTCGCCTCCAGTTCCGACCTCGCCGATTGGAGTTCCGCCGCCGGCAACGACGCCAACAATGCGTTTTCCAAAGCGGGGGTCGTCAATGCGATGACGCCGGCGGATATTTTCGAATTGAACGCGCTTGGTTTCGCCACCTCGGGCACGCCGCCAGCGAGCACGGCCGTTCAAACCACAGTCAGCGCGCCGGGCGGGTTGAACGCGCGAGCTTTGTCATTTCTGGGCTCACCCATGCTCGCGTTCATGAACGATGAGGCCCCAATCTTTGACACCAATCTCAACCCCGAGACCGGAATCGAGATCATCGCGCTGTTCGAATATGGCGTGAACGAATTGCGGATCGACCTGCAAGGCGCCGATCCCTCAGCGTTCCTCGTGTTCGACACGATCGTCGAGGGTTCGCATGCGATCGCGCTTGCCAACAAAGCAGATATTTCGCACGGGCTCGTGCTGACCGGCATGACGGCGGATGCCACCGCCGCCGATCTGATGGCGAACCATCTGAGCTTCAGTGGCGGTCATGCCATCGTCGCCTGACGGCTCGGACCTGGCGCCAACCGCTCAGGTCAGGTGCAATACCGCCTTCCCCATGAAGCTCCGGTCCAGCAACTGACGCGCGACGGCTCCGATCTCGGTCCAGGGCGCCTCGATCTCGATCCTTGGCCGCAAGGTTCCGCCCGCGATCATTCCTGCCAGGATCGCGAGGCCTTCCGACGCCGGCTCGACTTTCCGCAATTCGGTAAACAGCACCAGGCCATACAGCCGCGAGCCCCCGGAGCGGAAGAACGCGCCGCTGTCGAATGTCGCTTTCGCTGCCTCCGACACACCGAACGTCACGCAGGTGCCGTCCGGGCGCAGCATGCCAAGCGCGGCCCCCAAAGCGGAACCTCCAACGGAATCCAGGATCAGGTGAAACGGCCCGTGCGCCGCCGCGGCGGACAGATCCGGCGCGACGATCGTCCTGTCACCGCACCATTCCGCCACCATCGCCTGGTACGCCGGGTTCCGCACGTGGCCATACACGAGCGCGCCCGACGCGGCGGCGAGTTGGCAGGCCAGATGACCCACCCCGCCCGAGGCGCCGTCGATCAACACCTTTCTACCAAGTAACATCCCGCCCTGTCTCAACGCATGCAATGCGGTCAGTCCGGCAACCGGCAACGCCGCCGCCTGGGCGTTCGTTACGCTGTCCGGCAGAGATGCCACGGAATCCTTTGGTACCCGGATCGTTTCGGCCCATGCGCCTGACGGTAGAATACCAACAACACGCGTGCCCTTGGCGGGGCCGCCGCCATCGGGCGCGGAGCCCTCGATCGTGCCGGCGAAATCCCATCCGGGCCGCCACCCCGCCTCGGCGGAGCGCACCGCGCGGTTGACCTCGCCGCGGTTCAACGAGATCGCGCGAACGCGGACCGTGACCTCATCACGAGCGGCGGGCGCCAGCGGTACCGTCGCGATCGTGAGGCGTTCGTTGCTGGAATGGTCGACGACGATGGCTCTGGTCTCGGTCATTTCGCGTCCCTGTCTTTGGTTCGGTTCCGTTCGGCCGTCATCGCGGTCCATCCCGAGCGATCATTCTTTGGTCTCCGTCCACTCCCGCCACAGCAGGATCAAGGCCGCCATGATCGCGGGCCCCAGGAACAACCCCAGGAGTCCCCAGGTAGTGACGCCGCCAAGGATGCCGAACAGGACCCAAACGAACGGCAGTTTGGTCGCGTTCCCGATCAGCATCGGGCGGAAGAAATGGTCCGCGACAAATGTGATGACGATGCCCGCGACCACGATCACGATCGCGCCGATCACCGACCCCTGCGACAGCGCCAGCAGCGCCGCCAGTCCAAACGCCAGCGGCGCGCCGAACGGGATCATCGCGCCAATCGCCGTCACCGCGCCAAACAACGTCGGATGCGGTACCCCAACCAGCAGGTATACCACATACATCAGCGCGCCCACCGCCAGACCTACCAGCACGAGCCCATCCACTGTGCCGTGAATCGAGGCGATGATCTGCCGCCCGACCCGTTCCCCGACCGGACCGAACGCGCGTTCGCTGGCGCGGCGTAATTGCTCCGCCAGCGCATCGCCATCCTTGAACAGGAAGAAGACCGTCAGCAGGCAAAAGCCGAAAATCACGACGCGGTGGAGGATCGCGGCCCCGACATGGCGGCCCGCGGTCAGGTATTCGGGATTTTTGACCCGCGTCAGCAAATCCGCGGCCGCGTCCGGATCGGAGAGGTTTTCGCGCCACCATTGCGCGGCCTGCCCGCCGACAACCGGAAGCTGGGCGATGGCGTCAGGAACGGGCAGGCCATCATGGCGGGCGGTCTCGAACCAGGCGATCACGGAGCGCGCCTCTCGGCCAGCCTGAACGCCCGCCAGGACGATTGGCAGCACGAACACCAGGGCAATGCCCAGGGTGAAGAGGCCGGGCAGAAGGATGTTGTGGTGCCCGGGGGAGGATGACCACGGCCAGGCGCGGTGGGCGCGCTGGTAGGCGGGCCAGAGGGCAATGGCCAGAATCGCGGCCCAGATCAGCGCCGCCATGAACTCATGCAGCGTCCAGAGCCCCAGGGCCAGCAGGGCGAAGGCGAGGACTGCCCAGGCGATGCGGTGGGCGAGGATGGGGGTGGGGCGGGTCATTTGGGGAGTGGACACGACGGCGCCGCCAGGGACAAGTAGGGCGGAACCAACCCGGAGAGCGTCCGATGTATGTCCTGAATGACCTGCCGCCCCAGATCGATCCCGCGCTGATCGCGGCGTTGCTGGAAGCCGAGCCCGCGACGATCGGCCATATCCGTCACCACGGCTTCATGACGCCGGAGATCAGGCTTCTGCTGCCCGGGTATCGAAGGGTGGCGGGAACGGCGGTGACCGTGCGGAGCTATGCCGCGGATACTTCCATAATTCATTACGCGCTTGGTAAATTGCGGCCGGGAGATTTTCTGGTGATCGACCGGTCCGGGGACAGACGGCACGCGGTATGCGGCGGAGGCGTGGCGTTCTCCGCCAAGACGGCGGGGTGCGTCGGAATTGTGATTGATGGGCCCGCGACGGATGTGCAGGAACTTCGGGAGTACGACATGCCCGTTTGGGCGACGGGGCTATCGACGGTGACCGGCAAGGCACAGTTCGAATTCGGTGAGTTTTGCACGACGGTGAGTTGCGGGGGAGTCTCGGTTGAGCCCGGGGACGCGATCCTGGCCGACGAGAACGGCGTGCTGGTGATGAAGCCGTCGGAGATCGCTCAGGCGGCGGCGATCGCGGTGGGGATGCAGCGGGCGGAAAAGGCCACGTTGGCGCGGGTCGCGAAAGGGGAGAAGCTGTCGGATATCAACGGCACGACGGCACGGATCGAGGCGATTGTTCGGGCGGCGAAGGGGTGAGGCGACGCGTTTCCCGGGCGCCTGGAACGCGGTAGGATAAAGCATGAGTGCCGGCGGGCAACATCCGATGACCCTGCATGGCTTTCTGGATTGGGAAAGCCGGCAGGAACTGAAATACGAGTTCGACGGGTTCGGACCAGGAGACCGGACGAACGCGAGGTCATTCCGGCAGGAGAACTGACGGACGACGAAATCGCGCTGGCGCGCGAATTGCGAAAAGCCGGGATAACGGTCAGTCAGCAGCACAACGCGAACGTCCACTACGACGGTATCACGGTCGGGATATACACCGTGGACCTGTTGGTGGAAAACGCGATCCTCGTGGAATTGAAAGCCGTCAGAGCCCTGGACGCCAACCGCACCGCGCAATGTCTGAATTACCTGAAAGCCACCGGTCTCCAACTCTGCCTGTTGCTTAATTTCGGCGGCCCGCGGCTGGAGATCAAACGCCTGGTCGACCGCCTGTAACCGCTTTCCCCTTGATGCGGCGCCGCGCCCGTGCCACCACGAGCGCATGCTCAGCCTCCCCCTCAAAGGCCTGCTCGTCGTCTCGCTCGAACAGGCCGTCGCCGCGCCGTATTGTTCGTCCCGCCTCGCCGACGCGGGCGCGCGGGTCATCAAGATCGAGCGGCCCGAAGGCGATTTCGCCCGAGGCTACGACAAAGCCGCCAAGGGTTTGTCGAGCTATTTCGTCTGGCTCAACCGCGGCAAGCAAAGCCTTGTCGCAGACATCAAAGATCCCGGTGACGCGGCACTGCTGCGCGGGATTCTCGCCAAAGCGGATGTGTTCATCCAGAACCTCGCCCCCGGCGCGGCGGCGCGATCCGGGTTCGGATCCAAAGAACTGCGCGAGAAATACCCGCGTTTGATCACCGTCGACATCTCGGGTTATGGCGAAACCGGTGACTATGCCACGATGAAAGCGTACGACCTGCTGGTGCAGGCGGAAACCGGTCTCGCCATGATCACCGGCCACCCGGCCGGCCCTGGGCGTGTGGGAGTTTCAGCTTGCGACATCGCGTGTGGGATGGCGGCACACGCGGGCGTGTTGGAGGCGTTGATCGCCCGCGGCATCACCGGCGAAGGCGACGCGTTGAAGGTCTCGTTGTTCGACGGCATGGCCGACTGGATGAACGTTCCGTTATTGTATTTTGAGGGCACTGGCCAGGCGCCCGCACGTCTCGGCCTCGCGCACCCGTCGATCTGCCCTTATGGCGCATTCGGAACGAACGACGGCGCGCTGGTGTTGATCTCCATCCAAAACGAACGCGAGTGGGCGGATTTCTGCGCCCGCTTTCTGGACGAACCCGATCTCCCGAAGACACCGGGATACGAAACAAACATGATCCGCGTCGCCAATCGCGCTGTCGTCGACGCCCATATCGGTGGCGTTTTCAAAAAACTCACCCGTGATCAGGCGGCCGCGAAACTCCGCGTCTCCAACACCGCTTATGGCTTCGTCAACGACGTCGCGGCGTTCGCCCGGCACCCGGCGCTGCGCCGGCAGACCGTTCAAACCCCGGGTGGGCCGGTCGCCATCGCCGCGCCACCCGTGCTGCGCGAATCGTCCCGCGAGCTCGGCCCAGTACCCGCGATCGGCGAACATTCTGACGCGATCCGCGCGGAGTTCGCCAGTTGAGTACGGGTCTTGCTGAACGTGACCGCGAACATGAGCATTGTGTGAGGTCAGGTTGAATCAAAGACCGGTTTCAATCCGCCGGGGATCGGCGCCAGTTTCGGCTACCAATTCTGAAGCGGTCATACGTTAAACTTCAGGCCGATGACCTGAAATCCGGCGCGGGTGGCAGGTTGAACCGCCCACGATGAGCACCTACCACACCGACCGCCTCAACGCTGGACCCTCGCGTCCCACGTCACGGCGATCCCTCCACTCGGTCGGGGGACTTGACGAGGAAGGGGAGGCTCCGTGGGTCAATCATTCCGACGGTTCGAATGAGGCGGCGAGAAACCAAATAAGGGGGAACCATCATGGCCATGCCGCCCGTCCCGTCCTGGGTCGACGAGTTCAAATCTTTCATTCTGCGCGGGAACGTCCTCGATCTCGCGATCGGAGTGATCATCGGCGCGGCGTTCGGCGGGATCGTGACCAGCCTGGTAAAGGACATCATCAATCCGATCATCGGCCTGTTCCTTGGGGGCGCCGATTTCAGCAACGTGTTCATCTCGCTGAACGGCAAGCGTTACGAAACGCTGGAACTCGCGAAAGCGGCTGGCGCGGCGACCGTCAATGTCGGCCTGTTCATCAACGCGATAATCCAGTTCCTGATCATGGCGTTCGTGATCTTCTGGGTGGTCAAGACGATATCGCGACTCCAGCGTCCGAAGCCCGGCGAGGCACCCTCTCCGCCGCCCCCAGCCGAAGTGCTGCTGACCGAGATCCGTGACCTGTTGAAGAAGTAACGTCATATGGGCCGGCGGAACCAAACACCGCCCCCGATCGCGGTGGCCAGAACCGCGCCATAAACGAACAGGGCCAGACCCAGGACAGCGAAGACACTTCGGAGATCGTGGGTCGTGAACCAGGCTGCTCAACCGCCGCCAACCGCGAGCACCATCCGCGGGAAGCCCGCCAGTAGCGGCCACCCCAGGCGGCCCGCGCCCTGGGAGGCGAAGTAAAGCGACAACCCCAGGCCGAAGAACCCGTAGAACGGCCCGGCGTAATGTAGATAGGCGACACCCGCCGCCATCATCCCCGGGTCCTGGCCGAACAAGCCTGACCAGGATACCGGCCACAGGGCGGCGGCAAGGCCGATCGCCTCGCACAGGATGAAAGACAGGGCTCCGCCGGTCAGGGCGACACGCAGCGCCCTCTCCCGCTGACCCGCGCCGATGTTGGTGCCCACCAGTGCCACCAGTGGCGCGCCGAGGCCAAAGACCAGCGGCACCAGCAGGAACTCCAGCCGCGCGCCGGTGCCATAACCCGCGACGGCGTCCGGCCCCGCCGCCGCCCATGGCTCCGGCCGGCAGCATCTGCATCATCATGAAGCCCGGAAACACCAGCGCCATGCCCGCCAGCGCGTCCAGTCCAAGGCGTGAGACATACCAGGTCTCGATCAACCCGGTGGAGGCCTGCGCCAGCTTCAGCAGCACGTTGGGCCAGGCCATGATCAAAAGGGTCGGGACGATGCGCCCTTGTAGCAGACGGACCGTGCGCGGGCTCATTCCCGCGGTCGAGGTGGCGGCGCTCATGCACGTGATTTCAATGGGGTCGTTTCGACGGCGTAGCCTGGACCAGCGACCGGCATCCCGGTCTTTGGGTCGACCAGGACCGGATCGACCGCTTCGCCGGTGGCGGTATTGACGATGCGGACGCTCTGGCGGTCCGGCGGAAAATGGCGGTTGCCGAAGGCCAGCATCGCCAGCAGCACGGGCCGGAAATCATGCCCACGTTCGGTCAGCACGTATTCGTCGCGCGGCGGGTGGTCGCTGTAGCGCTGACGTGACAGCAAGCCCGCCTCGACCAGAGCGTTCAGCCGCTTGGTCAGGATCGTCGGCGCGATACCCAGGCTGTCCTGGAACTCGTCGAATCGCCGCGAACCTCGAAAGGCGTCGCGCAAGATCAGGATCGACCACCACTCGCCAACGCGGTCCAGACCTCGGGCGATCGGGCATTGCATGTCGCGGAAGCTCTTGCGCCGCATGGGAGGGCCTCGTAAGTTGACTATCGTCACGATAGTCATTGCGTGCGGACCGCGCGTCAAGTGACTATCTTCGCGATAGTCGAGGCCCTGGAGGATCAAGCGATGGTGGAACAGCGTCACGCCTCGGTCGCGATCGTCGGCGCGGGAGATTACATCGGCGCGGCGATCGCCCGCCGTTTCGCGCGCGAGGGCTTGCTCGTTCATGCCGGCCGCCGCAATGGCGATAAGCTCGCGCCCTTGGTCCAGGAAATCGAGGCCGCCGGCGGGCGCTGCATCGGTAAAACGCTCGACGCCCGCCAGGAAGACGCCGTCACGCGCTTTATCGCGGAAGCTGACGCCGCGGCGCCACTGGAGGCGGTGGTCTTCAATATCGGCGGCAACGTCAATTTTCCAATCCTGGACACCACCGAGCGGGTGTTTCGAAAAGTCTGGGAAATGGCCTGTTACGCCGGGTTTCTGACCGGGCGGGAGGCGGCGCGAGCGATGCTGCCTCGTGGCCGGGGTTCCATATTCTTCACTGGCGCCACCGCCAGTCTTCGAGGCGGCAAAGGTTACGCGGCTTTCGCCAGCGCCAAGTTCGGCCTGCGGGCGATCGCGCAGAGCATGGCGCGGGAGTTGGGGCCTCAGGGATTGCATGTCGCTCACCTGGTCATCGACTCTGGGGTCGATACCGCCTGGGTGCGGGAACGGATGGCCGCGCGCGGCGCGATCGGGGACAGGACATTGATGGACCCGGCTTCAATCGGCGAAATTTACTGGCAACTGCACCAACAGCCACGCGACGCCTGGACGCATGAGTTGGACGCCCGCCCCTTCAGCGAAACCTTCTGAGGCCCAACATGACCACGACCGTGGAGTTCCATTTCGATTTCGGCAGCCCTAACGCTTACTTGTCCCACCTTGTCATCCCGGCGATTCAACGGCGCACCGGCGCCACATTTCGTTATGTTCCGGTGCTGCTCGGAGGTGTGTTCAAGGCGACCAACAACCGCTCCCCCGGCGAGGCGTTCGCGGGCATCCGCGGCAAGCTGGAATACGAACGCCTGGAAACCGAGCGCTTCCTGCGCCGGCACGGCATCACGAACTACTCGCGCAATCCGTTCTTTCCCGTGAACACGCTGCGCATCATGCGTGGCGCGGCGGCGGCCGAACTGGACGGCATGCTGGCACCCTATGTCGACGCGGTGTTCCACCACATGTGGGCCGCGCCGAAGAAAATGTCCGAGCCCGAAATCATCCGCGCCGCGCTGAACGAGTCCGGGCTGGATGGCGCCGCGACCCTCGCGCGGATCGAGGACCCGGCGGTGAAACAGCGTCTGATCGACAATACCGAAAACTCCGTGGCGCGTGGTGCGTTCGGCTCGCCCATTTTCTTCGTCGGGGCCGAGATGTGGTTCGGCAAGGACCGGCTGCGGGACGTGGAAGAAGCGATCGCCGGGGCGTAAGGCCGCGGCGGGCGCCGCCTCACGGACCGAAGGGCGCCTTCCCCGGACCCGCGGTCCCAGTCAGATTGAAGCCCCGTCCGGTGCCAGCGAGGAAAGAGTTGATCCCCGGCTGTTTCAGCTGCCCGCCCCGCAAACCGGGACCGGCCTCGGGCCGCTCGACAGCATCGAACGCCTGATCCGGTGCAACGCGTTCGAACCCTCCGGCCTCTTCAACTTCGAACCCGGCGGCACCGTCCATTCCCGCGCCGAGGCCCTGGGCAAAGGCGACGGGATGATCGGTTTCGCTTGGAACGCGCTACGCGAAGCGGTGTATGGCGCCCAGGCGGACCGGTTGTTACTTGTGCATTATGAGACGCTGACGGCGAACCCGCTGGGCACCCTGACCGCGATCCATGACATCGTCGGCGCGGCGCTGTTCCCGCACGACCCCGCCCTTATCGAGCCCGTCCACGAAGCAATCGCATTGGACATGCGCCTCGGGACGCCCGGGTTGCACGCGGTCGGATCGCGAGTGCGGGCGGAAAAGCGTCCGACCATCCTGCCGCCCGATTTGTCCACGCGGTTCGAGCGGGATGCGTTCTGGGAGGATCCGGCGAATTTGCCGCCGGCGGCGTGGGTGCTGTGAAGCGGTGGGATTCCCGGTTTTTCTGGTTCCATGCCCAGGATATTCACCGATCGTTAACGTTGGCCGGGCATACTCCCGCCGAAACAGGCGCGCTCAGCCATGAACCCTATGCGGACAACGACCGGACCAGCCGCGTGATCGACTGCGCGGAGGACTGAATCGCCATGAACCATGGGCACCTCAATCACCCGACCCACCGCGTTCTCGCGCCCGTCACGGGAGGCCAGCATGCCCGCTGATTCAGATGACACTTTAATTGACATTTCAGGTCGCGCAACCCACCCTGGGGCTCACAGTTCAGGAGGACCGGCCGTGCCGAACACGTGGCAGGCCGCGGAGGCGCGGAACCGTTTTTCCGAGATCGTCGATGCCGCAGTGGATGGGGAAGCGCAATTCGTCCGGCGCCGTGACGGAAAGGAGGTCGTCGTCGTGTCCCGCGACTACTTCGAAAAGACTCGCCCGACGCTGAAAAGTTTTCTTCTGACCGAGAGCTTCGGCGAGGACGGAGACGATGCGTTCGACGAAGCAATGCGCGCCATTCGCCGCGAGGGTAGCCTGTTCATGATCTCCGGAGGGGACGACCCGGCCGGATGATGTTCGTTTTGGATACGAACATCATCAGCGACCTCCGTAAGAAGCGCCCGCATCCCGCCGTGGCGGAATGGATCGCCGAAACGGGGTGGCGCGAGCTCCGCATGACCGTCGTTTCAGTCACCGAAATCCAACGCGGTATAGAACGGACCCGAGCGCCCGATCCGTCGCTCGCACGCAACCTGGAGAGATGGCTGGACGGGATGCTGGCCGTCGGCGAACCCGCGGTACTGGAAATGGGTGTCGCCGCGGCGCGGCTGCTGGCGCGAATGTACGAGACCCCTGCCCTCCGGCACTTCGTCGTTACCGATCCACGGGCGAGGGATCCCGCGACGGGCGCCGATTTGTCGATCGCCGCCATTGCGATTGCCGCGGGCGGCGTGGTGGCGACCGGCAATGTCCGCCATTTCCGTCAGATTGACGCGGTGTTCCCATTACCCGGTTTGTTTAATCCCTTCGATCGGACATGGCCGGTCGACCCGGTTCCCCCTTCGCCACCCGCGTGATCCCGCGATCATTCCTTCAACCGCGTAAATTCCGTCGCCAGAGCCAGCATCGAGAGGAGCGCTTTCCCGGGAACACGGCGCGGCCTCGCCGAATAAGCCAGAAATACTGACCGGAATATTTACCGGTTGTTAACACTTATCCGGCAAGCTTCCCTGGAACCGGAGGAGGCAGCCATGAACCCAATGCCAGACAACGTCCTGACCCGCCGCGTGCTCGACTGCGCGGAGGAAGTGCATCGCGAGGTCGGCCCAGGCCTGGAGGCCGATGCGTACAAAACCTGTCTGGCGATGGAGCTGACCAAGGCGGGCATCCCGTTCGAGCGGCATTGTCTGCTTAAACCCAGCTACCGGGGCCACCCCCTCGAACTCGAATACCGAATGGACTTCGTGATCGCGGATACTTTGGTCGTCGAGGTCGAGGCCGTCGAGGAAATTGGCGAGATCCACGAGCAGCGGTTACGGACCTACGTCCATTTTGGCCCGTTTCCGATGGGGATACTGTTGAATTTCAACACAGTCGATTTCGATGACGGAATCCTGGGAATCCCGGGGATTCCGGTGGACGTATTGAACGCGCCGCCGGATGGTGTCGACGTTTTCGACGATCCCGGCCGATGGTTCGGCCAGAGCCCGGCCGGAGGGTAAGGGTTTCGCGGGCGGGTTTCATTTCCCGCCCGTGCTGCCTCAGTAACTCCGCGGCAGGCCCAGTACGTGTTCGGCGATATAGGACAGGATCAGGTTGGTGCTGATCGGCGCCACCTGGTAAAGCCGGGTTTCCCGGAACTTCCGTTCGATGTCGTATTCTTCCGCGAAACCGAACCCGCCATGCGTCTGGATGCAGGCTTCGCCAGCAGCCCAGGAAGCCTCAGCGGCGAGCATTTTGGCCATGTTGGCTTCCTCGCCGGGAGTTTGCCCGGCTTCGAACTTCGCGCAACCGGCCTGGACCATCAGTTCGGCGGCGCGCATCTGGGCGTAGGCACGGGCGAGCGGGAACTGGATCCCCTGGTTCTGCCCGATCGGCCGGCCGAAGACTTTGCGTTCGCGGGCGTAATCGGAAGCTTTCTTCAGGAACCACTTCGCGTCGCCGATGCACTCCGCCGCGATCAGCAGCCGTTCCGCATTCATGCCGTCGAGTATGTAGCGAAACCCGCGGCCCTCGACGCCAACCAGATTTTCCGCCGGCACGATCATGTTGTCGAAGAATACTTCGGTCGAGTTATGATTCATCATTGTCCGGATCGGCCGGACCGTCAGGCCGTTGCCCAGAGCCTGCCGCATGTCAACGATGAAGGTGGACAGCCCATCTGTCCGTTTTTCCGTCTGATCGCGCGGGGTCGTGCGCGCGAGCAATAACATCAGGTCGGAGTGTTCGGCGCGGCTGGTCCATACCTTCTGACCGTTGACCACGTAATGATCGCCTTCCCGTTTCGCGAACGTGCGCAGCGAGGTCGTGTCGGACCCGCTTGTCGGTTCAGTAACACCGAAGGCCTGCAACCGCAGTTCCCCGGTGGCGATCCTGGGTAAATAGGTGGTTTTCTGTTTGTCGGTGCCGTGGCGCAGGATCGTGCCCATGATGTACATCTGGGCGTGGCAGGCGGCGCCGTTGCAGCCCTCGGCCTGAACGGTTTCCAGGATCGCCGCGGCGGCCGACAAGGGCAGGCCCGCGCCACCGTATTCCTCGGGGATCAGGGCGCCGAGGTAGCCCCCTTCCGTCAAAGCGCGAACGAACTCGGTGGGGTAGGCGCGCGCGGAGTCCAGCTTGCGCCAATACTCGCCGGGAAAGCGGGCGCAGAGCTTGCGGACCTCTTCACGGATTTCGGCGTGCGGGTCGGTGAAGGGCGCGTGCTGGTCCATGGCTGGGTCTCCGGTTCCGCGCTGGCTTAGGACGGAGGCATGGGCGGGATCAAGGCGCGAGGTCTCGCACATGAAGTCCGCCGCGGGGGTCTCGCATACGCCGGACCCGCGCGGTAAGATCGCGGAAAGATCGTCAGGGGGATATTATCAATGCGCAAGCGAACCGCGTTATTTCTGGCCGGCGCGACGATCGCGAGCCTGGCACAGATCCCGGCGGTAGCCCAGACGCGCAACGCCCCCGCGCCTCAACACAAGCTGACGATCGCGACCGGTGGAGCCTTTACGTCCCTGGACCCGCACTACCACAACCTTGGCCCCAACAACACGCTCGCTGCCTATGTGCAGCAGTTCTCATTATGGAAAATCGGTCTCTGAACCGGCCGTCCCGAGCCAGTTCCCGCGATTTGGTCCTCTGTCGTTTCAGGCCTGACCGAGTCTGATCGGCCACACTTTTGCGCAAAGTGCGTGAGCCGGCCTTTCAGGCCTGGC
>SHWL01000010.1 GCA_009693865.1 Acetobacteraceae bacterium | reverse complement strand
GTCGTCAACGCCTTGATCTGACCGGTGGTCAGCGCTCCGATCTGCGTGCTTGTCAGCGCCTCCACCTGATCCGTGCTCAACGCCGCGATCTGACCCGAGGTCAGCGCCACCACCTGACCCGTTGTCAGCGCCGCCACCTCCGCCGTCGTCAATCCCGCCAGAGCCGCCGGTTTCAGCGCCGCGATCTGGCTGGAGGTCAGAGCCCCCATCGCCGCCGTGCCCAAAGCTCCGAGTTGCAGCGAGGTCAGACCGCTCACGCCAACCGTGCTCAGCGCGGGGGTCTGCGTGCTTGTCAGCGCCGCCACGTCCGCCGTCGTCAACGCCGCCACCTGAGCCGACCCCAGCACCGCCATGTCGCCCGTGGTCAGCGCCCCGACCTGCGCCGTGGTCAACGAGCCGATTTGCGCCGTCGTCAGTGCCTTGATCTGGCCGGTGGTCAACACGCCAATCTGTGTTGACGTCAGCGCCACCACCTGATCCGTGCTCAACGCCGCGATTTGCGCCGATGTCAGCGCCACGGCCTGTCCGGTCGTCAGAGCCGCCACTTCCGCGGTCGTCAGACCCGCCAGCGCACCCGTCGTCAACGCCGCGACCTGAGTGGAGGTCAGCGCCCCCATCGCGGCCGTCGTCAGCGCGCCGACCTGCGCGGAGCCCAGCCCGGCAACGCCCTTCGTACTCAACGCCGCCGCCTGAGCGGAACTCAGGGCCGCGACATCCGTCGTGGTCAACGCCGCCACCTGCTTGGAGGTCAGGGCGCCGATCTGCGCGGTGGTCAGCGCCGCGATGTCGGCCGTCGTCAGGCCAGCGATGATGGAGGTGGGAAGACCGGCGATTTGAGTCGTCGTGAGATTTGACAGTGCCATTTGATGGAACCCGCTTTTGAAAGGGTTGCATATGGCGAAAATTTTTTCCGGCCAGACGGCAGGATGCCCGCCAATGGTTGAGAAAAAGTAAACAGCCGGGGCATTTTCGGCGAGCGATGCCGGTCCGGACGTTTACCTGCTGTCAACCATTCGGCGGTTCACTCTGCCCGTCATCGCATTTCAACGGACCCCCATGCCGCCAGGGATCGCCATCCGGACCCGTATCCTCGCCGCGCTGGGACAGCCGGAAGCTCAGCTCGCGCTGGCAAAAATCCAGTCGGGGCCGCGCGCGAGCATCGAAGCCATACAATTGATCGCCGCCGCCGCGCGCGCCGGCCTGCCTGAAGCCCAGGCGCGGCTTGGTCTTTGTTATCTTAACGGTCACGGGGTGCCGGCCAATCAGGCTGAGGCGCGCCATTGGCTGGAACGCGCGGCGGACGCGGGCGACGCGACCGCGCAGACCGAACTCGCGTCGTTGGCATTGCGCGGCGTTTCGGGCCTGTACGAGCGCGGTCCTTTTTCGGACGCCGAGCCCTCGGCGCCCGACCACCACCTGGCCGCCGAGCTGGCCCGCCGCGCCGCGAAAACCGGCTCCGCCGAAGCTCAGGCGTTGCTGGCTTATATTCTGAATGTGGCGCCGTCGACCGCCGACGGACCCGGGGAGGCGGATGCGCTTTACCAGCAGTCGGCCGCGACAGGCTGGCCGCTGGGTCAGTTGGGCCATGCGATGACTTTGTTAAAGCGCGCCACGCCTGAGGCCGCCCGGGAAGCCATGGCTTTGCTGACCGAGGCAGCGGCATCCGGGCTACCGACCGCGCACTTCCTGCTTGGCGCGCTGGCCGAATCCGGCGCGGTGGGCGCGGTGGAACCCCGGTCCGCCGTCACCCACTACCGCGCCGGAGCCGCTCGCGGTCACACCGGTTCAAAAATCCGCCTGGGCCTCGCGTTGATGACCGGACGGGGTACGGCCCGCGATGTGGAGGAGGCGGAGACCTGGCTCCGCCGCGCCGCGCAGGACGGCGATGTGACGGCCGCCGCGATCCTGGGGGACTTCCATGCCAGCCCGGACAGACGCCCGCCCAACCTGGGAGAAGCCGCCATCTGGTACCGCCGCGCGGCTGACCTGGGCCACGGGGGCGCCGCTCATGCCCTCGCTCGCGCGATCGCCGCCGGGGCCGAGGGACATCCCGATCCGAGGGAGGTCGCGGCCTGGCTCCAAGCCGCGGTCGAGCGTGGGGAAACCGCTGCCTGGCGAGACATCGGATTGGCGGTGGCGCGCGCCGGAAACGGGAACCAACCAATGTGGGATGATTGGCTGTACCGTATGATCCGGGAAGGCCGCGCGGAAGGCGGATATTACGCGGGTATTCGGGCCCACGACAAACCTGGCGGACGCGCTGGCGAGATCGAGGCGCGGCGGCATTATTTGTGGGCCGCGAGCCACGGCATGATCGAGGCGATGGCCGCCGGGGCCGAGATGCTTCTTAACGGAAGAGGCGGACCGGCCGACCCGGACCTTGCTCGCGCGTTATTCGAATACGCCGCCAAACGCGGCCACGCGGGCGCGCATTTCGCCCTGGGCGTCATGGCCGGGAACGAACCCGATCGTGCCGCGGCGCATTTCCGCCAGGCGGCGGACCTGGGCCATCCGCGGGCGATGATCATGGTGGAGAGCGCCGCGGCGTGATGGGTCAGGCCGTCCGGGCATTCCGAATGAAGGCGTGGATCAGGGCTGGATCCTTGATCCCCTTTGCCCGCTCCACGCCGGACGACACATCGACGGCCTCCGCTCCGGACCGCCTCACGGCCTCGACAACATTGCCGGGGTCGAGCCCACCCGCCAGCAGCCATGGGCCCGGCGAATGCCAACCCTTGGTCAACGTCCAATCGAAGCTAACAGAATTGCCACCGGGGCGGGTCGCGTCCGGCGGCGGTTTCGCTTCAATGAGCAACGCGTCGGCACCATCCAAAGCCAACGGGAGATCGGCGGCGATGTCCACTCCGACAGCCCGCCAGACCGGCCGTCCGAACCGCGCCCGGAGCGCCGCGACCACGTCAGGCGCACCATAGAGTTGCAAAATATCGAGATGAACCTCCGCGAGAGCCTCCGCGATCATCGCCTCGGTGGGGTTCACGAACAGGCCAACCCGAAGCGGTCCGCCTTGGTGCGCGGCGGATAACTCCCTGGCGCGGGAGGGCGTCACATATCGGGGAGAAGGCGGGAAAAAATTGAAGCCGACCCAGTCGGCGCCGCCGGCGATGGAGGCTTCAAGGGCGGCGGGGTCGTTGATTCCGCAAATCTTCACGCGTGGCATGCTATGCGCGCGGCGCCAGCATCTGACCCGCCTTCAATTCTCCTTGCTTCGCTTCCATCAGGCGCATCGCGTCCTCGGCCCGTCTGGCCGCGCGGCGATGGCGGTACTCGGCGATCCGGACGCGCAGACCCCCAAGGACGTAACCCAAGGCCAACACCGCCAGTAAAGTCAGAGACAACGGCGGCTTGAAGGGAAACTCACCAAACGGCCACAACTCAAGGCTCACGGGTTCGCTGTTCGATAACGCGAACAGGATCAGCAGCAGCAGCGCCGGAACCCCCGCGATCCAACGCATGAACCCACGCAATGTCACTGAGCGGACCGGGAGAGCGCGGGCAGCCGCTCGGGCTTCGCCGCGTTGACCTTCTCGCGCAGTTCTTTGCCAGCCTTGAAGAACGGCACCGATTTTTCGTCGACCGGCACGGCCTCCCCGGTTCTGGGATTGCGGCCGGTGCGGGCGTCGCGATGCTTGACTGTGAACGCGCCGAAACCACGCAACTCAACCCGAGCGCCTCGCGACAGCGCGGCGGTGATTTCATCGAAAATCGTTCCGACAATGGTTTCGACGTCCGCGCCGCGCAAATGCGGATGATCGGCGGCGAGGCCGGCAATCAGCTCCGATTTGGTCATGCCAGGATCTCCGGTCAGGAGGCCTCCCGCGAGGGCCTCAGGCTTAACATTTTTCCGGTCCGGTTGCTTCGGATCCGCGGCCCAGGCCCAATGCGGGGGGACCACGCGATCCGGTCAGATCGCCTCCTCTCGTCATGGCTCGGCTTGACCGGGCCATCTGGCCCGGCACCATGCCGCCACGGATGGCCCGGTCAAGCCGAGCCATGACGATGAAAGGACGGGATCCAACGCAGCCTGATCGGAAAACGCCCTAATGTTGCCAGACGGCCCAGGGGAGGTCAAGGATAACGCTTTGGGAAAGCAGGGTTTTCCAAAAAGTTTCAACAATGGAGGACAGCTCGCTCGCCAGCATGCGGCCCGCCAGACCGGAGGCCGAAATGTCTTCCACCGGCAGTTCGACGGACAGGCCTTTCTCCGCCTGAAGCCACTTCCGCGCGTCCTGCTCGTCGCCAATCGCGTCGATCAAGCCCAGTTTCAGAGCCTGGCGGCCGGTATAGGCCCGTCCATCCGCCAAAACCCGCACGGCATCGGGCTCCATATGACGGCCGGCGGCCACCATGCCGACGAACTGATCGTACATGTCCAGGATGATACCTCGCAGCGCCTCTCGCCCGGCCGGAGTCAAAGGGCGCGTCAGACTGGGCTGATCCTTCAACGGGCCCGACGTGATCGCCTCGGCGCTGATGCCGAGTTTTTCCAACAGGCCGGACACCTCGCCGGTCTCCATCAGCACGCCGATCGATCCGGTAACGGTGGATTCACGCGCGAAGACCCGATTGGCCGGCATCGCGATCATGTAACCCGCCGAGGCCGCCAGTCCGCCCATCACGGCGACGACGGGCTTTTTTTCCGCGACCCCCGCGATCGCCCGGTGCAATGATTCACCGCCCGAGACGCTCCCTCCCGGACTGTTGATCGCGACAATCAGCGCTTTGATATGGGGATCGCGGCCCGAGGCCCGGATCGCCTCAGTCAACTTGCGGTCTTCGGTGATGATGCCGGTGATGGACAGCCGGGCGATGCGCGATTCGCCGCCAGTCAGGCCCGCGCCGCGCAGGCCGGTCAGGACCGCGATCACCGCGACGACGATCGCCAGCGTCCGCCAAACAATGAGCCGCCGTTTCAGGCGGCGGCGGTCCAGGAGAAGATCGACGTCAAGCGCCATGGAATTTCAAGCACAGCGCAGAACCCGCGCCGGCCAGGAGCGTCCCGGCCGGCGCGGCCCGGATCAATTGGTGTCCTGCAGCTGGTTGCGCCGGCGGATCGCGGCGCCAAGGATATCGCCCAAAGACGCACCCGAATCCGAGGACCCGAATTCGGCCATGGCCTGCTTCTCTTCCTCGACTTCCTTGCCCTTGATGGTCAGGGTCAGCTTGCGAGCCGCGCGATCGACCGAGACGATTTTGGCATCGACCTTCTCGCCAACCGCGAACCGGTCAGGACGCTGATCGCCCTTGTCGCGCGCCAGTTCCGCCCGCCGGATGAACCCAATGAGGACCTCGTTGACCTTGACCTCGATTCCGTTGGTCTGGATCGCCGACACGACGCAGGTGACGACGTCGCCTTTGCGGACGGTGTCGAGCACCGTCGCCGCCGGGTCGGCGCGCAACTGCTTGATGCCCAGGGAAATACGCTCTTTCTCGACATCGACGTCGAGCACTTTGGCTTTGACGACCTGAGTCTTCTCGAATTTGGCCATCGCCAGCTCGCCCGGCTCGTCCCAGGACAGGTCGGACATGTGGATCATGCCGTCGATGTCCGCCGACAGTCCGATGAACAGGCCGAACTCGGTGATATTGCGGATCTCGCCCTCGACCTCGGAACCGATCGGATGCAGTTCGACGAACTCCTCCCACGGGTTGCGCTGGACCTGCTTGAGGCCGAGCGAAATCCGGCGTTTGCCGCTGTCGACGTCCAGCACCATGACGTCCACTTCCTGGCTGGTCGAAACGATCTTGCCGGGATGGACGTTTTTCTTGGTCCAGGACATTTCGGACACGTGAACCAAGCCCTCGACACCCGGCTCCAGCTCCACGAACGCGCCGTAATCGGTGATGTTGGTGACCCGGCCGCTGTAGCGCGCGCCCGGCGGATACTTCGCGGCGACGCCTTCCCAGGGATCGGCTTCCAGCTGCTTCATGCCGAGGCTGATGCGCTGAGTGTCCGAGTTGAAACGGATGACCTGCACCTTGACCGGCTGGCCTATGACCAAAGCTTCGCTCGGGTGGTTGATGCGGCGCCAGGCGATGTCGGTGACGTGCAACAGACCGTCCACGCCGCCGAGATCGACGAAGGCGCCGTAGTCGGTGATGTTCTTCACGACGCCATCCAGGATCATGCCTTCTTTCAGGCCCTGAATCAGTTCGCTGCGCTGCTCGGCACGGGTTTCTTCCAGTACAGCGCGGCGCGACACCACGATGTTGCCGCGCGCGCGATCCATTTTCAGGATCTGGAACGGTTGCGGATTGCCCATCAGCGGAGCGACATCGCGCACGGGGCGAATATCGACCTGGCTGCCCGGCAAGAACGCGACGGCGCCGCCAAGATCGACGGTGAAGCCGCCCTTGACCCGGCCATAGATCGTGCCGCTGACGCGCTGCTGACCCTCGAACGCTTTTTCCAGATTGGTCCACGCTTCTTCGCGGCGGGCCTTCTCACGCGACAGGACGATCGAGCCGTCCTTGTCCTCATACCGCTCCACATACAGTTCGACGTGGTCGCCCGGCTTGATGTCGGGCTTCACGCCCGGCGGGGCGAATTCCTTCAGGAGGACCCGGCCCTCGGACTTCAGGCCGACATCGACGATCGCGAATTCATCGGTGAGCCGGACGATCCGCCCGGTGACGACGGACCCATCGAAACCGGTGTCCCGGCCAAGCGTCTCATCGAGGAGGGAGGCGAAATCTTCGCCCATGAAATGGTCTTGCACAGGCTCGGCGGCCCGGGCGGTGGCGGAAAGTGCCATGTGTTGGATTGATTCCGTTACGGATAACCGGGTTGTGCCCGGAGAGTTGCCGTGATTGGCGCGTTTCCAATTGGAAAACACGACTTACCCGCGGAGGTCCGCGGGCCGGGTGGAAAGGGCAGGCTGAGCACCCACCGAGTGAGCACTGGGCGCAGATATGCCCGCCATGGTTGAAATGTCAAGCAGGATCGCTGAAAGGTCAGGCCCAGATAAGGTCGACGCCAAGAGCTCGGAACGCCGTATCCGCGCTTACCAGCATCGCTTTTTCCTCCCGCGATTGGGCGATCAGCATGCGGTCGAATGGATCGCGGTGCGCGGCCGTTAACATGCCAGCCTGGCGGGCGTGCTCGACGGAGACCGGCAATGGCACAAAGCGGGATTTGCGCAGCAGCGCGGGAAATTCTTCGACGATCCGCTCGACGCCGGGCCATTTGCCCAGACGGTTCTTGGTGGCGATTTCCCAGGCGCTGACGGCACTGACGTAGACGATGTTTCCGGCTTCGGCGATGGCCTGGCGCGCGGCGGCGGGAATGCGAGGATCGTCCGTCCACCACCAGACCACGGTATGCGTGTCCAGCAGCAGGTTCACTCCCACAGCGCCTGTTCGTCGTCGGGCAGCGGGTCGAACAACGCATCGGGAACGACGAGCCCCTTCAGCAGGCCAGGCTGGCGGGGCGCCAGGCCTTCGACAGGAACCAGGCGGACCAGCGGTTTCCCGGCACGCCCAATGAGGATTTCCTCACCGGCCGTCGCGCGGTCGATCAGGCGGGATAGCTGCGCTTTCGCATCGTAAAGGTTCATGACGTCCGGCATAACGGCACCAGGTTGACAAGGTGTTAACGGCGGCGGGATTTTTTCGCGCGACCAGGAATTTCCTACTTGGTCAGGTTAACTGACCTGGTCAGATTATTCAAGACCAAAACGCGATCGCGCGGCCCGCAGAGCCACCGCGAAGGCCGCATCGGCGTCCAGCGTTGTCGTGTCGATCGGGATGGCATCGGCCGCGGGGACCAGCGGCGACGCTGTCCGCGCGATGTCCCGCGCATCGCGGGCGCGGATGTCCCGCTCCACGTCCAGCAGATCCGCGCCCAGGCCTCGGCCCCGTAATTCCAGCCAGCGGCGATGCGCCCGCGCCTCGGGGCTCGCGGTGACGAACAGCTTCAGATCGGCGTTCGGGAAGATCACGGTCCCGATATCCCGCCCATCCAGCACCGCGCCACGCTCGGCACCGAAGCGGCGTTGAAAATCCAGCAGGGCCGCGCGGACCCCCCTCACGTCCGCGACAGCGCTGGCCGCGGCGTCGGCCGCGGGGTCGCGCAGGTCGGTCCGCTCCATGTCCTCGGGCTGCAAAGCAAGCGCCGCGCATTCGGCCGCCGCCGCGTCGGTCGGACTCTCATCCCGGTCAAGCACGCGGCGTCCAACCGCGCGATACAGCAACCCAGTGTCGAGGTAGGGCAGCCGCAGATATGCCGCCAGACGGCGAGCCAGTGTGCCCTTCCCCGCCGCCGCCGGCCCGTCGATCGCGATGATCCACCTGCTCATGACGGTCAGACGTCAGCGATGGTTGCGCCCAGACCGGTCATCAGCGCGACAAACCCCGGGAAACTGGTGTCGATGAAACTGGCGTCATCGACGCGGACCGGCTGTTCGCTGTTCACCCCAAGGACGAGCGCCGCCATGGCGATGCGGTGGTCCATATGGGTCTCGACCAACCCGCCACCGGGAACCGTGCCGCCGGTGCCGTGAACAATCAGGTCATCGCCGTCGATCTCGACCCGGATTCCGTTTCCGCTCAGCAGCGCGGCCGTCGCGGCCAGGCGGTCGCTTTCCTTCACCCGCAACTCCTTCAGGCCGCGCATCCGGGTGACGCCCGTCGCGCCCGAGGCGGCCACGGCCAGGATCGGATACTCGTCGATCATTGTCGGCGCGCGGCCAGGTGGCACGTCGACGCCACGCAAGGCCGTGCCGGAAACGACCAGGTCGCCCACCGGTTCGCCGCCTTCGACCCGGCGGTTCACGATGGTCACCGCGGCGCCCATTTCCTCCAACGTCAGCAACAATCCGGTACGCAGCGGGTTCAGCCCCACGGATGGGATCGTCACGGACGAGCCTGGCACCAGCAGCGCCGCCACCAGCGGAAACGCGGCCGAGGATGGATCGCCGGGCACCGCGACATCCGCCGCGCGCAACTCAGGCTGACCATGCAAAGTAATGATCCGTCCGCCGCCGGCGATCTCGACATGCACCGTGGCGCCGAAATGGCGGAGCATATTCTCGGTGTGGTCCCGGGTGGCCTCTGGCTCCTCCACCCGCGTGATCCCTCGCGCGTTCAACCCCGCAAGCAACACCGCCGATTTCACCTGGGCCGACGGTACCGGCACGCGATAATCCAGCGGCAGAGCGTCGGGCGCGCCCTCGATCGCCAGCGGCAACAGGCCGCCGGCACGGGAGGCGAAGCGAGCGCCGGCCAGGGTCAACGGATCGATCACCCGGCGCATCGGGCGGCGGCGCATGCTGGCGTCACCGGTCATGATGGAAAAAATTGGATGGCTGGCGAGAATTCCGCACAGCAGACGCGCCGCCGTGCCGGAGTTACCCATGTCCAACACGTCCGCGGGCTCGGTCAGTCCGCCAACACCACGCCCCGCGACTCGCCAGACCCCGTCTGGGTCGCACGTGACCTCGGCGCCCAGAGCACGCATGGCGGCGGCGGTGCGCAGGACGTCCTCGCCGGTCAAAAGTCCCGTGATTCGGGTCTCGCCCACCGCCAGCGCGCCGAACATCAACGCCCGGTGGCTGATGGATTTATCGCCGGGGACAGCGATCGTGCCGGACAGCGGCCCCGATGCGCGGCGGCTGACCATCGGACGGAGAGCAGCGTGATCCATGAACGGCTTTTCCTCGGTTGAGCGGTCCGCGGGACACGATGTCCCCGCGTCAGTACCTATACAGCCCGGAATCCTGTTTGACAGCCGCCAGCCGGGATGGCATGGCCGCGCGCTCCAAACCCCGATCATCCCGCGATTGAAGGGCCTTCCGCGATGGCGAAGCCAGAACTTGGCGCCAAGCGAGTCTGTGTCTCCTGCCAGGCGCGCTTCTACGACCTGGCCCGGGTTCCCGCCGTATGCCCGAAATGCGGGGTCGAGCAGCCATTGGGGCGGCCGCGGCCGCGCCGGATGGGTGGCAATGTCGCCGATACCAGAGCGTTGAAAAAACCCGTGCCGGAATCGGGAATCGAGGAGGTGGAGGTCGAGGGCGTGGAGGATACCGAGGACGAGGACGTCCTGGAGGACGCCGCCGACCTGGAAGACGACGCCGACGCGATCAGCACGGACATTGAGGTCGGGACGGATAGGGACGACCCGGAGCGGTAAGATTATTCGCCACCCTCCATCCCGATGTCAGCACGGCGAAGTACGCGGGACCGATCAGAGCGGGGCGGTCAGATGAGCGCCACGCGAAGAGTATTCAGAACGTCCGCGAATCCCGAAGCCGAAACCAGCGGCTGGACGCGAACTGATTTAAGCTTTGGGACGGCACGCCCATAGATCGCGAGGTTGGTCTCCTCGTTCAGCCGCGAGGCGTAAACGATTCCATCGGGTGCGTCTGGATGATCGTGGCAGGCCGCCGACCAGGCCCTCGCAAGCGATTGGGCGGACGCCCCGGCGACGTCGCTGGGAATACCCTTGCGAATTGGTCCGTCGGCACGCAGGTCCACCAGTGTCAGGGCGTCAATCACTTCGATCTCGGCATACCGGTAGCGGCCCAACGACGCGTTCCCGATTTCATGATCGCCGACCGCGCCATCGCGGTCATCCCGGAGGATTGCTTCGACAAAACAAACCTTGAGTGAGCTTCCGAGATACAGGACACCGAAGCGATTTCGTGCAACGAGACGACGAGGATCACTGAAGCGGCTCGGGCCCTTGCCGAACCCGATTGGGTCCAGATGCCGTGCCTCATAGATGCGCCCAAACCGCGCACCGGCCGGCACGATCGCCTTTTCGAGGATTACGCGATTGAATGCGGCGGATGGGAGCGGCGGACGGCGAGGCCGCCTCATTTCAAGCGAAATCTCCCCTGGCGACGCTATCGGCCGCCTCAAGGACCTTGGCGGTCCAGCCCAACCACAAAGCGTCGCGGCCGGTCTTGCCGCCAAGTTCGGGGTGGCGCCGGACCAGGAAAAAATAGACCGGCCAGGGATCCTCATCGAAACGTTCGAAGAGAGCTGGCAACGCGGAAAAGGGCTTACCGTCCTTTCCCAATTGCCAGTTCGGGAAACGGTAGCCGCGCTTCGCGCCTTCCAGACCCAGGATCCGGTGGTTCTGGCGCCTGACGTTCACTGTCATCCGGCTCGTGCCGATCAGCGAGGCAAACGCCTCAGCGCTCAGCATGTCGTCTCCACCCAGTATCTCGGCCACACGAACGCGTCCGCGCGTGCGCGCGGCGTCAAAGGCCGCCTCAAGTCCGTCGTCCCCGGCGGCGGCCGACGGCCGGTCGTCGACCGGGATAATGTCCGGAGCTCCCCGGGGCCTTACGTCCACCTCGAAGCGCACTGGACGCCCAATGAGACGGCTCCTTTCAAGCGCCTCAGCATAGGTTTCCATCAAATCGGTCATCAGGCCGGGATCGATGGCGAGCGCTCTTTCGGTTTTTGCCCGTACCGGAATGACGATTGGCTTCGCCCGGTTGGCGCTGCTTACGGGCAAGGCCACAACCCGTCCGGTACCGGGACGGCCAATCCTGCCCGCGGAATCAGCCTGTCCCGCGCGCGCCTTCCCGACCTTCGCCCTCGTCGACAACATCTTTTGCCTCCAAAAGCATCATGGTCAATTTGGTAAGTCTCGTCAAGTCCGTAAGACCATCGCCCCCCCGGCCCTTACCCCTCCACCAGCTTGCCGATCAGCGCGACCGCGGCCGGGGTCGACCAGTCCGCCGCGCCCGCCAACCGCGCGCGTTCCGTCCCATCGCGGGCAATGATGTGGGTGGTCGGGATCCCCTGCCCGCCCCACGCGCGCGACAGCACCCCGCGGGGATCGAGCAGGATCGGTAAACCGGTGATTTTGTGCGTCTCGTACCACTCGGAGACGACCTTCGCCCCGCCCCGGTCGGACGACAGCGGCAGAACCGCGATGCCGCGCGGTGCCAGGGCCATGGCCAAGGCCGACAGCGACGGCATTTCAGCGACGCAAGGCTTGCACCAGGTGGCCCAGAAATTGATCACCATCCCGTGGCCAACGAATTCCGCCAGCCGGTGCTCCTTCCCTTGCGCGTCGAGGAAAACGCCCTCCGGCGGAGGTTTCGGCGGATTGACCGGCACAAGGACGCCGGCGAGGTCCGGTAGACCCCGCGCCCATGGTTTGCGCGGCGCCAGCACCGCGGTTAGGGTCGCGCCAGCCGCCAGAACCGCCCGGCGTGAGATCACGGAAGCCTCCCCTTGAACGATACAGCAGACCGTCGCGACACACCGGCCAACCAGCAATGGGGCGGGCGCTTCGCCGCCGGTCCGGCCGCGATCATGGAGGACATCAACGCCTCCATCGGGTTCGATAAAAAGCTCTGGCGCCAGGACATTCAAGGCTCCCTGGCGCACGCCGCCATGCTGGGGAAAATCGGGATCATCGCCGCTGAAGATGTGGCCGCGATCACCGCCGGTCTAGGGGGGATCGCCCAGGAAATCGAGGCCGGGACGTTCCCGTTCGCGACCGCGCTCGAAGACATCCACATGAACATCGAGGCGCGGCTGACCGAACGCATCGGTGAGGCCGGCAAACGGTTGCACACCGCGCGCAGCCGCAACGACCAGGTCGCGACCGATTTCCGGCTGTGGGTGCGCGATGCGCTCGACGGGCTGACGGTACAGATTTCCGATCTGATGCGCGCGCTGGCGGCCCGCGCGGCCGGGCACGCCGCCGATCCAATGCCCGGTTTCACCCATCTGCAAACCGCGCAGCCCGTGACCTTCGGGCATCATTTGCTGGCCTACGTGGAAATGCTGGACCGCGACCGTGGCCGTCTGGCCGACGCCCGCCGGCGCATGAATGTCTCGCCTTTGGGCTCAGCGGCGCTCGCGGGCACCTCGTTCCCGATCGATCGCGACATGACCGCCGCCGCGCTTGGCTTCGACCGGCCGTCGGCCAATTCCCTGGACGCCGTGTCGGACCGGGATTTCGCGCTGGAGTTCCTGGCGGCGGCCGCGATCTCGGCGATGCATCTGTCGCGGCTGGCCGAGGAAATCGTCATCTGGTGCAGCGCGCCTTACCGCTTCATCCGTCTGTCCGACGCCTTCACGACAGGCAGCTCCATCATGCCGCAAAAACGCAACCCCGATGCCGCCGAACTGGTGCGCGCCAAAACCGGCCGCGTGACCGGCGCGCTGGTCGGGCTGCTGATGGTGATGAAAGGCCTACCGCTCGCCTATGCCAAGGACATGCAGGAGGACAAGGAACCCGTCTTCGACGCCGCCGAGGCCTGGGCTCTGTCGCTTGCCGCCACGGCCGGCATGGTGCGCGACATGACGCCGGATATCGCGCGCATGCGGGAGTTCGCCGGGTCGGGCTTCGCCACCGCGACCGATCTCGCCGACTGGCTGGTGCGGGTGCTGAAACTGCCCTTCCGGAGCGCTCATCATGTCACCGGCACCCTGGTCGGCCTGGCGGAACAGAAGGGCGTGGACCTCGCCGGCCTGACGCTGGAAGAGATGCGCGCCATCGAGCCCGGAATCACGGCGGAGGTCTTCTCAGTGTTGACAGTCGAGGCCTCGGTCGCCTCCCGCGTCAGCCATGGCGGCACCGCGCCGGCGAACGTGGCGCGTGAGGCGGCACGGTGGTTGAGCGTCCTGTCATGAAAGCCGCGATCGTTTCGATGTTGGCGCTGACCCTCGCGCTGACCGCCTGCGGCAAGCTCGGGCCGCCTCTCCCTCCCGGGCCGTCTGACCAGGTCACCTGGCCGCGCTCGTACCCGAAGGCGCCGCCGGACATCCTGAAATGAAACCGACGCGGCTGCTTCATAAGCATCAGGATAAGGGGGGGTGGGGGATGACCGTGCCATGACGGGTTTGGGGAAAAACTTTCCCTCCCTTCGGCCTTGTCCTGATGCGCATGTGCGGAAGCCTGGCCCGAGCAACGGAGACCGCAATGAAACCGGTCGAGGACCTGACCGAAATCGAAGCCGCGGCTGAACTCGAACGCCTCGCCGCCGAAATCGCATATCACGACCGCGCCTACCACGAACGGGATGCACCGGAGATTTCCGATGCGGACTACGACGCGTTGCGCCAGCGGAACACGGCGATCGAGGTGCGGTTCCCGGTCCAGATCCGGGCCGATTCGCCCTCGCATCGGGTTGGGAGTTCGCCTGACAGCGGCTTCGCCAAACTGCGGCATCGTGTGCCGATGCTGTCGCTGGACAATGCCTTCGATGTCACCGATTTCGCCGATTTCGTCTCACGCGCGCACCGGTTTCTCGGCACATCCGGCGAGATGGTCTTCGTCGCCGAGCCGAAAATCGACGGATTGTCAATCAATCTGACGTACGAGCATGGCCGCTTCATCCACGGCGTGACCCGCGGGGACGGGACCGAGGGCGAGGACGTCACCGCCAATCTGCGGACGATGAAATCGGTGCCCGATCGTTTACCCGGCAAGCCGCCCGCGCTGATCGAAATTCGTGGCGAAGTGTTCATGACCAAGGCGGACTTTCTGGCATTGAATGAGCGTCAGGCCGAGGCCGGAGACAAGCTGTTCGCCAATCCCCGCAACGCAGCCGCCGGCGGGCTACGGCAGCTCGATTCACGGATCACTGCGACAAGGCCGTTGTCGCTGTTCGCGTACGCCCAGGGTGAGGCGAGCGAAGCAGTGGCGGAGACGCACTGGGATTATTTAAGGCGGCTTTCGGATTGGGGATTCTCGGTTAACCCGCTGTCCCGCCGCGTGCGCGATGCAGCCGAGGCCGAAGCCTTTCAGACCGAAATCGGCCTGAAACGTTCCGGTCTGGCATACGACATCGACGGTGTGGTCTACAAAATCGATGCTCTGACGCTGCAACGCCGCCTCGGCTTCGTCGGCCGCGCGCCGCGTTGGGCGATCGCCTGGAAATTCCCGGCCGAGCAGGCGACGACGATATTGCAGGACATTCGCATTCAGGTCGGGCGCACCGGCGCGCTGACCCCGGTCGCGGAACTGCAACCGGTCAATGTCGGCGGCGTGCTTGTATCTCGCGCGACGTTGCATAATGAGGACGAAATCGCCCGCAAGGATGTGCGCGTGGGCGATACCGTCGTGCTGCAACGCGCGGGGGATGTCATTCCACAGATCGTGTCGGTTATTGTCGAACGCCGGCCTGCGGATGCCGTGCCCTACGTCTATCCCGCCATTTGTCCGGCCTGCGGCAGTCACGCCGCCCGTCCGCCCGGGGAAGTGGTGCGCCGCTGCACCGGCGGGCTGATCTGCCCGGAACAACGCGTCGAACGTTTGATCCATTTCGTCTCCCGCACCGCGTTCGACATCGACGGTCTCGGCGAGAAGTCAATCCGCGAATTTTACGCGGCCGGCTGGCTGCACAGCCCAGTGGATTTATTTAAATTACCGGAACGGGAGGCGGAGGTCGCGGAGCGTGAGGGCTGGGGTAAACTCTCTGCTCGCAACCTGACCCGGGCAATCGAAGCGAAGCGCCGCATCCCCCTGGAACGCCTCATCTACGCTCTCGGTATTCGCCGTATCGGCGAGGCAAACGCACGACTCTTAGCGCGTCATTATGGATCGTATCTGGAATGGCGCGCCGGCATGAATGCGGCGACGATAGTCGGATCTGAAGCACGAAGTACCCTTGGCGGCATCCTCGGCATCGGGCCCGCGATCGCCGAGGAGCTCGCCGATTTCTTCGACGAGCCACGCAATGTCTCGATTTTGGACGAACTCGCCGCGCAATTGACGATTGAGGACGCGGCGGTACCCGAGGCCGCGGACAGCGAGGTCGCGGGCAAGACAATGGTCTTCACCGGGACGCTGGAAACCATGACCCGGCCCGAGGCCAAGGCGCGCGCCGAAGCGTTGGGCGCCAAAGTCACCGACAGTGTCTCGAAGAAAACCGACCTGGTGGTGGTTGGCGCGGACGCGGGCTCAAAAGCGCGGAAGGCTCAGGAGCTTGGCGTGAAAACGATTACCGAGGTGGAATGGCGGGAGATGGCGGGGATGCCGGACTGAAATTCGATGCCTGCCGGTGGGTGGCAGGCATATATTCGAAACAGGCTCTGATCCATATCAGGCGAACCCGCGCATGTTGGCACGTTCCATCGGTGGCAGCGCTCCCGTCCCGGGCGTTGTTTCAAACGCCCGCGCCGCTGTTCACCAACCCGCGCCGCGCGTAGATTTTCGTCCGAATCAAGGGGAATCAAGCAATGCCAACACCTATCTGGCAATGGTCGGCGGTCGAGACGGCGGGCTCGATCAAGGACGGTCTCGTCAGTTCGGAAGAGGTGGTCCTGGCCCATGTCGAGCGGATGCATGCGGTCAACCCCGCGCTCAACGCCGTCGTCGTCGATCTGAGCGAGCAGGCGATCTCGGCCGCCCGCGCCGCGGATCGCGCCACCGCGAGCGGCGCGGAACCCGGGAAACTCCATGGCGTACCGGTGACGATCAAGATCAACATCGACGTCCAGGGTCAGGCGAACTCCAACGGTGTCGCCGGCTTCAGGGACAACATCGCCGCGGCTGACTCTCCCGTGACAGCAAACCTCAGGAAGGCCGGCGCGATCATCATCGGTCTCACCAATACCCCCGAGTTTTCGATGCGCGGCTTCACCGACAATCCGCTGCATGGTCCGACGATGAACCCGTGGGACAGTGCGATCACCTGCGGCGGTTCCTCGGGCGGCGCCGGGGCGTCGATCGCGGCCGGTATCGGCGCGATCGCGCATGGCAACGACATCGGCGGCTCCCTGCGATGGCCGGCCTTCTGTAACGGCATCGCGACGATCAAACCGACGCAGGGCCGCATCCCGGCGTTCAATCCCAGCGCGGCGGCCGAACGTCCGCTGATGGCGCAATTCATGTCCGCGCAAGGACCGCTCGCCCGCGAGGTACGCGACGTGCGCCTTGGCCTGGACGTCATGAGCCAGAGCGACGTGCGCGACCCCTGGTGGGTGCCGGCCCCGCTCGAAGGGCCGCCGTTGAGCAGGCCGATCAAGGTGGCGCTCGCCCGCATCCCGGGCGACATGGACACCGACGCCGATGTCATCGCGCTGGTCCGCGCCGCCGCCGGTTATCTCGCCGACGCCGGCTACGATGTCACCGAGACCGAAGTGCCAGATCTGGCGGGCACCTGGCGGCTCTGGTGCGACCTGATCATGACCGAACTGTCAGTGCTGCAGGAGGCCCAGATGCGTGAGCACGGCAGCGCCGATTTCCGCCAGACGCTCGACGGTTTCCTGAAGATGGCGACCATTCTGGACGGCCGAGCCTACATGGAGGCGATTGCCCGCCGCTCGCGGGTGCTGCGGAACTGGCTGGCATTCCTTGAGACCTACCCGGTCGTGCTCACGCCGGTTTCGGTGAGGCGCACCCCGGGAGCCCGCGCCGATCTCGACGGCGACGCGCGCGTCCATTCGCTGTTTTGGAACGATCTCCGCTTCATGTCCTCGATCAACGTGCTTGGCCTGCCGGCGGCGGTGGTTCCCGTGGGCCTCGCCGGTGGCAATCCGGTCGGCGTGCAGCTGATTGGGTCGCGCTACCGTGAAGACGTCTGTCTTGATGCCGCCGCCGCGATCGAGGCCAGGGTTGGGATCCTGGCGAAGCAGTTGTGGGAGCGAAGCTGACCCGCCGCGCGTGCCGGCTCCCAATAGCCGTGGCATGAAACGCCGGATGGCGGGCCTGAAGGGAACCGAGCCCCTGACCTCCTCATTGCGAACGAGGCGGTCTCCCGACCGAGCTGCCGATCCCGTTCCACCTGAAAGACGGAATCCAACCTTTCATGGTGTGACCCGCAAACAACCTCCGTGCGCCCTCCATCGTCCTTCGGTATCTCCGTGCGAGATTCTTGCTTTGCCGCGCCCGCCTCGTTGAACAAAGAGAAGGGCCTCGCACGGAGATCACGGAGGACGATGGAGGGCGCACGGAGGCGCATGGGTCAATCATCCAGGCAACACTCGTTCCGGTTCGGCTCGATCATCGAACCATGATCGCCACGCGTTCGTATCGAATCCAAGCGGGCTACGTGGCGCGAGTACCGATCTGGACCGAGTGGCCAGGAGCAAGGCCAGGATTCGCCGCGGGATAAAACGCGTAACCGAACCTTGCCTCACGCGGATACATCGTCGGCACCACTTTCGGGAAGATCGCCCCCATCGCCGACAGTCCGCGATACCGCTTCCCGTGCGACGTCAGTGCCGCGCCGATCGTGTCGATCAACAATTGATCGAACATACCCTCGGCGGCACCACCGGACAGGATCAGCATCCCCGGCCGCAGGCGATTGATGTGGCCCTGAGAGGCCGCCATGGCGTCGAGCACCGCGGCCCGCACCAACTGAGGTTCCGCCGGCGCTCCATCGGGCCATTCGAATCTGTCGAACCGCCTGACCGCGACCGACATGTCATCGGGCCCGCCAAGCGCGAGCCGCATGGCGACGATTCTGGGGCTGATGGCCTCGGTCGCCACGAAGCCGACGCGGTTGCCAGCCAGAGACAGGGCTTTCGCGGCGCCAAACATCGCCATCGCGTGAAACGAGTACCCCTGCGCGGCGACCGTGCCGAGCATCGCGCGAAACAACGGATGGTGCCCCCAACTGGCGATCAGGTCGCGATACGACGCGATCACGGCCATCGCGACCATGTCGGGGCTGTCCGCGAAGGTCACCCAATCGGGATCCCGCAACCGGTCCCGAAAATGCGCGACCGCCCAGGCGAGGGGGTGCTCCTTGAAACCTCTGAGGCCTTCCGCATGGGGTGAAGGATCGAGCGCGGCGCCAGTCAGATGCCGTTGCTCCGCTTCGATCTCATCGAGCAACGCATCGCTGATGAGGTACGTGAGGTCATCTGTTTTCCGCGGAAGATAGAGCGTGGCGAGCCGGTCGATCTCCTCCCGGCTGCAGAGGACCGCGTCACCGGAAAGAGGCCCAGGAGGATTTTCCGTGCCACGCTCCACGATCGTCACCGCCGGCGGAGGCGCCGTGCCCGGTGCGACGCCGGGCGTTTCGGTCACCTCGCCGCAGATGGCGCATTGGATCGCGATGTTAAGGAAATTCCGGGGTTGGTAGCCCGCGATCAGTACCGACTGCCCGCAGGGACAGGCAAACACACCATCGCCCGCGCCTTGAAGCGCCGGAGCGCCCGTTGTCTGGATGAAATGCGGGGTCAAGGCCATCGCGGCCCGCTTACAGCCAGTTGAACAGGTCCGAGAACCAGCCGGATTTCCTCTGGCGGATGACGGGGGTCTCTCCGGTCACCGGGGACTGCCCTAACGCCGAGTTCTGCCGCAAACGCTGAGCTTCCGCCCCGGCATCGACGACGGCCTTTTGCGAGTCGGTTTTGCGCCAGTACAGCAACCGGTCGACGAACCCGTCGTCGCTGGCGCCGAGCCTTGCTTCCTGGTCGATCCGCTGCCGGATATCGGCCGGCGGGGCCCCGCCCGCATCGCGCACCAAGGCAGCCTGGCCTGGGCTGGGACCGCCCCTGCTCCCGCCAAACGCGGCGTCCGGTACAAGAACCGACTCAGCCTGCCTTCGCTCCGACTGTTCCTGCGGACGTAGCGCACCCGGCTGCGGCGGGCGCAAGGTGAAGTCCGGCGGCATCGACAAGGGAGCGCGGGTTATGACCCTGAACTCATCGGGCGTGTCGCGCACGAGGCCAAAGGTGCGACTGAGCGAACTGTCGCCACAGCCGGTCAACAAAAGGGTGGCGGCCAGCGGCACGATCACGCGCCCGGTGGTGGTCAATGATCCCATGGCGCGGGTTTTACGCCCGGCGGGCCGCTCGTCGCAAGCCGGATCAGCGGCGTTGGCGTGAGCCGGGCGTCAGGTCAACCTGACCGTGCCGAAATCCGCCAGAGATTGCCCGCGGCAAGGGCCGGCGAGGCCGCGGCTGAGATCGACGACGCGGAGGCCGTTCAGGACTTTTCGCGACGGCCCGGTCATGGATCGTTCCTCCTGTTGGTATCAATCAGCGAATCGCCATAGTTTGCGTCAACGAAAACAGGGAGAGAAGTCACATGGTCAACCCGGCCGAAACGGCGCACGAGCAAATTCACGAAGCGCATCACGCGCATGGCGATTCCGACCCGTGGCCAAGGCGCATGGCGGTGGTGGTATCCTGCCTGGCGGCCAGCCTGGCGCTGGCAGGCGTTGGCGCGAAATCCTCGCAGACCGCTTATCTGACGCATCACATCAGCGCCTCGGATACCTGGAATTTCTATCAGGCGAAAAACCTGCGGGCCGTTCTGCGGAATTCGCAGGCGTCGACGATGGAGGCCCTGCCATCCGCGGATACACCCACGGTTCAGGAGCGCATCAAGGCCGCGAGGGCCGAGGAAGCCCGGATGCGCGATGAACCCCGGACCGCGGATGGCAAGGGCGGCGACGGCATGAAACAACTACGAGCGAAGGCGGTACACGAAGAACACGACCGGGATCACGCGTTTCACCTGTACCACGGCTACGAATACACCGCCGGCGTGTTGGAGATTTCAATCGTGCTCGCGTCGGTTTCGGTCGTGACACGGATGCGTCCGCTTGGCATCGCGGCGGGCGTGATCGGGCTTCTGGCCAGTTGCTATGGTCTGGCGGTTTACGGACAGCTGGTGTGAGGTGAGGTAGAACGCGAGGCGCGTGGACGCTTGGTTCCCCTGACGGATCTCGCCAAAACCCCTCATCGACGCGATCCGGGCGTAGGGGAACGGCTTGGCGGAGACACAAATATCCAGTGCGTCTTGTGTCAGCCAAACCAGAGGTCTATGTCAGACACATGCAAAGCCCCGATCCAACAACCCGTCTTCGGATCCGTCACGCAAGGGACGCCCTGGCGCGAGCTGGGGTCATGTCGGGCGCCAAGGATACAAGAGTATCCGTCCGCGTGCAGGCCGGCCTTCTGGATGCCGCTCGCCGCCGCACCGGGATACAACGTGAGACCGACCTGATCGTCGCCGGTTTGGCACTCCTGGCGGCGCACGACGATTTCGGCGTTTGGCTCGCCGAACAGCGGGGCACGCTGACCGACGATTTCGATATTGGTCTCTGACCCGATTCCCGCCAGCTTTGGCCAGGCCGCCCGGGAGGCCGTTCCAGCAGCGACACGTTCTTTGGCCTACCGGCCCCGAAGCGGCCTGCGGATGGACCCCGGCGCGTTGCCCATCGACGCTGTCCTTCTCCTGGATACAACCGTCTATATCGATGGCCTGAAGCGGGCCGGTCTTCCCGGCGCGATCGTCGCTCTGCTCGCGAACCGCGCGATCCGCCATTCAGCGCTGTGCGTGGGGGAGCTTTCATTCGGGCTCGGCCGGCTGGATCCCGCCCATCCCGGCACGGCGAGGAACACGTCCGCGATCACCGCTGTCCTTGACCGTCTCTCGCCCGCCGAATTCGTGGATTTGAGTCCATCCGGCTGGGCAAGAGCGGGCGCGCTGGCAGGTGCTTTGACGCGAATACAAGGTTTCGCGCAGGACCGGCGGCGGGCGCTGTTTCTGGACGCGGCGCTGTTCGTGACGGCACAGGAACATGGGCTGACGCTCGTCAGCGGCAATTGGTCCGACATGGACCTGCTACTGCGGGTTGGCGGCCCGGCAAACGTTCTGTTGTACGGAATGTAGCCGCGATCCGCCGAGCGGACGACGTTACGTCATCGATCGCTTTCCGAAACAAGACCGGATGTTCAGCCGCGCGAGGTTACCGTCAGCCGGCATGGCGCGGATCGCCCGCGCCATGCCTTGGCGAATCAGGTCACCGGCGCGGGCGCCGCATTATAGTCCGTGTCCGAAACATGTTCGAACCACGCGGTGCCCTCGCCTTTGTCCGTCTGCTCGGACATCGCGAGATGCGCGAACAGCTTGTCCGGCGCGGACCCATGCCAATGCCGTGTGTTCGGCGGGATCAACACCGTGTCGCCGGCGCGAATTTCCTGCACCTGCTGGCCCTCGAACTGCACCCGGCCGGCGCCCGACAGGCAATACAGGGTCTGGCCCACGGGATGCGAGTGCCACGCCGTGCGCCCGCCCGGGGTGAACGACACCACCGATGCGCGCATCCGCGACGGCGCCTTACCCTGCACGATCTCGTCCGAGAACACGACACCGGTAAAATTCGTTGGCGGCTGCACGTTGGTTTTCCGGTTGGCGGAACGAAGTACTGTCATGGCCTGCATCTTCCCTGGTTGGTTGACGATCAATACGACTTTGGCTGGCCGAGAACCCGCTCAGCCAGATAACTCAGGATCAGTTCGCGGCTGACCGGCGCGATCCGAGGGATCAGGCTTTCACGGAACAAACGTTCGACGTGATATTCCTGCGCGTAGCCCATGCCGCCAAGGGTCATGACCGCCTGCTCGGCGGCGCGGTACCCGGCCTCAGCGGCGAGGTATTTGGCGGCGTTTGCTTCCGCGCCGCATTCCTGGCCGGTGTCATACAGCCAGGCCGCTTTCAGGGTCATCAGGTTCGCCGCTTCCAACTCAGCCCAGTTGCGGGCGAGCGGATGCTGGATGGCCTGGTTCTGGCCAATCGGACGGCCAAACACGATGCGTTCGCGCGCGTAACGGGATGCGCGCGCCAGAGCAGCGCGGCCGATACCGATCGCTTCCGCCGCGACGAGGATCCGTTCCGGATTCAAACCGTGGATGATGGCGCGGAAGCCCTCGCCTTCCTCGCCAATACGGTCTTCTTCTGGAACTTCCATATCCTCGAAGAATACCATGTTGCTATCGACCGCGTGGCGGCCCATTTTATGGATCAGCCGCACTTCCGCATGGGTGCGGTCCAAATCGGTATAGAACAAGGTCAGGCCTTGCGTTTTGCGTTTGACCTTGTCCAGTGGCGTGGTGCGCGCCAGCAACAGGATCTTGTTCGCGACCTGCGCGGTGGAGGTCCAGATCTTCGTGCCGTTGATGACGTAACGATCGCCGCGCTTTTCCGCCCGCGTTGTCAGTTCCGTGGTGTTCAACCCGGCGTTCGGCTCGGTCACGCCGAAACAGGCTTTGTCCTTGCCCGCGATCAACGGCGGCAGCATCCGCGCCTTTTGCGCTTCGGTTCCGCGCACGATCACCGGGTTGAGGCCGAAGATGTTGATATGGATCGCGCTGGCCCCGCTCATGGCGGCGCCGGATTCCGCGACTGCCTGCATCATGACCGCCGCCTCGGTGATGCCGAGGCCCGCGCCGCCGTGAGCCTCCGGCATGGCAATGCCCAGCCAGTTGCCCTCGGCCATGGTGTTGACGAAATCGTGTGGGAAGACCGCGTCGCGATCCCGTTCGAGCCAATAGGTGTCATCGAACCGGGCGCAAATGCGCAGGATGTTGTCCCTGATCTGCTGCTGCGGCTCGGTGAGGGCGAAATCCATGAGGCGGTCTTTCCCGGCGGTTCGGTGGGCCGAGGTGGTATAGCAACCCCGGAGCCGGGGCGGAAATCCGCGCGTGACCGTGCGTGCGGGTTCGGGTAATGTGGCGATACTCGTGGTGATGAAAACATGCCCTCGAACGCGACCCTCTACGAAACCGATTTCCATGCCTGGGCCAACGAACAGGCGGCGTTATTGCGTGCCGGCCGGCTGACCGAGGCCGATATCGAGAATATCGCGGAAGAGATCGCGACATTGGGACGCAACGAAAAACGCGAGCTGGTCACTCGTCTCGAAGACCTCCTGCTCCTCGTTCTGAAATGGCGTTATCAACCGGCTTTCCGAAGTGGAAGCTGGTGCTCGTCAATTGAAGAAAAGCGGTACTTGGTCAACGACCATCTCAAGGACAGTCCGAGCCTCAGATCGCAATTGGATGACGCGATGCGGCGCGCTTACCGCCGGGCACGGCTGAGCGCAGTGCAAACGACTGGCTTCGACCCAGACACCTTCCCGCCAACGTGCCCCTTCACCTTCGACGAAGCCATGAACCCGGAGTTCTGGCCCGAATAGCCAGCTTCCGTCTGCCCCAATCGGGCACCGGGCTCGATACCACAAGGACCAACAGCCATGGATTTTCGCGCCGACGACCTCGAATATCAGCGCCCCGACGGGAAGCCCTTGCTGGCGCGGCTTTACCAACCGGTGGGCCCAGGACCATTCCCGGCGGTATTGGAGGTGCATGGCGGGGCGTGGACGTCGGGCGACCGTTTCAACAACGTCGCGATCGCGGAAGCCCTGGCCGCCGACGGTGTCGTCGTGATGTCGATCGATTTTCGCATGCCACCCCAGGCGGGTTATCCGGACACGGTCGCGGACGTCA
Source organism: Acetobacteraceae bacterium (assembly GCA_009693865.1). Classification (GTDB taxonomy): domain Bacteria; phylum Pseudomonadota; class Alphaproteobacteria; order Acetobacterales; family Acetobacteraceae; genus Rhodopila. The sequence goes on along the minus strand of SHWL01000010.1, from coordinate 35,881 downwards.
ACCTCGGCATCCGCTGGTTGAAAGCCCATGCGACGAAATTCAATTCCCGGCCCGATCTCGTTGGCGGCCTCGGCACTTCGTCCGGTGGGCAATTGCTGCTGTTGAGTGCGCTGCGGCCCAACGATCCGAGATATGCGAAACTACCGCTGGAGGGCTCAACCCATGACGCATCGTTGCGGTTCGCGATTGGCTGCTGGCCGGTCGCCGACCCGTTGAGGCGGTATCGCGTGATGCAAGAAAGCGGCAACGACCGGATCGTCGGCGCGCACGACAAGTTCTGGCCCTCGGTCGCGGACATGGAGGAGGCCAGCCCGACCCTGATCCTGACCAGAGGCGAGACAGTCGCGAAGCCGCCGATGCTGATCATGCAAGGCACCGCCGATAACAATCTGACGCTGGACATGGCCGACAATTTCGCCGCCGCCTACACCGCCGCCGGCGGTTCGATCGTCAAGGAAATCTTCCCGGATCAACCGCACGCCTTCATTCCGAACGCGCCCACGTCGCCGTCCTCGCTGCGAGCGCTCGGGATCATCAAGGCGTTCGTTCACAAACACGCGGGCTGAACAATGTACAGTCAGGCCCTTAACAACGCGCCCGCGGAGCCGGCGGCGGATGACCCCCGCTTCCAGGCGCGGATCGACGCCGAGGACCGCATCGAGCCCAACGATGCGATGCCCGAGGCGTACCGGCGCACCCTGATCCGCCAGATCAGCCAGCATGCCCACTCCGAAATCGTCGGCATGCTGCCGGAGGGCAACTGGATCACTCGCGCCCCGTCGTTGCGACGCAAAGCCGCGTTGCTGGCGAAGGTGCAGGATGAGGGCGGGCACGGGCTGTATCTTTACGCCGCGGCGGAAACGCTTGGCGTGTCGCGGGAGGAGTTGGTCGATCAATTGCTGTCCGGACGCGCCAAATACTCCTCGATCTTCAATTATCCGACGTTGTCATGGGCCGATATCGGCACGATCGGCTGGCTGGTCGACGGCGCCGCGATCATGAACCAAATCCCGCTGTGCCGGTGTTCCTACGGCCCGTACGCACGAGCAATGATCCGGGTTTGCAAGGAGGAATCGTTCCACCAGCGCCAGGGTTACGAAATCATGCTGACGCTGTGCCGCGGCACGGAAGAGCAAAAAGCGATGGCACAGGACGCGCTGAACCGCTGGTGGTGGCCGTGCCTGATGATGTTCGGACCGCCGGATACGCTGTCCCCGCACTCCGATACATCGATGCGGTGGAAGATCAAACGGTTCACCAACGATTCCCTGCGGCAAAAATTCGTCGACGCAACCGTTCCGCAAGGGCTGCATCTGGGCCTGACCTTCCCCGATCCCGCGCTACGGCTTGACGAAACCACCGGTCACTGGGCCTTCGGCGAGATCGACTGGGACGAATTCCGCCGCGTGTTGTCAGGCGACGGTCCCTGCAACCGCGAACGTCTGGCCGCCCGCCGGAAGGCTCATGCCGATGGCGCCTGGGTTCGGGAAGCCGCTCAGGCATGGGCCGCCAAACAGGCGGCGGGGCGAGAGGCGGCGTGATGCCGGAACCCACGACCACCCTGTGGGAAGTTTTCATTCGCGCCCGTAACGGCCTGTCTCACCGGCATGCGGGCTCGGTCCACGCGGCGGACGCGGAAATGGCGTTGCAGGCGGCGCGCGACGTCTACACCCGCCGCGGCGAGGGTCTGTCAATCTGGGTCGTGCCATCGGCGGCGATCGTCGCCTCCGATCCTTCGGACAAGGACTCGTTGTTTGAGCCAACAGGCTCGAAAATTTACCGGCATCCGACGTTTTATGAGGTTCCCGAAGACGTCGGGAACATGTGACGGATGGCGACGACCTCGATCTTTCCCGGCGAAAGTCCGGATATCCAAACAAGGCTGGCGCTGGCCGACGACGCGTTGATCCTGGGTCATCGGACCAGCGAATGGACCGGTCATGCGCCATTGCTGGAGGAAGAACTCGCGCTGGCCAATATCGCGCTCGATCTGATTGGCCAGGCCCGGGCGCTGTATCAGGCCGCCGGGGAGCTGACCGGCCATTCCGAGGACGAACTGGCTTTTCTGCGCGACCCGGCGGCGTTCCGCAACGCGCTGATCGTGGAACTGCCGAATGGCGACTTCGCGTTCACGATCGCGCGGTTGTTTTTTGTGTCGGTCGCATCGGATCGAAGGTGGCGCGCGGGCTTCGACGACCCCGCGCTGTCCGCCGTCGCGGAAAAGGCGATGAAGGAGACCGCTTATCACATCCGCCATGCCGCCGAGTGGTTGATCCGTCTGGGCGACGGGACCGGGGAATCGCACCGCCGCGCGCAAGAGGCCGTCGATGCGCTTTGGCCGTACACTGGTGAAATCACCGATAACCGCGCGGCCTGGCTTCAGGCGGTGGCACCCGTTTTGATCCGCGCGACGTTACAGCAACCCAAGGACAGTTGGATGCAAAGCGGTGGCCGCGACGGACGGCATACCGAACATCTCGGGCATCTTCTGGCGGAGATGCAGATTCTGCCTCGTACCTTCCCCGGCGCGAGATGGTAACGGACCAGTCCCTGCTGGAGCGCGCCCGCGCGGCGGCGGCGTCCGTCACCGATCCGGAACTGCCGCCTTTGACCATCGAAGACCTCGGCATTTTGCGCGATGTGCGCATGGACAACGGAACGATCGAAATTTCGATCACGCCCACTTATTCTGGCTGCCCGGCGACGCGGGAGATCGCTGATGCGATTCAAAGGGCGGTCATCGGCGCCGGCGTGGAGAAATTCCGAATACGACACGTTCTGACGCCAGCGTGGACCACCGAATGGCTGACCGCCGCGGCTCACCAAAAGCTCACGGATCTAGGAATCGCGCCGCCGGAAGCAGGCGTCGCAACGGACATTTTGTTTGGCCGGACCCACTTGGTGTGTCCCCTCTGCAAGTCGGCGAACACCGAACAAATCAGCGCGTTCGGTTCGACCGCCTGCAAGGCGCTGCACCGTTGCCTGGCGTGCCGCGAGCCATTCGAAGCGTTCAAGTGTCATTGAAAGAAACTTACTGACATGCTAGCGTCACACTCGACATGGCATCACGAGTCCGACACGCGGCCCGCCTTACGATCTACCGCTGTGACGCATTCCATTTTCACCACAAAGATACAAAGGACACAAAGTCCTCCTCTGTGTTCTTTGTGTCTTTGTGGTGAAAATCTCTTCACAAATCCATGCGTTTTGTAACCATTTTTCATCCGCATCATGCGCTGTGACGCATTCCATTTTCACCACAAAGACACAAAGGACACAAAGTCCTCCTCTGTGTTATTTGTGCCTTTGTGGTGAAAATCTCTTCACAAATGCATGCGTTTTGTAACCATTTTTCATCTGCATCATGCCACCACGCTTAAACGTTGACATGCCCCCTCTGTCCCGTCATGGCCTGGCTTATCCAGGCCATGGCGACGGGGAATTGGCCGAGGATCGAAGCCGGATCGATCCCGATCACAACAGGAACGACCGCAGCCGCGCCTCCAGGCCGCTCTCGTCTTTAAGCTCGCACTCCCACAGCACGAGAACGGACCAACCGGCATCGGCCAGAGCCGCCAGATTGCGTTCGTCGCGCGCCACATTTCGCGCCAGTTTCGCCGCCCACCACTCCGCCCGCGTCCTGGGCAGCACGGCGTTACGGCACGCGGGATCGGGATGGCGATGCCAGAAACACCCTCGGACCTCGACGATCTTGCGCCGGCCCGCCAACACGATATCTGGCGTTCCCGGCAAATCGCGGCGGTGCAGGCGGAACCGGTAGCCCATGGCGTGCAGCCACCGGCGCACACGCAGTTCCGGTCCCGTATCTTTCGCCGCAACCGCCGCGAGGTTCCGCCGCCGCGCGGCGGGTACGTCGTCGAAGACTGGTCTGGGTTGAGGCGACTCGGACATCGCCGCAGTTTACCTCATCCCCCGGAACCAGACACCGCCTCCTCCGCGAGGCTGTTGTCCACGGCGACTGAAAACGGCGTGCCGGGATGGACGAAGCCGCCGGAGACCAGGCTCTCCAGTAACCGGTCGTACCCGGCTCGAGGCAGGATCGGATCCCGGCCCCAAATGCCCAGAGATTTGTAGCGGGCGCAGGCGGCTTCGAGGATCGATGGCGGAACGTCCGGGAAGAACGGCCGGACAGCTTCGGCGATCGCGGCGCCCGAGGCGTCCGTCGTCCATCGTTGCGTCTTGTAAATTGCCCGCGTCATCCGCGTCAGCTCGTCCCGCCGCGCGGTCAGAGTGCCGCGGCGGGCGTAGAACGTCGTGTAGCTGGTGGGTCCCCGGCTCGCCTGCGCATACCAGATATGACAGCCGTGATTTGCCAGCAACGTTGAAACGAACGGTTCGAACACCTGCACGGCATCGACGGTCCCCGCCAGCAGCGCGGCGCAGTTCTCCGCCATCGTCCGATCGGGCACCCGCGAGATCGTTTCGGGCGCGACACCCGCCCGCCGCAGGTCTTCCTGTAGGCACATCCAGGGCGTCGGCACCTCGCTGACGGAGGCCAGCCGCGCCCCCTCGAGATCGCCAACCGAGAATCCCGGCCGCGCCTCCCGCCCGACCAGCAGGAACGGATCGCGGGTCACCACTTCGGCGAAACTGACGAGATCGCAGGCGGGATCGTTATGATAGGTCTGCATGACCCGCATCGGTCCGCCCCAGTTCACATCGGCCTCCCCCGACATGATCGCGATCCCGGCGCGGCCGGGTTCGGGCGCGCTGACGAAGCGCACCTCCACGCCCTCCTTCGCATAGGCGTCGTGCGCCAGTGCCACGTAGAACGGGGCATAAAACAAACCGCGCAACGATTCCTGCAATACGATGGCCATGCGTCCCTCCTGTTCCGCTTCCGGGACAAGCGCGATAGCACGAAACAGGCCGGTGCTACTGGTGCTGGAACGCCTGGTCGGACAAATCGGTCACCTCGACTCCGGGGGCGGGCGGAATCGTCAGCCGGGACAGAGTGTCAACCGCCAGGAGTCCCACCAAAGTTCGCGCCCGCATGCCGGCGGAAAACGCATGGCAGGCGCGGCTCCAGACCTCCCCGGTGGCGAATTCGAACCGTGCTGGCACCTCGGGCAACCCTTCGAGCGCGGTCTCTCCGGCCGGATTGAGGAAGACGCTGGCCAGCACGGCTCCATCGGCGCCACGGATTTTCACCACCGCCGGCTGACCGGAGCGATTGTCGATCGTCAGCCGGGACCGGCCCGTGCCGCCACGGCTCAGGACCTCGCCATTCGCGGGCGCGGGGCCGGCATGATAGGTGCACCACGCCCGGGACGCCGCCGCCGTGTCGCCCGGGTTCAGCCGCGCGGCCTCGACGAAGCCGTTGGCGGTGTCGGTAACCCGGACCTCCACCATCCCGGTGTCCTTGTGCAACCGGAGCCCTTGCACGGCGCTGAACGGCGGCAACGGCCCCCACGGCACCATCGCAGTCTTCCCGTCGCCGGCCCGCCACAACATGGCGGCGCTGGACGTGGGAACGATGTAGTAATTCGGCGTGCCCGCCAGCCGCACCGGGGCGGGACCATAGATCGCGCGCGCGGGCTCGTCCGGCATGGGCGCGGGCACGTCCCGGGCGGTGGCGGGGATCGCCTCCTGCCGGGTCTGAGACGGCGATGACCTCAGATGCAGTCCGACCTCGATCAGACCGACCAACAGCATCACGGCCATGCCAGCCCAGACCACCACGGGCAGATCGTGCCATCTTGGGTGCCGGGCGGGCGCCGCCCTCATTTCCGGGAACGGCATCGGGTCGATCTCGCCCGGCTCCTGTTCCGGCGTGGCCGCCACACGCGCCAACCGGTCGTAGGTCGCGCGGCGTTCAGGGTGGGCCAGCACGTCGTAAGCCTGCTTCAACTCCATGAATGCCGCGGCATCGCCACTCCCGGGGACATCGGGGTGCACCAGGCGCGCCTTGCGGCGATACGCGGCGGTGATCGTATCGGGCGAGGACCACGGCGCGACGCCCAGGCAAGCATAATGGCCCGCGGGATCGGTGAGCGTCCGAGAGGCAGACCTGGCGGCGGCCGACTCCGTTTTGCCGTGAGAATTCACCCCTTCAGAGGTACGCGATTTTCCCGCGCGGCGCCACAAATTCACGCGCGCACCCGCCTTGTTTCGACGAGATTAACCGGTTCTTCATACTTTTGTGCCTCCATTCCCACCGGTCTGACCATCGATCCGAACCTGGCGATTTGCCGCCACCCGGCCGGTCTGATGGACGATGCGATGAGGCCCTCCTGACCGGGGCCCAAGGATCGCCCGCGGTGGACCAGCCCGGACCAACCGACTATCACGGGCCACCCTCCTCGAGTCGCCGTAGCCCAATGCTGAATCGCCTGCTTGCCGGCCTGACGGACACCAGCCGCCGCCACGCCGTGCTGGTCATGCTCGCCGGATTTTTGCTCGCTCTGCTGTCCGGCGGTGTCGCGGCGACACGCCTCGGGGTCAGCACCGAAACCGACCTGATGTTCTCCGACACCTTGCCATGGCGCCGCCATGTGCATGAAATGAAACGGGATTTCCCACAGTTCTTCGATCTGCTGGTCGCGGTGATCGACGCGCGGGAACCCGAGCAGGCCGACGCCACCGCCGCGGCGCTGACCGAGGCGTTAAGCCAGGACCACGTTCACTTCCATTTCGCGCAGCGGCCCGATGCCTCGCCCTATTTCGATAAGAATGGGCTGTTGTTCGTCGACCTTCCGCAGCTAATCAAAATCATGGACCGGACGATCGACGCGCAGCCGTTCATCGGTCAGTTGGCCGCGGATCCCACCGCGCGAGGGCTGTTCTCGGCGCTGGCACTACTGGGGATTGGCGTTAGCAAGGGCGGCGCCGACCTGACGCCGTATCTGGACTCGATCCGCGCCTTCCACGAGGTGCTCGCCGACGCCGCCGCTGGCAAGCCAAGGCCGCTGTCCTGGCAAAAGCTGTTGGGCGCGGGCCTGTCCGGCCTCGCCGGCCCCTATCGCTTCGTACTGATCCAACCCAAACAGGATTTTGGCGCTCTGGAGCCAGGCGGCGCGGCGACCAGAGCCGTGCGCGAGGCGATCGCCCAGTTGGAGTTCGTGAAATCCGGCGATGCCCATGTGCGCATTACCGGCCAGGTCGCCCTGACCGATGAGGAGTTCGCGACCGTCGCCGAGGGCGCGGTTGCCGGCCTGATCGGCAGCGTCATCCTGATCGCGCTATGGCTGTTTCTGGCGGTGCGGACGTGGCGCCTGATCGTTCCGATCATGCTCACCCTGGGCCTCGGCTTAATGCTGACAGTGCTGTTCGCCGCCGTCGCGGTCGGCACGCTGAACCTCGTATCGGTTGGGTTCGGCGTCCTGTTCGTTGGGATCGCGGTGGATTTCGCGATTCAGTTCTCCGTCCGCTATCGCGAATACCGCCATGTCACCGGCGATCCGGTTCATGGAATGATCCTGACGGGCGGCAAGGCCGGAGTGCAGATCCTTTGCGCCGCGCTGGCGACGGCCGCGGGGTTCCTGGCTTTCGTGCCGACCTCATTCTCCGGAGTCGCGGAACTGGGTTTGATCGCCGGCGGCGGCATGTTGATTGCCTTCCTGTGCACGGTCTCGTTTTTGCCGGCGGCCATCACCTTGTTCAACCCGCCCGATGAGGCGAGCGCGATCGGATTCGCCTGGTCCGCGCCGCTCGATCCCTGGATCCAGACCCACCAGCGGTGGCTTCTGGGCGTGTTCCTCGCGCTGATCGGCCTCGCGGTGGCGGTGTCCCCGCGCCTGACGTTCGACTCCGATCCGTTGCACACCAAGAACACCTCGACCGAGGCGATGCGCACGTTGCGCGATCTGCTCGATGACCCCGTCACCAACCCGTACACGATCGATGTCGTGCTGCCAGACCAGCGCGCGGCGGCATCGATCGCGGACCGGTTACGGGCCCTGCCCACTGTCGCGGAGGTGCGGAGCCTCGACAGTTTCGTGCCCGAAAATCAAGATAAGAAACGGGCGGTGATCGCCGACGCGCGAGCCATTCTGGCGCCCACCCTGGCCGCCACGCCACCGGCCGCGCCGATCACCCCGGATCAGGTACGGCTCGCGGCACGCGTGGCTCTGGCGCAGATCGAACCAGCGCTACCGAAATTACCGGGCGATCATCCGTTGGCCGAGGTTGCCGCCGATCTTCGGGTCTTGCGGAATGCACCCGACGATCTGGCCATGGCGACGAACGCGGCGCTGACCCGCTTTCTGCCGCTTCAATTGGATCACCTGCGGAGCGCGCTCGCCGCCGGCCCGGTAACGCAGGCCGACATACCGGCGGACATAAAGCGGGACTGGCTTTTGCCCGACGGTCGCGCCCGGTTGCAGGTGGTGCCCAGGTCCGATGTGCGTAGCGGAGGCGGGATCGCCGCGTTCACCGGGGAGGTCGCGCGAATCGCGCCGGACGCGGGTGGCTCGGCCGTTATCATCGCCGCCACCAGCGACACCATCGTGACCTCATTCCGGGACGCCGCGATCGGAGCGCTGGTGGCGATCCTGGTCATTCTGTCATTGATTCTGCGGCGTCCGCTGGATGTGATCCTGGTGGTCGCGCCGCTGGTCCTGTCGGGGCTGCTGACCCTGTATGTCGCGGTCCTGATGTCGATGCCGCTCAACTTCGCCAACATCATCGCGCTGCCGCTGCTGCTGGGAGTCGGTGTGTCGTTCAACGTGTATTTCGTGATGAACTGGCGCGCGGGCATGACCGCTCCGCTCGGTTCGGCGACGGCTCGGGCCATCGTGTTCTCGGCCCTGACGACCGGCACCGCGTTCGGGTCGCTGGCACTGTCGGGCCACCCCGGAACGGCCAGCATGGGGGTGTTGCTTCTGGTCAGCCTGGGATGCACGCTTATCGCGAGCCTTGTGTTCGTCCCGGCGGTTCTGGCGGCCCTGGGCCCGCCGCGCCATCGGGCGAGCAATGATTGACTGTGACGTTGACGGGAGGTGGCACCGACGCACGCCAGACTGCTGCTGCTCGCCGTACCGTTTCTGCTGGCCGCCGCGCCGCTGCCAATTCCGTGTGCGCCCACGGCCATTCCAAGGGAGCAATTGCCCGCGCCACTGGATCTGTCCGGCCGTCCGTTGCCGCGTCAGGGATTGCTGAGCCACGCCACCAGCGCTGGCAGGGGTTGTGCCGAACCTGGGCCCGCGACGCAGCCGTCAAGCGGGTTGCACGACCCGCGAAGCGATGTTCTGCATGGGCTGCCGGTGCTCGATGCGATGCCCCCGCTTCCGCCTCGGCCCGGGAACTGACACCGTGCGGGACTTCCCGATCTGGCTCTGACAGGAGACGCGAAATGGCCTGTTCCGTTCCAATTTATTACCTGCTGCACCGCGAGTCCGCTGACGGCAACGAAGGCCTGTTGATGGAGCCCGATCTTGCCTCCGCGCTGACTGACGCCGTGTCCGATCCGGCCTGGCGGGCGGTGCGGATCACCTTCGGCCGGCAGATCGTGCTGGAGGGCGACGAACTCGCCGCCGCGATCGCTGAAAGGACACCCGGGCCATGACGATCGAGGACAATCTGCGGGAGGTGCGGGACAGGATCGCCAATGCCGCGCTCAGGGCCGGCCGTAAGCCCGAGGATGTGACCCTGGTCGCGGTTTCCAAGACCAAACCGGTCGAGGCGGTTTTGGCGGCGCTGGCCGCCGGTCAGACCGTGTTCGGGGAGAACCGCGTCCAGGAAGCCGAAACCAAATTCCCCGCCTTGCGCGCGGCGCACCGTTTCAGCCTGCATCTGATTGGCGGTTTGCAAACCAACAAGGCGCGTGAGGCGGTGCGGATCGGCGACGTCATCGAAACGTTGGACCGGCCGAGACTGGCGGATGCCATCGCGGCGGCGATGGACAAGGAGGGCCGCCGGCCGTCGTTACTGATCGAGGTGAACACGGGCGCTGAGGCGCAGAAATCCGGCGTGCCTCGCGACGACGCCGACGCGTTCATCGCCGATTGCAAAGCCCGTTTCGGTGCCGGGCTAAAAGGGTTGATGTGCATCCCTCCGCATGACGAAGATCCGCGACCGCATTTCACGTGGCTCGCGGACCGCGCCGCGAGGCATGGACTGGGTGTCGTTTCGATGGGGATGTCAGCCGATTACGAGATCGCCATTGAGTGCGGAGCGACGTTGGTGCGAGTTGGCACCGCGATCTTTGGCGGGCGAGGGTAAGGCCAAACAGCCTCGGCCCATCCCGCGCCGTCATGGCCCGGCTTGTCTGCATAAGCATCAGGATAAGGCCCATGTGGTTGGAAGTTTTCTCCCAAAACCGTCATGGCCCGGCTCGTCCGGGCCACCGGTCGCGGTACTGTGCTGGAGCAGGTGGCCCGGACAAGCCGGGCCATGACGGTGGGGGCGGGGCGGGCGATAAGTCATCCTTTCCACCGCGTGGCTTTCCCTCAGGCCGGGGCGAACAACCGTTCGGCCTCTCCCTGCGTGGCGAGCGGCGCGGGTAGAATCTCTCCCTGGAACGCGGCGTCCCGTTGCAGCACAGGCAGCACCTGATCGGCGAACAGACGCATGTTCCGCTCCGCCAGATGATGCGGCATCGATCCGAAGGAGAATTCGGTCACGAGATGATCCATCCCCGTCAGGCGGCGCAGTTCGCCGATCTGCTGGATGCAGTCATCGGGTGTGCCCGCGATCTGGATGCTGACGTAGAAATCCGTGGCTTTCGAACGGAAGCCGGGATCTTTCATCTTCATGTAGGTCTTCGCCAGTTTGCCGTATGATTCATACCCCTTCACGTTCGACAGATGGCCATCCGAGAAATGGTAGTGGTTATCGATGGAATCCCACTTCTCGCCCAGGTAGCCGACGGCCCATTCGCGGGCCTCTTCCCGGGTCGGCGCGCAGGCGACATTGGTCAGCACGATCGGCGGCTTCGGCGTATGACCGACACTTTGCGTGACGGCGCGATATTTATGCACGTCTTCGGCCGCCTTTGGCCATTCGTTTTGCATGACGATCAACATGCCGAAACCAAGCTTCGCCATGATCTCCGCCGATTCCGGACTGACGGACGAGGCGTGAAAACGCCGTTCCGGGTGCGAGATGGGGCGCGGGCGGATCGACGTACGAGGAATTTTGAAGAACTCGCCGTCCCATTCGAACTCGTCGTGAGTGAGCGCCTTGATGATCAGTTGGGCGGACTCGACGAAGCGGCCGCGCGCCTCGCCCATCGGGATGCGGAAGCCCTCGTATTCCACCGTGGCGGCGCCGCGGCCGAAGCCCATCAGCGTGCGTCCGCCGCTGATGACATCCAAAAGCGCGATCTGCTCGGCGACGCGGATCGGATCATGCCAGGGCAATACGATGACGCAGGTGCCAAGCGTGATACGCGACGTGCGGCCCGCGTAATAACTCAGCAACTGCAACGGCGCCGGCGACATGGAGTAACCGGTGAAATGATGTTCCAGCGCGAACAGCGAGTCGTAACCCAGGGGCTCGGCCAGGTCGCCCATCGACATGTGCTCGTGATAAAGCGCGGAATCCGGACGCCCGGGTTGGGCGAGAATGCTGATCGCGGTACCAACTTTCATGGTGACTCTCCCAAGGTTACATGGCCCGGAAACTGGCGAAACACAGTCCGGTGCCGGTCAGGGCCGGTGTCCGGTAGCCCGGTGTGTACGATACCCAATCGAGATCGAGCCCGCCGACGGCGCCCGCGAGGCATATCCAATTGCGGATTTCCGAACTGCCAGACTGCAATTTGTACAACGGAGCGGTGCGGAAGAAGTTCGCGTCGTGGCGTTTCAGCGCATCGATGACGGCATGGTCGAAGTCTTCATCGACCACGAAATGACTTAACCCGCCGGACGCCAGCACACCGATCCGCCCGTCCCCCTCGAACGAATGAATCGCCCGTGTCAACGCCTCACCCAACGCGAAGCAGCGGCCTGGGCCTGGCTGGTTCGGCGGATAATAGGCGTTAAGGAAAACCGGGACGACCGGCACCGGCCTGGCGCCCATCAGGAACCGATGCACGAACGAAATGGCATGTCCCTCGAATTTACCGGGGCCGGTACGGGCCATCGCGGACAGATCGAACTCGTCATGTTGGAGCGAGTCGATCAGATGCCGCGCGAGGGGTCCGTGGCATGGGTAATCCTTGTCCGCTCCGCCTTCCTGAAACCGCATGCGCGCCCGATCCAGCGGGGCTTCCGCCGGACCCGCCTTCGCGTTCCCGATCGTCTCCCCATAATACACCCCGATCGCGGGCATGTTGGCATGGTCGAACATTTCTTCCTGGTCGTCGCCAATGACGATCAGGGCATCCAATTCCGCGGCGGCGATGTCGCCGCGCAGCCGGGCGATCGACGCGGTGATTTCGGCATGGCGCCGCCGCAGCAAATCGGGTGCGATCCGCGCCGCGGCATCCTCCGGCGCGCGCTCCAGCAGATCGTCGTAACGGCACGCGACCCCGTCGAAGTCGACAAACTGGCGCGCGCGATCCCGATTCAAGAACGCGCCGCCGATCCAATCCTCGGCCTGAGCCGCCAGCATCGGGCTATGCGAGGAGCCAAACCCAGCCACCAAACTTGCCATCGGCGTCTTCCTTAAGTGTCGCCATGCGAGCCGCGCCGCCGTATACGGCGGCGCGGCTCGCGTCCTGGTATCAGCGAATAGGCGAGAACGAAGCCGGCATCACGAGGCTGTTTTCCTGCTTCACCAACACGCCCGGCGGATTGCGGGCCGGCCAGTTGCCTCCGGCGGTCGCCGCGGCGCGGACGCTGGCCCGCTCATTGAGATCCTTATAAGCCCAGATATGCACCCATTTGTTCAGCGAACCGAACTCCGTGTACATCCCGGCGACGAGCGGCGAGAACTTCTGCCGTCCCTCGATCTTCTCCGACCAACGCTCGATCAGGCCAGGGATTGAACCCGCGGTCAGAGTGTACTGGCGGATTTCGAACAGCGGGCCAATCTGGCGCGGTTCCAGCGGCGGGCTGAACGGCGCGGGGGTAAACACCTCGCTTTGCTGATGCGCGACGAACTCGCGGATATTCGGCGGCCAGCCGGGGTCCTTGGTGGCGGCTGCCCGGACAGAAGCCCGGTGTTCGAAGCTGTCGTAAGCCCAGACATGGATGATCTGGTTCAGCGGCCCGACCTCGGAGTGCCAGAACGCTGCGATTTTGGAGTGCTTTTCACGCGCCGGCAGAGACTCCCCGAAGCGCTTTTCCGCCTCGGCGAGGGTGCCGGGGTGCAATGTGTAAGTCCGCATTTCGACGATCATGGGATGTCCTCCTGTGCTTTCGCGGCGCAACCTTAGAGCAGGTCGCGCCGCCGTGAAACCCTGGCAAAGCGCGGGGATTACCCCGCCATGATGAGCTTCGCGAGCTTCTCCGGTTCGGTCAGCATCGGATAATGCCCCGTATCCAGCTCATGCCAACTCGCCTTCAGCGTTTCCTGGGCGCGTCTTTGGTGCGAAACGGGCGGGTTGACGCTTTGCTTGCACCAGATGACCGAGGCTTTCCAACTTTGTTGCCAAAAACTGGCCAGCTTCACCGGCGCCTGCATCGCGGCGATGGGATGCGGGGTGTAGCGGTCCAAAGCCCAGGATTTGATGGGTTCAGGGAGGGAGATGAACATGCGGTTGGCGGCATCTTCACGCGATGGGCCGGTGGACAGGGCGTCGCCGACCGCGGTCGGGCGTTTGACGTGGTCGCCCACGGACTCGCCGTTGAACAGCGCCAGCGCGTCGGCGAGGACAACGCGGCCGATGCGGTCGCGGGCGATCTCGGCCACCCGGCAGCCGACCATGCCGCCGCAACTCGTGCCGACCAGGACGATGTCTTTCAGGTCCTCGAAGAACAGCATTTCCGCCACCTCGGCCGCCTGAGATTCAGTGTCGATACCGAGGCGTAACGCGTGGCGGCGCTCGCCGCAGCCGTCGAGGGAGGGGGCGAAGACGTTGTGGCCCGCGGCGCGCAGATGCGGGGTGACGTTCTGCCAGATCCAGCCGCCTTGATAGGCGCCGTGGAGGAGGACGACGTTTGCCATGGTTGGTTTCTCTCCGTTCGCGGCGGCCGGGTGCCGCCTTGTGGGGAGAGCATAGACTGGGTGGGAGCGGTTGTTTAGGGCGCGGGTTTCGTTACGGTCGATCGAGACGGTACCGCCGAACCATGTCATTCTGCATGCGTAATCGCCGGCCGGTATTCCGCGCCAGATGACGCGGCGTCGCGGATCAACCCAGGGCGCGGCCGCCGGACGGCATGGCCTGGCGGAGCACATTCGCCAACTTACGCACAAGCAGCCGTTTCGTGCGGCGGGACGGATGTGACGAGCGCGCGGCCAGCATTTTCTCGCGCCCGGGATGGGGGCGAGCTTCCGCGGGGTCGCGAGCGGTTGATGCGGGGTCAGATTGAACCAATGGCGCCGTTGGGTCCGCGGCGGGTTCGATTTCAGTTACTTCGATGTCCGACTGTAGCTCGATTGACGGTTCGGATTCGGCCGGCGAGATGGGAACGTCTTCCGTCGTGGTCATGGAATACTTCGGCCCACCCTGGAGCTTAATCAACGTGTCCATGTGTTTGGACACGAGCCTGCCCATCGCGATGATGCTCGACCGGGCACGTGGTTTGAGTGGCTCGGATGTCGCGGACACCAGGTCACGCAGGCCATCGGCGGCCAATGCGGCGAACAGCACTCCCTGGCTCGCCGCCATCAATTGCAGCGCGTCCTGGGGTTTGAAGGCCAGAATCAGGCTTCGCGTGGCACCGGCATGGGCGGCGCGATGGGCTTCGGGGATGCCGGGGCGGTCGGCCAATGCGTGCGTGAGGCCGTCCAGGCACACGCCGATCATGATGGGGCACAACGTCGATTCCTGGGTTGAGGCGAGGATCATGGCGAGCGCCTTTCAAACTGGGTCACGAGATGAATGTGTAAATAGTCTCGGGTCGTGGCCGCGCCAAGGGGAATTTTATCCGAAATCCTGTTTGGCCTTCATAGGCGTGGTAATGGGACAGAGGTCTTTCCCGCTATAGGGGACGGCTCGATCGTCTTGGCTCTCCAACCCGCCTGATCGATGGCAGATCGGGACATGGATCGCACCGCTGCAACAGCCCAGTGTAGAGCATCTGTATTTTTTCGGCTCGGCCGCGTGGAACGAGGTGGGCGAAGGGCGCGCGTTGAAAACGTCGGAACATAGTCCTTATTAAAAAGATGCGAGGCCAATTACGGTAAGTCGATCGTAGCATGGCGAGATCGGGGACGTCAGGCACGCAAGAACTCACCCTACAAAAAAATATGTCGCGGAGGGAATTACTCCCGAAACAGCTCATTCCGATAAGTTAAAAGACCCAGAAAGATCGCGCGCATATGATCTGATGTGACTAATATCGGATCGCCGGGTTTAAACCATTTGATAAGCTCGTTCCTTTCCACGGCGGAGGTCGCAATACCTTGATTGTGCACAATGGAAGTTCGGAGATGGTATAGGTCACCACAAATGTCGTGACTTGCATGTTCGCGAAGGCGAGTTTTCACAAGCTCATCGTTCTTTTCGTTGCGGTCAAGATGGCCCTTGGCAATCACATATTCGCGTCGCAAATAATCATTCCAGAAGTCATAGAACGAGGTGAGGCAGAGCTGCCCGAGGGTTACAAAGTTCTCCCCGCCCGGATTATTCCTTGTCTTTACCTCACCCTGGGTAGCGTGGTGAATTCCCGGCGTGCAAAATTCCTCGGAAAATATTCGGTCGTATGTAAACGTCCGCGTGTCTTGAAACGCTTCCGAATCCAGTTCACTTCCGCGGATAAAACTTCGCGCTTGTGCTTGTTCTGTCTCAACAGAGCCGCGAACAAGCGTAAACCCCGCCACCGCGTCGAGATAAAACGACTGTAATCGCCTCCAGAGCTGCGTGAATTCATCGGACAATTCGCGCAATCGTGTGTAGTCAATCTTTCGCTCGATTTGCTCCATGTTCACCTCAAGCCGCCTCCCGCTGCAAGGCGGCGTAACGCGTCGTTCGGTCAATGCCGATGATCTCCGCGGACTCGATCACCCTCTTGCCTTGGTCGATCGGCTGTCGGGCACGCGCCAGCCGGTTAGGGGTCAGATTCTCTTTTCGCCCGGATTTCACACCGAGCTATCGATGACGATCATAAATTCGGATTGGATCCCGCCCAGTCCGCATCCCAGCCAGATCCCCGTCCCAGCCAAGGCCGGGCATATCGGCAAGGGCAGCCAGCCATGCATGACGGCGAACAAGGCGGCGAAGTGCCTCCTCCACCGTCGCCTTCTTGGTTGGCAAACCCGTGGCCTCCATCGCCTCGGTCAGCAGGTCGTTATCGATGTCAATGTTCGTACGCATGGCAATCTATGTGTATAGTTTGATAGAAACACACACATCAGCGGCGTCGGCGTCCATCGCATATGCTTCTCTCCACCAGCTGCCGCGTCTCATCAGCTTTGAACCGGGCACATCCGCGGTCAGCGCGGCGGGAACAACAGCAACATCAGGAAGGCCTCCCGTTGATCGCCAGGGGCGCCAGTCCAGAGTCCAATCGAGTCGCGCGCGAGTCGAATCAATGCAGTCGCCTCGGACGGTTTAATTCGCCAGGCTGGGTCGTAATCGGCGCGATGGCGTTCCTGCTGCAACTCAAAGACGGAGCGAGCGAACCTTCTGACGTCATTGTTGAACCCGCCATCCGGTGACAAACCGCTGTACTTGGATGGCAAGGATGCGCGGGCCGCCAGCGTGCAAAATCCGCTCAGTGTCCGATGATCGAGACCACGATACGCCAACGCATAATGGGGCGTTGCCCGTCTGCCACGCCCTACCACCCGGTCCGCCATGGCGGTCAGAACCGTATGAAACACAGCATAGTATGCAGTGGAAATCGCTCGCCGGAGATCGGCCTGGCGATGCGGGCCGCCGCGCGGCCGATTCATCAAAACCGCGGATTGATCCAAAAGATGCTCAACATTCAGGATCGTCACTGGCGTCCAATTCTTCCTGAGTGGCGTAACTCACGAACGCGAAGCGCGGCTCACCCATCCTGTCCAGCTTGTCGCCCAGTTTACCCAGCATCCCCGACGCTTTGCCGGCTTTGCTGAGCAATCGGGCGCCCGAAGGATGTAACACCACCATCACCTGTAACGCATCTTCCCCGGTCCAGGTGGAGGTCGGTTCGACACGGACATCCTCCACCCATTTCGCGCCAAACGTGGCGCGCGCAATCTCCTGGGCGACTTCAGCGATGCGTTCAAGGTCAAGCATGACACACTCATAGCAAAAATCGTGACGCCACGCACTGGATTTCGAATCCAGGCGACGCCCTACCGCCCCTGAAACACCGGCTTCCGCTTCTCCACGAAGGACCGTGTCGCTTCCTTGAAGTCCTCGCTGTTCTCCGCCTCCCGCTGCATCGCATCCATGCGCGCGTCGTCGCGTTCGGCGCGCTCCAATCCCAACTGGTTGATGAAATATTTCGATGCCCGAATGGACAGCGGCGCGTTCGTGGCCAGGATTTCAGCGTAGGCGATTGTTTCGGCCTCCAGTTCCTCCGCGTCCACCACGCGATTGATCAAGCCGATCCGCAGCGCCTCATCGGACTTCAACCGGCGCGCGGAGAACATGATGTCCTTGGCGGAACTCGGACCCACCAGATCGACCAATTGTTTCAGGCCAGCGGGCGCATAAGCGACGCCGCGCGACGCCGCCGGCACGCCGAACTGCGAGTCCGACGACGCGAACCGCAAATCCGCGTTCAATGCCATGCCCAGGCCGCCACCGAGGCAATACCCGTAGATCATGGCGATGAGAGGTTTATCCAGATCGAGCAACGTGCGCCGCAATTTCGCGGGCGCCACAGCCGCGAGCTTCATCGCCTCAGGGTTGGCCCGGGTTTTTTCGAAACTCTTGATATCCGCGCCGGAAATGAATGCTTTCCGTCCCGCCCCACGCATGACAACCACTTTGATCGCGGGGTTGGCGGCAAAGGCGTCGATGACCGTTTGCGCGTCCTCGTACATCCCGGGGGACAGAGCGTTAAGCTTCGTGGGATTGTCCCAGATAAGCCAGCCGATGGTGCCAGTGGTTTCCGCGCCGATCAGTCCGGATGTCAGGTTCATGGTCGTGTTCTGCCTTCTGCCGATGGGGCGGGTTTGCCCGGATGTCGTCTGGGCGGCCATGCTAGCGCATTTTCGCTCCGGGCGGCACAGCCTCCCCCACATAGCGGCCGAACGTGCCCCGGGGTAGGGTCGGACGATGGATCGTACGCCCATTCGTATCTTCGTCGACGCCGACGCGTGCCCGGTGAAATCCGAGATTTATCGGGTCGCGGAACGCCATGGCACGAAAGTCTTTGTTGTCTCCAACAGCGTGATGGCGATTCCGGCGGCGCCCTGGATCGAGCGGGCGATCGTTCCCGGCACACCGGACGCCGCCGACGACTGGATCGTCGAACGGGCGGCGCGAGGCGACATCGTGGTGACCGCGGATATCCCACTCGCCGCGCGGGGCGTTAAAGCCGGGGCCGAGGTCATCGGGCCGACGGGGCGGGTCTTCACCGAGGACTCGATCGGGATGACCCTGGCGACGCGCAATCTGATGGACGATCTCCGCTCCTCCGGGCAGATCACCGGCGGCCCAAAACCGTTCGCTCCACGCGACCGGTCGGCGTTTCTGTCGGCGCTGGACCAGGCGATCGTGCGGCTGAAACGTGCGGGGTTTGGCGCTCAGCCCGCCTGACCGGAACGTTTGAGGCCGCTCGCCACCGCGGCCAGCAACGCCTCCTGCCCATACGGCTTCGACAGAAACCTCACGCCTTCGGCCTCGGGTGGCGCGATCTCGTACCCCGAGGTCAGGATGAACGGTAAGCCCGGCCAGCGCGCGCCCACCTGCCGGGCCAGCGCCACGCCATCCATGCCGGGCAGCGACAGGTCGGAAAACACGATACCGCACGCGCCACCAGGCCCGTCGAGAAGCGCCAGCGCCGCCTCGGCGGAGTCCGCGGACACGACGCACCACCCGGCGCGCGTTAAAACGCGTTCGGCCATGCCGCGGATCAGTGGGTCGTCCTCCACCACCAGGATCGTGCCACCAGTCGCGGCGACACCTGGCGTTTTGACCGGAGGGCCGGCCGCCAAAGATGAAGCCGCCACCGCGGGGAGGTAGATCTCGAAGCTGGTGCCGCGTCCGTCAGCCGTTTCGACAGCGAGATGGCCGTTGGATTGCCGCACCATGGCGAGGACCGACGGTAACCCCAGGCCGGTGCCGCCTCTTGTGGTGAAACCGCGTTCGAAAATCCGCGGCAAATCGCCGGCGGGAATTCCCGCGCCGTTATCGGCGACCGATATGACCGCGTAATCGCCGGGCGGAATCGTGTCCGGCACGTGCCGCTCCGCCGCCTCAACCAGACGAGTCCCGGTTCGCAGGGCGACCGTTCCGCCATCCGGCATCGCCTGGCGCGCGTTGGCCGCGAGGTTCAGCAGAACCCGGTCCAGGCGTGACGGATCGGTCCGTACAAAGCAGTCCGGTTCACCCAGTTCGAGCGTCAGCGCGATGCGGCGGCCAAGTTGGTGGGCCATCAGGCGCGAGGTGGCGCGGATCGTGGCGTTGACGGAGACCGGATCGGGTGCCGCCGTCTCCTGGCCGCGCAGGCTCTGGGCCAGCGCACCGCCACGGCAAGCGCCCTCCCGGATGGCCTCGACGTCCGCGCGGGTCTCCGGATCGATGTCCGGCCGCGTCAGGATCGCGTCGGCGGCACCGATCACGGCGGTCAGCAGATTGTTGAGATCGTGCGCGACCTCCCGTGCGAGCGATGTCTGTGTTTCCGTGCCGGCGCGCCCAGGGCGCTTCACGGCCGTTGACGCCCGTTGAGGCGCCAGACATAGGCGATCAGTTCAGCGACGGCCTTGTAAAGCTCCGGCGGAATACGCGCGTTCAACGGTAATTGGTGCAAGGTGCGCGCGAGCGGCGGATTGGCCACGATCGGTACCCCACTCTTGGTCGCGGCCTCCCGAATCCGGGTGGCCATTGAATCCACACCTTTCGTGACCAGGATTGGAACGTTGCTCTTCTCGCCATCGTAGGTCAAGGCGACCGCGTAATGTGTCGGATTCGTCACGACCACGGTCGCTTTCGGCACCGCGGCCAGCATGCGTTGCCGCGCGCGCCGCATGCGGATGCGACGGATGCGCATCTTGATCGCGGGGTCGCCGTCGGTCTCCTTTTGCTCGTCCTTGATGTCCGTGCGGCTCATGCGCAGTTGCCGCTGGTGTTGCCGCCACATCCAGAACAAATCCGCTCCGGCGATCGCCACCTGCGCCACCGTGGCGGCGAGCAGCAGGCGGATCACGACGGACGCCAAAAGCTCCGGCAGGACGGTCAGGGGCGCGGATGGCAGGATTTCCAGTCGCGGCAGTTCCCGGCGGAGAACCTCGAACGCGGCGCCACCCACGATCAGAAGTTTGGCCAGGGATTTCGCGGTTTCGACCAGGCTCTCGGCGCCGAACATGCGTTTGAGGCCCTTGCGCGGCGATAATCGTCCGAAATCGGGGCGCAGCGCTTTCGCGCGTAACGCGAACCGGGTCTGCGCCAGCGTCACGGCGGCCGCGCCGAGAGCGACGGGGATGGCGAAGAGGGCGGTGGCCCTGAGAAACGCCTCCGCCGACTCGCGAAACAACGCGAGAGGTTCCAGCCTGGTCTGCGCCATTATCACCGAGAGGGAACGAACCAGAGCGCGGCCGGCCATGCCGTCCATCACCATGAACGACAACGTCATCGCGGCGAGGCCCGCCAGCAGCACCACCTCCCGCGAGACGGGGACCTCGCCTTCCTCGCGAGCCTTTTGCAGGCGCCGCGGCGTCGGGGCCTCGGTGCGGTCCTCCTGGTCGCCCGCCTGGCCGGACATGGCGGGTCAGCCCCCGCCCGGCAGTTCGGCGAGAGCGGACCGCATCGCCTCCATCCAGGCCATGATCAGGGGTACGGCCAGGACCGCCAGAAGCAGCAGGCCCAACCCGATCTGACCGGGCAGCGCGACGAAGAAGACCTGAAGTCTGGGCACGAGGCGGGCGATCAGGCCAATGGCGACGTTCCAGGCGACCGCGGCCAGGAGAAACGGGGCGGCGAGGCGGAGAGCCAGAAGGAAACTTCCGGCAACCACGGCGACGGTCGTCTCGGTGCTGTCCGGCACCCAGGCCAGCGTGCCCGGCGGGATCAGGCCGTAGAAGCCCACCAAAGCCGACAACGGCAGCATGTAGAGGCCTGACGACAGGATCAGGGCGGGCACCGCGACCTCGTAAAGGCGCGCGACGACCGAGGTTTGGGCGCCCAGTTCCGGCGAGGGGAGCAACACGTTGGACAGCCCGGTGTAGTCGGCGATGAGCTGGCCCGCCATCGGCAGGCTGGCGGTCAACACCCGTGCCAGCCAGCCGAACCAGAGGCCGTTCGCCATCTCGGTCAGCACCAGGAGCGCCAGCGCCAGTTCGGTGACGGGCCTGGGTGGTAGCGCGGGCTCGATGACCGGCAGCAGCAGCACGGTCAGGGTCAGGATCATTCCGGCTTTGACGACCATGGGCACCGTGGCCTCGCCGAGGCCGGGCATCAGGGCGAACGTGGCGCCGATCCGGGCGAGAACCAGCAGCAGGCCGAAGGCGTGATCGAGGATCAGGTTCCCCGAGAGGCCCGGGATTCCGGTCACGATCCGCCCGAGGCGACCATGCGGTCGATCAGGAACCGCGTGAAGTCGGCCAGCGAGCTGAACATGGAGACGCCCATGAACAGGAGCACGGCACCGATCCCGAGCAACTTGGGAATGAAGACGAGGGTCGCCTCGTTGATCTGGGTCACCGCCTGAAGCACCGCGATCACCAGTCCGATCGCCAGCGCGATGGCCAGCAACGGGCCGGCCAAGGTCAGGATGACCATGCCGGTCACCCGCATCAGCTCGGCGATATCCGCCTCGTTCATGGAATTTTTCCAATGCCGGTTCGCATGGGGAGTTATGATGGGCGAAAGGCGTCAATTTTGGTGGTTGGCGCGGGCTCGGATGAAGTTGTGCCAAAACGCTCGAAGGTTGACGTACTATCCCTCCTGTCCCCGTGATGGGGCGGTACGTTCGCGCCGGCGCTGAATTAAAGCCAATCGTCCGGACGCACATGCCCTTAAACGTCATCCCCGTCTCTCTCGTCGTCATCCCCGTCTCTCTCGTCGTCATCCCCGGGCTCGTCCCGGGGACCGGAAGCGGCACCTTCTCCGTGAATAAGCCCTGCAAACCGCGGCCCCGTGCCACGACCGGTCCACGGGACGAGCCCGTGGATGACGTTGAAAGGTGGAGGCCTCGCGCTTTGGAACGTTATTTTACGCCCGGGCGGCGCGACCGGGCCGTGACGCCGAGGGGCACTGTTAGACGTGCTGGTATCACGTCGCGCTCATTCTCCTAAATCTGGATTTTCATGATGTCCTGATAGGCCTGCAGCATGCGATCGCGGACGGCCGTGGCGGTTTGCAGCGTCAACTCGGCGCGGGATAACGCGGTCGCGACCTCGGTTACGTTGCCGCCTTGGGTGATGGCGCGCATCGACTGTGTCTCCGCCTCGCGGCCGGTATCGACGGCGGTTTCAACCGCGGAGCGCAGGACGGCGCCGAAATCCGCGTTTTGGCCAGGCGTCGTGGGGGATGCGCCGGTTGGCGGGGTGATGCGGATGGTCGGAATGCCGGAGACCGGGCTGGTCATTTCAGCAAATCCAATGTGCGGTTGAGCATGGTCCGGGTCGCGGCGGCGACATTCAGATTGGCGCTGTAGGATTGCTCGGCGGCACGCATGTCCATCAGCTCGATGAAGCTGTTCACGTTCGGCATCTTCACATAGCCGTTCTTGTCGGCGGCGGGATTCCCGGGATCGTAACGCAGCGGCTGCTCGCTTTTATCGCGATCGACCTTGCGGACACTGACGGTCTCCACGCCAGCGGCCTTGTCCATGCGGTTCTGAAACGAAATCGTCCGGCGGCGATAAGCCTCCGACCCCGGACCCGGCCCGGTGGTGTTCTGGTTCGCCAGATTTTCCGCGATGACCCTGATTCGCGCGGTCTGCGCATCCATGCCGCTGGCGGACACCCGTAACGAGCTGGTGAGATCGGCGCCCATGGCTACACCGGCCGTCCGAGCGCGATGCCAAACATCGACATGTACTTTTTATAGATCGCGGTGACCGTCGAATGGATGGTTTCCGTTCCGGCGACTTTCATCAGTTGTTCCTCCAGCCGCACGCCATTCTTGTCCACCGTCCGGATCGTGGGATCCTTGTTCGCGCGCACGGCCATGCCTGGATCGACTGTCCCCGTCAGGTGATTGGTATTGGTGCGCACCGGCTGGACCCCGGCCGCGCCACTGAGGACCTGTTGAAATGCTCTTGAGTCCGCTGCCTGGAAACCGGGCGTGTCCAGATTGGCGATGTTGCGGGCCAGCACCGCCTGACGCTCGCTCGTCCAGGCGAGGCGGCGTTCCGCAGTCGTGAAGAGGTCCGTTTGGAGAAGCGGCATGGCCGGACCCTGAACGCGGAAGGTGAACGAACGGTTAAGGCGGCCATTCATCGTTTGGTGATGTTTACGGGGTCCGATGAGGCCCGCGCTCGCGCGAATTCCAAAAAGGAATGCCGGTCATCGTATTGTCTTTGCCAAAACAGTTTCCGATCTGGTTGGATCGGGCCACCCGTCCGCCGTCATGGCCCGGCTCGTCCGGGCCACCTGTTCCAGTACAGTGCCGCGACGGGTGGCCCGGACGAGCCGGGCCATGACGATTTGGAGAATACTGGCCAGGACGGCCTTTATCCGGCGCGGTCATGTCCTCGGGCGAGTCACGCGCTGCCCGATCTCGCCGCGGCGCGCATGATTGAAAGCTTCACCACGCTGTTGACGGCGGCCCTCGCGCTGGCCGGAATTCTGGGCGTGATTCTGCTGCTTGGGCGCGCGATGCGGCACACGTCCTTGCTTCGGCCGCCGGCGTCCGGACGGACTCTGGTGTTGACGGAAACGCTTGCCCTCGACTCGCGCCGGCGTCTGTATCTGGTCCGCCACGGCAACCGGGCGGTGCTGTTGCTGACAGGGGGCGAAACCGACCTTGTGGTCGGCTGGCTTGACCCGCCAACGCCGCCATGATCCGCCAATGGAGGCATTTGCTGTGGCTGCTGCCATTGCTCCCGGCGGCGGTTCAGGCACAATCCGTCGCCATCGACCTGGGCACGGCCGGTCAGGCGGGCGCGACCGCTCGCCTGGTGCAATTGACAGCGCTGATCACGGTGCTGTCGCTGGCACCAAGCCTGCTCGTCATGGCCACCGCGTTCACGCGCATCGTCATGGTGCTGTCATTGCTTCGCTCGGCGTTGGGCGCCCAGGGAGTGCCGCCGAATACGGTGTTGATCGGGTTGGCGTTGTTTCTGACATGGTTCGTGATGCAGCCGGTGTTCGAGCAGGCCTGGACCGCCGGAATCGCACCGATGATGGACAACAAGATCAGTGAGATCGACGGCCTGAAAGCCGCCGCCGAACCGTTCCACGCCTTCATGCTTCACAATATTCGAAGTGCCGACCTGGCTTTTTTTCAGTCGTTGGCCCATGTCACGCCTGAGGAAACCTCCTGGCGGATCGTCATGCCAGCGTTCATGGTGGGCGAACTACGCCGCGCGTTTGAGATGGGGTTCCTGCTGTTCCTGCCCTTCCTCGTCATCGACATGGTCGTCGCCAGCGTATTGATGAGTCTTGGCATGATGATGCTACCGCCGAACGTGGTGTCGCTGCCGTTCAAGCTGATCTTTTTCGCCACCGTGGATGGCTGGCGGCTGGTGGCAGGCGGACTGGTGCGGACGTTTGGATAACGCTCAACGCCCGTGCCAGAGGCGGTAGAATATGCCCTTGGTGACTTCAACCAACGCCAGATAGGCCAGTGTCGCTCCGATCAGAAAAACGAAGAACAACGGCGGTGGCGTCACAAAGCCGAACCAACGGCCAACGGCGGCCGTGCGCCACGGCTTCCCGCACGACCGGCAGATCGTGCTCCAGCAGGATCAGATCGGCGGCGGCTCGCGCGACATCGGCGGCGCCATCGACGGAAATCCCGACATCCGCGGCGTGCGGCGCGGGAATGTCAGGCGCATGATCAGCATGCCGAAGCGGCGCACGCCCATCGCGAAGGCCGTGGCCGGCGGCTTTTCCGCGAGGCTGGCCGCCAGATGCCCCAACGCCGTCCGCGCGCCGGTGCGGCACACCGCGATCGTCGCGGTCCCGCTGATCACCGAGGTTCCCGCGAACACGGCGTTGGATGCGCCGGCCGGATTCCCGGCGCCCGAGGCGTGATCGCCCGCCGCCTTCTCCGCGGGGTACGGCTCGCCCGTGAGCAACGCCTGGTTAACAAACAGGTTGCGGCTTTCGAGCAACCGGGAATCCGCGGGTACCAGGTCGCCGGCGATCAATTCCACGATGTCGCCGGGGACGAGTTGGTCGATGGGCAGGGTCGCGATCACGCCATCGCGCCGTACCGTTGCCTGAACGGCGACCGAGCGGCGTAGCGCCTCCACCGCGTTCTGGGCGCGGGTCTCCTGGACGAAATCCAGGGTCGTGCTGATCGTGACGATGGACATCACGATGACGAAGCTGGCGGCGTCGCCGGTGGCGGCGGACAGGCCGCTCGCGACGAGCAGGACGATGACGAGCGGATTCCCGAAGCGCGACAGGAATTGCAGCTACAATGGCGCCCTTTTCACCGTCGCGGCGTCGTTCGGGCCGTGCGCGAACAGGCGCTTCTTCGCCTCGGCGGAGGTGAGGCCCGACTGGGTCGTTCCCAGCTGTTCAAGCAGGCGGGAGGCGGGAACCTTCCAGATGTCATCCGGGTCCGGTTCGCTGTTCACGCCCATGATCGCTTCCTTTTCGCGCACCGCTTTGGGCGGTTGGCAGATCAGGCCGTCGCCCAGGGATTACAGCCCCTGGGCGCCCGCCACCGCGATGGCCTGACCGGTGACCCAGGAGGCCAAAGGCGAGGCCAGGAAAAGCGCGACATTGGCGATTTCCTCGGGGTGGCCCATGCGGCCGAAGGGGATCGAGGCGAGGGTCGCGTTGTACAGCCGGGGGTTGTCGCTCTTGCGCCGGTCCCAGACGCCGCCGGGGAATTCGATTGAGCCGGGGGCGATGCAGTTCACGCGGATTTTGTCGCGGGCATACAGCGCGGCCTGGGTCGTCGTGTAGTGAATGACCGCGGCCTTGATCGCGCCATAAGGCGGCTGACGGCCCGCCGGGTGCAACGCGGCGATCGAGGAAATGTTCAGCACGCTGCCTTGCGAGGCTTTCAACTCCGGAAGGGCCTCCTGCGTCGCGTGGACGATGGACAGCATGTCGATGGCAAGGCTTTCGGTCCAGCCCTTGTCGTCGTCCGAGGACCCAAACGCCGAGGCGTTGTTCACCAGGAAATCGCAGCCGCCCAAAGCATCGATGGCGGCTCGAACGTAGGTCCGGACGGCATCGCTTTTGGACAGGTCGGCGCTGGCGGCATGGGATTTGTGGCCGTGTCTGGCGATCTCGGCGCGGGCTTCCTCCAGAGTGACCGGGTCTCGGGCGCAGATGGAGACGTCGCCTCCACAGGCGGCGAAGCCGAGGGCGATGGCCTTGCCGATGCCACGGCTGCCGCCGCAGATGATGGCGCGCTTGCCGGTAAGGTCGATTTGCATGGGGCGTTCCTCAGGAGGGTTGGATTGATGGACAGGGTGGCAAGGGCGTTGGATCGGGGCAAGGTGGGGTGAACCTGGAGGCCTGGGCTTGGGTCCCAGCCCTCCTCTACGCGCAGCTTTCGTGGCGCGAAGGGCTTGATAGTTGCGCGAAAACGACCCATGATTGCGCGTAGAAATTACGCGCAATCATGGGTCATGGCGAAGCAGGTCTCGGACACCGATCTGGCAGCGGTCGAACAGGCCATCGGCCGCTTTTCGGGCGGTGCTTCGGCGCTGGTAATTCTGGATGCCCTGGCGCGGCCAATACCCCTCCGCACGCTACAGCACCGCATCAAATATCTCGCGGGCCGTGGCCGCGTCTTCAAAGTGGGGAATGGCCGCTCGACCAAATACCATCTCCCGGCCGGCCGGTCGCGTGAGGATGCGGTCCCTTCCACGGACGACGAACCCACGGTGCCGCTGTCACCATCCGGGATTTCCATCCGCGATTATGTTCAAGGGCCGCTCGAAGCACGCGCGCCGGTTGGCTATGACCGCGGCTTCCTCGACCTCTATCGCCCCAACGTCAGTGCTTACCTTTCCAGAACGGAACGCGCACACCTCGTTGAAATCGGCCGCCCCAGGATCGCCGGACAGCCCGCCGGCACTTACGCGAAACAAATCCTGAGCCGGCTTCTGATCGACCTTTCCTGGAACTCGAGCCGGCTTGAGGGCAATACCTACTCGCTGCTCGACACCAGGCGGCTGATCGAACTTGGCGAGGAAGCGGACGGGCATGGCCAGCTCGAAGCTCAGATGATCCTCAATCACAAAGACGCGATCGAATTTCTCGTCAACGCCGCTGAAGAGGTCGGCTTCAATCGTTACACGATCCTCAATCTCCACGCGCTGCTCGCCAACAACCTTCTGGCCGATCCCGCCGCGGCCGGAAGACTTCGTTATATCGCGGTTGGGATCGAGGGGTCGGTCTTTCTGCCCCTTGAAGTGCCACAGCTCATTGAGGAATATTTTGACCAGATTCTCGCGACTGCCGCCGCGATCCGGGATCCGTTCGAACAAGCCTTCTTCGCCATGGTGCAAATGCCCTATTTGCAGCCCTTCGACGACGTGAACAAACGCGTGTCGCGTCTCGCTGCCAATATTCCATTGATCAAAGGCAATTTTTCGCCACTCTCATTCACGGATGTTCCTCACCGAACCTACACGGATGCGGTGCTCGGCGTGTATGAAATGAGAAGGGTCGACCTGCTGAAGGACGTCTTCATCTGGGCCTATGAACGGTCGGCCGCGCGCCATGGCGCGGTTCGGCAATCGCTGGGGGAACCCGATCCGTTTCGGCTACGTTATCGCTCGGAATTGCGCGAGATCGTTGGCGAACTCATTCGCGGGGGCTTGCGTCGTAAGGACGCCGCGGCACGCATCGCGGCCTGGGCAAGGGAGAAGATCGCGCGCGAGGACCAACCGCGTTTCATCGAGGTCGTGGAATACGAGTTGATAAGCATGCATGAAGGAAACTTTGCCCGCTACCAGATCCGGCCGTCCGAATTCGCCGCGTGGCAAACGGTCTGGGCGGCATCTGCCTGAGCATGAAGAATGGCGCGGCGGTATGGTAACGGTCCTTATCCTGGTGACGCGACGGACGCATCGGAAATGCGCCGGTTGGTTTGTGGGCAGGAAGCGAGTAGCCGGTGACGTTTCATGCGCGCCTCCGACCGGCGGCGGCTGACGCATCGCCGCACCGTTCACGGCCTTGAAGATACCCCTTGCATCGGTAGAAATTCTATCTTACATACAATTATAAGTTGTATTCATGGACAAGGAGTTCAGCCGTGCCCGATCCCACCCTCTGGCCCCACGGCGGCCCTTTGAGCCCTCCCCCAGTGCGCCGGCCCCACGAGAATGCCATATTCAAACATATTCGCATGGTCTGACCTCGTGCGGTCCGGGATACGGTTCGCGAGCACGCCGCTCCGCCAAAACACTACCATAGGTAGCACGACCACAATAAGGAGACCACGTTGATCGGGACCGGACCTGTCTTCGTGGTGGGCTGCCCACGCTCCGGCACCAGCGCTTTGAGTTGGGCGCTCGCGTCTCACCCGGACTATTGGACCTCGGTCGAAACGCACTTCTTCTACAACCTGCTACGCGATCAGTGGTTGAGCAACGCATACGAGGCCAGTTACCGCGCGGGCTCCTGGCTCGATGCGCAGGCGATCTCGATCGATGCATTCTTTGCTTATGCCGGCATGGGATTCGACCGGTTGATGCGGTCCCGATCGGAAGGACTCCATTGGGTCGACAGTTCGCCAGAAAATCTGATGGTCGCCAGACCGCTGCTGCGAATGTTCGGCGAAGCCCGCATATTCCATGTGGTGCGCGATCCGCAATCGGTTTGCCTGTCCATGTTGACCTCCGGCTTCACCGAACCCTGGGCCGCCGATATCGGCGAGGCGATACAGGTCTGGAAACACTATGTGTCTGTCGGCCTCGATCTCGCCGAGGATTTTCCGGATCGCGTGGCATGGATCAAACAAGAGGACATGTGCGCGGCCGCGGCGGCTGTCGCCAGCGAAATCGGTTCGCGACTCGGTCTGGAGGATGCGACGCCGATCGAAACGTTCCTCAACCAGGAAAGGATCAACAGCAGCGCCGACAAGACGACATACGTCGATGACAGCCCGTTCAGGCACGCAACGACTCCATCGCGTGATTCCGATTGGTTTCAGGCAATGCACGGCGCCCGCGTCCAGGATGAGACAGCACCGCTCGCGGCCAGATTCGGGTACGGCCGCCAATGAACCGTGTAACCCACGATGCGAACCTGCGAATCCTGTGTGTCGTCGGCACGCGGCCGGAGGTCATCAAGATGGCCCCCGTCATTCACGAACTGCGGCGCAGATCGTGGGCGCACGTGTCGGTCCTGTGCACCGCGCAGCACCGCGATTTGACCGGCCCGTTACTGCACCTGTTCGGCATTGAACCCGAGCACGATCTCAACGTCATGACCCAAGGCCAAAATCTGCACGAGTTGACCGCGCGGCTGATGACCGGATTGCCATCGGTGTTTGACCGGACGGCACCCGGAATCGTGCTCGCGCAAGGCGACACGACCACCGTGATGGCCACCGCGCTCGCCTGCTTTTACAGCGGCATCGCGTTTGGCCATGTCGAGGCCGGCTTACGTACCGGCGACATGCGCGATCCGTTCCCGGAGGAGTTCAACCGCGTCGTGGCATCGCGGATCGCCACGCTGAACTTCGCGCCCACGGTTCGCGCGGAGACCAATTTGTTACGTGAGGGCGTCGATCCCGATAGCATCCACGTTACCGGCAACACCGGAATCGATGCATTGCACTGGGTCGTGGCGCGCGAAACCCCGCTGCCAGTGCCGATTTCACCAGGTCAGCGCGTTCTTCTGGTGACGTTGCACCGGCGCGAAAACATCGGCGTCCCAATGCAACGATTGTTCGTCGCGATCCGGCGGCTGGTCCAACGCAATCGGGATTTGCTCGTGATTTATCCGCTGCATCCTAATCCGCGAGTAAGCGGCCCCGCGCACGAGGCATTGGACGGGCTTCCGCGGGTGGTGCTTTGTCCAGCGTTCACCTACCCCGAATTCGTCGCGGTCCTGCGGAGGGCGTACCTTGTTCTGACAGACTCCGGTGGAATTCAGGAAGAGGCGCCCACGTTTGGCAAACCGGTTCTGGTCGCGCGCGAAACGACTGAGCGGCCGGAGGCAATCGAGGCGGGTGTCGCCCGAATTGCCGGCACGGACAGCGATCGTGTCGCCGCCGCCGCGCAGACTCTCTTGGACGACCCGGCCGCCTATGCCGCCATGGTCCGGCCGATCTCTCCATTCGGGGATGGCAAAGCGAGCGGGCGGATCGGCGATGCCCTCGCCGCGTTCGCCGCCAACGTTACCGGCGCGACGACAGTGACGCACCATCGAGCCCGCCAACTCGCGATGGGTTGAACATCCCGAGCGCCCACGCCTTGCCGTATGGCAAAAACAGGTCAACGACAAAATGTCAGCATTCGCCAACGGGTCCGCGCATCGTCTTACTGAGAGCATGGCTCGGGTGCTGTTTTCACCGCCCGGCGCCAGTTTCAGGTTATGTGGATATGTCGACGGTGTGCATGGCCGCTTCGTCGACGGTTGGGTGTTCGATGCCGCCTCGCCGGAAAGCATACTGACTGTCGCGATTTACGACGGCGCGACGCAACTCGGTGTCGCCGAAGCCGGTCTGTTCCGCGCGGATCTGGATGCCGCCGGGGTCGGTTCTCATGCGTTCCGGTTTGAGTTGCCGGCGGGAATTTTCGATGGCGGCGTGCATTCGATTTGGGTGCGGCTTCAGAACTCCGAAGTCGCGCTGCCGGGAAGTCCGTGCCGTCTGTCCACCTCGCGATTGAACACCGCAAACGCCGTCCCGGCTGTGGACCAGGACATTCCGCGGGCGCTACGAGCACTGACCGATGTGTTGACGGCGCAAACGAGGCTGATGCAGGCGCTACTCGATCGTTTCTTACTGGTGCCGGCCGCTTTGCCGCTGGCGATCGCGGCACCTCCCGTGCCTTGGGCCGATCCGCTTCTGCCCGCGGTGTTCGCTCGCCCCGCCGGTCAGCACGATTTCATCGTTTTCGCGATCATCGATTGGCATTTCCGGGTGCAACGCCCGCAGCATCTCAGCCGGTGCCTGGCCGCCATGGGTAATCGGGTTTTCTATATCAGTATCCAGTTCGACGAGCTGACCGCGGATGGGCCATTTTTTACCATCGCCGGCGAACCGGCTGACGGGGTTTTCGAAATCACGCTGCGCTGCCGCCCGCCCAGACCGGTTGTCTATACGGGCTTCGACGACCCCGGCCAACTCGAGGAACTCGCCGCGGCCGCGCGCGCGATGGTCAATACTTTGGAACTGCGGAGTCCGGTCTGCATCGTTCAATTGCCAAGCTGGTATCCGATCGCCCGAAGCATCCCGGGCGCGACGGTGATTTTCGACTGCCTTGACCATCTGGCCGGATTTAGCGGCGTGGCGCCGAGGGTGGTCGAGCTCGAGCAAACGCTGATCGGGGAAGCGGACGGGGTCGTCGTCACGTCAGACTTCCTGGGGGAAATCGTCGGCAAGCAGCGGCCATTCACCACGATCCGCAACGGCGTCGATGTCAAATATTTCGCGGAACGGCCTACCGGCATTCACGAACCGGCGGGACGTCCGGTCATCGGGTATTACGGCGCGATTTCCGAGTGGTTCGATATGGATCTTGTCGTGCATTGCGCGCGCCGGCATCCAAAATGGCACTTCGTCCTGATTGGCGCGATAGATTGCTGCGACATATCGGAGATCTCGAAGCTTCCAAATGTGGAACTTCTGGGTGAGAAACCTTACCATGAGCTGACCCGCTATTTGTACAGCTTCGATGTGTGTCTCATTCCCTTCAAGATCGTGGACCTTACGAGGGCGACCAACCCGGTGAAGATCTACGAGTACCTTTGCGCGGGAAAACCCGTTGTCGCCACCGATATGCCGGAGCTTCGGCGCCTGCCGCCGGGAATGGTGTCGGTGGCCAGCACCCCGGCGGAATTTGAGAAAGCCATCGCGGCCAACCTGCGGCGGAAAGATCCGGCCCTGATCAGGCGGCGCCAACTTTGGGCTGGCCGCCACTCCTGGACCGCGAGGGCCCGTAAGCTGGCGGACGTGGTCGTGCAATACTATCCGCCGTTGAGTGTCATTGTACTCTGCTATAACAATCTGGACTTCACCATCGCCTGTCTGGAAAGTCTGTTGGCATTTTCCGACTACCCGGACATGGAGATCATTTGTGTCGACAATGGCTCGACCGACGGCACGCCGGACTACCTGACGGAGGCCGCGAGCGAGCATGACGCCGTGCGCTATATCCGGAACGACACCAATTTGGGCTACGCCGCGGGAAATAACGCCGGCATCCGCGTGGCGCGCGGCGAGTATATCGTTCTCCTCAACAATGACACTTACGTGACAAAAGGCTGGGCTCGCGATTTGATCCGGCCGATGCAGCAAGATCTCACGATCGGCATGACCGGCCCGTTGACCAACATGGCGGGCAATGAACAGAAGGTCGGGATTTCCTATGCCAACATGACGGAGATGGCGGAGGCCAGCGCGATCTTCACCGCGGGGCACCGCCGCCAGTTGTATCCGATCGAGACTCTGGCGTTCTTCTGTGTCGCCATTCGCCGGCCGGTGATCGATGCGGTGGGTCTCCTCGACGAGGAATACACAATTGGATACTTCGAGGATGACGATTACTGCCGGAGAGTCCAGGAAGCCGGATATAAGTTGATGGTGTGCGACGACGTCTTCATCCACCACCATCATTCGGCGTCTTTCAGTCAACTGAATGAAACGGCGAAAACCGCGCTCATGCGGCGGAACCGCCGAATCTATGAGAAGCGGTGGGGCCGGTGGGAGCCACATACCTACCGCCAGGAGCCAGGTTTTGGGGAGGGCTGAATGGATATGCACACATGGCGAGCCAACGGCAGAGGCGTATTCATCTGTGGGTCGCCCTATACCGAGGTCAGCTCGCTCGCCTGGGCCCTGACCGCGCATCGCGCGTTCTGGACATCGTCGGAAAGCCGGTTCCTGTACCGCTTGTTCGGCAGCCGCGCGGACCTTGTGCGGCCCTATCTTTATGACACCTACCGCGCCTGCGCGGAGGAAGGCGCATGGCTGCGCACCAACGCCGTCTCGTACCCCGAATTCCTCGCGGCTTTGGGCGACGGAATCGGACGGCTCTTTCAGGGACGCGCGGGCAAAAAGCGCTGGGTCGACAGCTCTCCCGAAAACGCGCTGCTGATCGAGGAATTGTTGTACATGTTCCCGGATGCGGCATTCGTGGGGATGCTGCAGTCGTCTCGCACCTCGGTCTTCATCGAAATGGCGCGGCATGCGGCACTGACCCCGCCAAAGGTCCGCGAACTCGTTGCCCTCAACACACTTTATGGGGAGCGCCTTAAAAGAGCCGGCGGCATCGCGCCCGATCGTGTCTATTTGTTGGAAGAACGCGACCTGTTCGACAACCCGGAGGCCGCGCTGGCCGATCTTCTGGATTTCCTGGGCGAGGAGAACAATCCCGACGTCGCCGAGAAATTCGCCCGGCGGTTGCTGCGGTTGAACCTGCCGCTGGCGGAGGCACGGGAAAAATTGGCCCAGTTCAAGACGACCCTTCTGGCGGACACGGTGTCGGAGCCTCCGTTGGTCACGGAGACGTCACCTCCGCTTGAGGCTCCACCCTCTGTCGCGGAGTTTCAGTATTGACGATCCGCCGGTGGGGAATTTCGGCTTAAGGCAACGCCCAACAATAAGTGCTTCAAGCCGGGTCCTCCCTCCGACGTCATCCCCGGACTTGTTCCGGGGACCGGTTCCAGCACGGTGCCGCCTCGGGTCCCCGGAACAAGTCCGGGGATGACCTGAGGGGGAATGCGGGTCGATTCGTTTATTGTTGGGTGTCGCCTCAAGAATGATCCCGGCACCATGCCGCCACCTGCGCGTGTGTCGCGAACCAGCAGCCGCCCTTCGCTTTCATATGCTTGATCAACCGCTCCAACACCGGCATCCGCGACCGATGCCCGGTGATATGCGGATGCATCGTCAACAGGAACATCCCGCCCTCTTCCCACGCGCCATCGAACTCGGCGGTGAAAATCTCCCCCACCGCGGACGGAGGCGTGTAAGGCCGCAACGCCGAGAACCGCACGAAATTGTAATAAACCGCGTCGTCCCTGATCCATTCCGGCGGCAATTCGATAATCCCGGTCGGCTCGCCCTGATCCGTCAACTCGTAGGGATCGTCGTCCGCCATCAACGAGCTGTCGTAAAGCAAGCCCATCTCACGGATGATATCCAGCGTATTGACCGAAAAATCCCAACTCGCGGTCCGGATTCCGACCACGTCCTTGCCGGATAATTTCGTCAGTACATCGCGCGCGCGGAACGTCAGATCGCGCTCCACCTCCCGGGGCAGCGACGTATTGGCCTCGTGAATCCAGGAGTGGATGCCGATCTCGTGCCCGTCGTCGGCCAATGCGCGCACCTCCTCCGGATGCAGCAGCGCCGATACGGCGGGATAGTAGAAACTCATCGGAATCGATTCCCGTTCCAGCAGCGCGCGTATCCGCGGGATCGCCCGGCGCGCGCCGTACTGGCCTTGGCTGATCCGCATCGGGCTTTCATCGCCGTCGCGCAGAGGCGTGGTTTCGTGATCGGAGTCGAAACTCATGGTCACGGCGCAGCGCGCGCCGTTCGGCCAGGCCGTGGGTTTCATGGACCGTCCGGCGCGGGCGCGGCCGACCATGCGGCGCCAGGTCGGTTCCGCCCATTGCCAGGGTTCGCCATCGGGGTGCTTCGTGTTCATTGGGGGTTCCCTTCGCGGTTTCCGGCGGCCATCGTGCCCGCGAACCACCCAAAAGGGAAAGTGCCCCTCATGTCCGGAACCGATCCCGCCCTGCTGACCGCCGAGGCGATGTTGTCCGCCTACGCGCGCCGCCGCCTGACCCCGGTGGATGTCCTGCAAGCGGTCACGGAAAGGGTTGCTCGCCTGAACCCCGCTTTGAACGCCTTCGTCGCGATGAACCCAAAAGCGCTGGAAGCGGCGGGTGAGAGCGCGATGCGTTGGCGTGCCGGCCGCCCTCTTGGCGTTTTGGACGGCGTGCCGGTCACGGTGAAGGACCTCGTGGACCTCGCGGGCTTTCCAACCCGGCGAGGCAGCCGCACGACCCCAACCATGCCGGTGCCCGACGATGCTCCCATGGTTGCCAGCCTCAAGGCCGCGGGAGCCATCGTTCTGGGCAAAACGACCACCACCGAGTTCGGCTGGAAGTCCCCCGGCGACTGCCCCTTGAACGGAATTACCCGCAACGCCTGGCACAGCGATTACACGACGGGCGGGTCGTCCTCGGGCGCGGGCGCGGCGGGCGCGGCGGGGTTCGGTCCATTGCATATTGGCACCGACGCGGGAGGCTCCGTGCGCATACCGGCGGCGTGGTGCGGGCTGGTGGGGCTGAAACCGACCTATTCTTACTGCGTCACAAATTCCGCTGATCTCGTGCGGTCCGCCCGGCTCCGCAACAAGGACACCGCGGCAGATGGTCAACCAAACCGACGATAAGCCGGCGTCTGAGTGTCGTGATGGAGTTTGGCAGATGTCGTTCCGGCCGCAATGGC
>SHWL01000112.1 GCA_009693865.1 Acetobacteraceae bacterium | reverse complement strand
GCCAGGCCTGAAAGGCCGGCTCACGCACTTTGCGCAAAAGTGTGGCCGATCAGACTCGGTCAGGCCTGAAACGACAGAGGACCAAATCGCGGGAACTGGCTCGGGACGGCCGGTTCAGAGACCGATTTTCCATAATGAGAACTGCTGAATATGTCCAGAACGACGCGTTTTGCCATCGCCGCATCGGTCGCGTTCACCGCATTGGGCGTGACCGTGGGATATGCCCAGCCGGCGCCACCTCAGGCGCCCAATATGACGTTTTTTGTCACCAGCGCGGGGTCAGGCAAGGGCGCCGATCTCGGCGGGTTGGAGGGAGCGGACCGCCAATGCCAGGCGCTCGCGGCGGCCGTCGGCGCGGGCGGCAAGACCTGGCATGCTTATCTCAGCGCCCAGGCAGTCGGCGGCGCGGCCGCGATAAATGCGCGTGACCGCATCGGGGCCGGCCCCTGGCAGAATTTCAAGGGCGAGGTCGTCGCGAAAAGCGTCGACGATTTGCACGGCGACACCAACAAGCTCAGCACCGAAACGTCGCTGACCGATCGCGGCACGATGGTCGCGGGGCGGGGTTTTACGCCGAATTATCACGACGTTCTGACCGGGTCGCAGGCTGACGGCCGGGCATTCCCGGTGGGCGAGGACCAGACCTGTGGAAATTGGACCAGCAGCACCAAAGGGTCGGCGATGGTCGGGCATATCGACCGCAAGGGGCCGCGCGACGATGCCGCGTCGAAATCCTGGAACGCGTCGCATCCCTCACGAGGTCCGGATGGCGGTTGCAGTCAGAACGATTTGCGGAGCACGGGCGGAGGTGGATTGTTTTACTGCTTCGCGGTGAATTAGGCGCGCGCGCCGCTCGGGCACTCCTGGGCGGTGCCCCCGCTGGGGTAGTGGAAAGGCGCGCCGACCTCCCGAGGCGTGACGGTTCGCACCCGGTGACGGCATGGCCATGACCTGATCGAGGATGCCGTACGCCTGCCGTACCCCCCTCGCCACGGATCGATCCTCACTGGCATTCGCCCCCGCCATCCCATATGAGACCCGGCCGGGCAGCGCGCGAGATCCCGCCGAGGCCCGCCTCATGAGGATTCAATGACCGACCCCGCCGCCGAAATCGCCCGCCGCCGCACCTTCGCGATCATCTCCCATCCCGACGCGGGCAAGACCACGTTGACGGAACATTTGCTGCGCGCCGGCGGCGCCATCCAACTCGCGGGGAACGTGCGGGCCAAAGGCGAACGCCGCCGCACGCGGTCCGACTGGATGAGCATCGAGCGGGAGCGGGGCATTTCCGTCGTCACCTCTGTCATGACCTTCGAAGCCCATGGTTGCGTGTTCAACCTGCTGGACACGCCGGGCCATGAGGATTTTTCCGAGGACACCTATCGCACCCTGACCGCCGTCGATTCCGCTGTGATGGTGATCGACGCCGCCAAGGGGATCGAGGATCGGACCCGCAAGCTGTTCGAAATCTGCCGGCTGCGCGATATCCCGATCGTTACCTTCATCAACAAGTTCGACCGGGAGGCACAAAGCCCGTTCGCGTTGCTGGACGAGGTCGCCTCGGCATTGGCCTTGGATACCGCGCCGGTTACCTGGCCCGTGGGGCAGGCCGCGACGTTCGCCGGGACCTACGACGTCCGCCATCGGACGATGAACCTCATCGCCGACCTCCCGCAATCCGATCCGCGCCTTCAAACCCTGGGCGAGGAAATGGACCTGGTGCGTGCTGCCCTGCCTGAGTTCGACCGGGAATCGTTCAACGCCGGGCATCTCACCCCGGTGTATTTCGGCAGCGCGATCAAGGGGATCGGGGTTGGCGACCTGTTGATGGGTCTGGCCGAATATGGCCCGACGCCGCGGGCGCAACCCGCCGATAAGCGGGTGGTCGAGGCGTCGGAGCCGGGTCTCACCGCTCTGGTGTTCAAGATCCAGGCCAACATGGACCCGAACCATCGCGATCGGATCGCCTTCGCGCGGATTTGCTCCGGCCGGCTCGTGCGCGGCATGCGGCTGAAACAGGTGCGGACCGGGAAGCAAATCCCCCTGACGGCGCCGCAGTTCTTCTTCGCCCGGGAACGCGAGATCGCCGATGAGGCGTTCGCCGGCGACGTGGTCGGCATCCCCAATCACGGCACGTTGCGCATTGGCGATACGCTGACCGATGGCGAGAACATCACGTTCACGGGTGTGCCGTATTTCGCGCCGGAAATTCTGCGGCGGGTCCGGCTGGACGACGCGATGAAGGCGAAGAAACTGCGTCAGGCTCTGGTGGAACTGGCCGAGGAGGGGGTCGTGCAGTTGTTCCGCCCACGTGACGGATCGGCGCCGATGGTGGGCGTGGTTGGGGTGTTGCAGTTGGATGTGTTGCAGGCGCGGCTCGGCGCGGAATATGGCGTGAAGATTGGATTTGAGGCGTCGCCGTATAATCTCGCGCGGTGGATTTCGGCCGATGACCGCGCGGCGTTGACGTCGTTCATGGATGTCAATCGGACCGCGATTTGCGACGATGTCGATGGCGACCCGGTGTTTCTGTCGAGCTCCGCGTTCATGATGCGGCGTGCGGAGGAACTTGCGCCGAAGCTGACGTTTCAGGATATCAAGGATGTGCGGGTGGAAAAAATTGCGGCCTGAAGAGGAGAGAGGTTCGCCGTGGCTGGATTGTACTATGAAGAATTCTCGGTCGGGCAGGAATTCGCCCACCCATGGACCCGCACGGTCACCGAGGCCGACAATGTCCTGTTCACGACCATGACCATGAACGTCCAGCCGCTGCATCTCGACGCCGAGTTCGCCAGCAAGACCGAGTTCGGCAAACCCCTGGTGAACTCCATCTTCACGCTTGGCCTGATGGTTGGCGTATCGGTCAACGACACGACGATTGGCACCACGATTGGCAATCTCGGCTTCTCCGACGTGAAATTTCCCAAACCCGTGTTCGCGGGCGACACGCTCCGGTCGGCGACGAAGGTGACTGCCATGCGTGAAAGCAAGTCCCGCCCGGATGCCGGCATCGTCGAGTTCGAGCATACCTGCCGGAACCAGCGCGGCGAGTTGGTGGCGATCTGCCGCCGCCAGGCGATGATGCGCAAGAAGCCGGCCGCCTGATGCGCGTATTTGTTTGGCTCGCCGTTCTGCTGGCCGCGTCTCCCGCTCTGGCGCAAACTCCTGGTGGCCCGCCCGCGGTCGGCGTCGTGACGGTCGAACCGGCGACGGTAACGGAATCCTCGGAATTCACCGGCCGAGTGCAGGCGGTCGGGCGTGTGTCGTTGACCGCGCGCGTTACCGCGTTCCTGGAACAGCGCCTGTTCACGGAGGGAACCGAGGTCACTGCCGGCGACATCCTGTATCGTCTTGAGCGCGGCCCGTTCGAGGCGGATGTCGCCCGTCAGGAAGCAACCGTCGCGGACACCAGCGCCCGTCTCGCGAACGCGACGCTCCAGCTCAATCGCGCGCAGACGTTGTTGCAAACCCAGGCGGGAAACCGGGTCAATGTCGATGACGCGATGATGGCGCAACGTTCCGCGGCGGCGCTGCTATCGGGCGCCCAGGCGGTGTTGCGACAGGGTCACATCAACCTGGATTATACCGAGATCAAGGCGCCGATCTCGGGCCAGATCAGCCGCACAGCGATCACGCCAGGCAATGTCGTGTCCCCCAGCAGTGGCCCGTTGGCGATGATCGTCAGCCAGGATCCAATGTATGTGGCGTTTCCGGTCTCGGCGCGGGTTCTGACCGACCTCCGCACGCGCTATGCCGGACGAGGCGGGCTGAACGCCGTTCAGGTTCGGTTGAA
This sequence comes from Acetobacteraceae bacterium, assembly GCA_009693865.1. Taxonomy (GTDB): domain Bacteria; phylum Pseudomonadota; class Alphaproteobacteria; order Acetobacterales; family Acetobacteraceae; genus Rhodopila. The sequence continues at coordinate 11,504 of SHWL01000112.1, read as the reverse complement.
GCTGCCGGACGGCACGCCGTACGATCAGATCGGAAAAATCGATTACGTCGATCCCTCGGTGTCGCCCGGCACGGACACGATCCTGGTGCGCACCGCGATCGCCAATCCGGTTCGCGGTACGCCGGAACCGGGCCGTCCGGTGGATCGTTTGCTGACCGATGGCGCCTTCGTCACCGTGTCCGTGGAGGGCATTAAACCGGTCACCTCGCTTGGGATTCCGCGGGCCGCTGTTCTGGCGGACCAGGGCGGTAATTTTGTTTATGTGGTCGGCGCCGACAACAAAGTGGATCGCCGGCCGATTCAACTGGGACAATCGACCCCGTCGCTGGCGGTCGTCTCAAGCGGGTTGAAACAGGGCGAGTCCGTTGTTCTGGAAGGGCTGCAACGCGTGCGTCCGGGGATCCAGGTGAACCCTGGTCCGGCCGGTCCTCGGCCACCACCAGCGGCGGGCGGACGCTGATCCGATGATTTCAGCCGTTTTCGTCGACCGGCCAAGGCTGGCGATTGTACTGTCGATCCTGATGACGCTGGCGGGCGTGCTGGCGTATCAGCGGATCGCGCTGTCGCAGTTTCCGGATATCGTGCCCCCGCAAGTCACGGTTTTTACAAGTTTCCCCGGCGCCTCGGCGGCGGTCGTGGAGGCCACCGTCGCGCAGCCGTTGGAAGCGGCGATCGTGGGCGTCGACCGCATGATTTACATGAAATCGAACAGCGCGAATGACGGCAGCTACAGCCTCGGCGTGACGTTCGACCTTGGCACCAACGCGGATATCGCCACGGTCAACGTCAACAATCGCGTGCAGGCGGCGCTCGCGCGTCTCCCGGCCGAGGTGCAGCGGCAGGGCGTGACGGTTCGTAAACGTTCGACCGCCATCCTGGAGTTTCTGCAGATTTACAGCGAAACCGGCGAGCACTCGCCGTTGTTTATCAGCAATTATGTGACGATCAACGTGCTCGACCGTCTGGCGCGCACGCCAGGGGTGGGGGACGCGACGCTGTTCGGGCGTCTGGATTATGCGATGCGGATTTGGTTCGACATGAACCGCATAGTGGCACTGGGTCTGGCGCCAAGCGACATTGTCAGCGCGATCCAGCAGCAGAACCTGCAGGCCGCGACTGGGCGGATCGGATCCCGGCCGACGCCGGACAGCACGCAATTTCAGTTGAACGTGCGCACGCAGGGCCGGTTGAGTACGCCGGAGGAATTCGCCGCGATCGTCGTGCGCGCCAATCCTGACGGCTCCGTCCTGCGCGTTGGCGATGTCGCACGCGTCGAACTCGGCGCGGCGAACATGGACACTGAAAGCCGGCTCAACGGCAATCCGGCGGTTTCCATTGGACTTTATCTGGCGCCTGGAGCCAACGCGGTGCGCACCTCGGCGGCGGTGCAGGCGGCGCTGAGCGACCTACAGTCGCGATTTCCGGCTGGCCTGAAGGCCCGCGTTTTTTACGACAGCAGCGGCTTCGTCGCCGCCACCATGGCCGAGGTGCAAACGACACTGCTGATCGCGTTCGGCCTCGTCGTCCTGGTTGTCTTTATTTTTCTTGGAAACTGGCGCGCCACGATCATCCCCATCGTCGCGATCCCTGTCAGCCTGATCGGCACGATCGCAGTGCTGATGGCGTTTGGATTTTCGCTGAACACGATTTCTCTGCTCGCGATGGTTCTGGGCATTGGCATTGTCGTCGACGACGCGATCGTCGTGGTGGAGAATGTCGAGCGGGTGATGTCCGAAGAACCCGATCTGGACCCGAAGGAGGCGACCAAAAAGGCCATGGCGCAGATCACCGGGCCGGTGATCGCGATCTCGCTGGTGTTGTTGTCGGTCTTCGTGCCGATCGGGTTCATTCCTGGCGTATCGGGCACGCTGTTTCGCCAGTTTGCGGTGACGATCAGCGTGTCGATGTTGATTTCCGCGATCAATGCGCTGACGCTGTCGCCGGCGTTGTGTGGTCTTTTCCTTCGCCACCACGGTCACCCTCGCGGACCCCTGGGTTGGATGCTGACCGGCATCATCGGCATATGTAACGGTTACGCCGCGATGGTACGGCCATTATTGCGCGTGTCGATTTTAAGTGTCGCGGCGATTTTGGCCTCGGGTGTCGGCATCTGGTATCTGGCGCAACAAACGCCGACCGGTTTTTTGCCGGAGGAAGACCAGGGCGCGTTCTTTATCGCGGTGCAGTTGCCCGATGGCGCGTCATTGTCCCGCACGCGGGAGGTCGTCCGTCAGGTGGAGGGCCTCGTCAGACCCATGCCCCAGGTGGAGGGGCTGTTGTCGATCGTCGGCTTCTCCCTGCTGGACGGCGGCAATCAGTCGAACTCCGCGTTTCTTGTCGTGCGCCTGAAGCCCTTCGAGGACCGATTGGCCGCCTCCGATGGTGCTCGCGCGGTGATTGGCAAGGTCTTTGGTGGCGTCAGCCAAATCCGAACGGCGAATATCTTCCCGTTCAGCCTGCCGCCCATCATCGGCCTGTCCACCAGTGGCGGTTTCGAATTCCAGCTTGAAAATCTGGAGGGACGCGAGCCGGCGGAAATGGCGAGCGTGATGGGCGGCCTGCTTGGTGCCGCCAATCAGGATCCACGGTTGAACCGGGTGTTCGCGACCTTTACCGCCGCGAACCCGGCGGTCTGGCTGGACATCGACCGCGACAAAGCCCAATCGCTTGGCGTAGCGGTATCCGACGTGTTCAATACGTTACAAACTTCTCTGGGCGGGTTTTACGTCAACGATCTCAATCTGTATGGCCGCACCTGGCAGGTAATCCTGCAGGCGGAGGCGGCGGACCGCGCGGATCTGTCCGCGCTCGACCGGATCTATGTGCGAGACAAACAGGGCGACATGATCCCGCTGCGCTCCGTGGCCACCGCGCGGTATGTGGTTGGGCCGCAGGTGATCAGCCGGTTCAATAACTACCGCGCGGTCACCGTGAACGGCGGACCGCGTGCCGGGGTGTCCTCGGGCGATGCGTTGAAAGCGATGGATCAGATCGCCGCGCGGACGTTACCGTCGGGATATGGCTATGAGTGGTCGGGCACGGCCTATCAGGAACGCCAATCCGAAGGACAGACATTCGGCATCCTGTCGCTGGCGGTCTTGTTCGCGTATTTGTTCCTGGTGGCGCTGTATGAAAGCTGGATGATCCCGATCCCGGTGCTACTGACGGTCACCGTCGGCGTTCTGGGCGCGTTCGGGGGGCTACTGATTTCCGGCCTGCCGCTCGATCTTTATGCCCAGATCGGCATGGTCGTGCTGATTTCGCTCGCCGCGAAGAACGGCATTCTGATCGTCGAATTCTCCAAGGAGTTGCGCGAAACCGGCGTGCCTATCCGCGAAGCAGCGCTGTTGGGTGGGCGCATGCGGATCAGGGCGGTGCTGATGACATCGATCGCGTTCATCGTCGGTCTGATCCCGCTGGTCTGGGCTCAAGGCGCGGCGATGCTGAGCCGGCGCGCGGTCGGGACCGCAGTGTTCGCGGGCATGATCGTCGCGACGTGTATCGGCGTGTTCCTGATCCCGATGTTGTACGTTGTGTTCCAGACGATGCGGGAGCGAATGAAGCAAGGGTTCGCTCGCCCCGGGTGACAGGATCTGACCGAGGCATTGATTCACATCAATGAACGAACACGCCATGCGACGCAGGATGATTTAAGTGTAGTCATTGGCGGTCATGGCCATGCGTTTCAGCTTTGAAACCCTTGGGAATGCGACACTCGCGTTTCGCGAAGACGGCCGCCCCGTGCTGGCGACCGATCCATGGTTGACAGGGACCTGCTATTTCGGCAGTTGGGGCTTGGATCGGCTGCTGACCGCGGACGAGTTGGCGTTGGTTCAGGCCAGTGAATACATCTGGATTTCCCACGGTCATCCGGATCATTTTCATATTCCGTCGCTCGATCTGTTGCGGCGGGACCAGAAGACTCTGCTGCCCGACCACTATAGCAGCGACATAAAGACCTTCCTGGAACGCCGCAGCCTCCCCGCGGAAGTCATGCCCTGTCGCACCTGGAAGCAATTGCCGCCGGGAATTCGGATTCTGTGTCTCGACAACGAAAACCAGGACGCGATTCTGCTGATCGACGCAGGCGATAGTCTTGTCCTCGATCTCAACGACTCGCCGCTGTGCGGGGAGCGGCGTTTCATCCGCGGCCTCGTGAAGCGGTTTGACAAGGCGCGGACCTATGTCGCCGCGCTCTGCTCGAACGACGCCGACATGTTCAATCTCGTGGACGCTTCGGGGCGGCGGGTGATCGATCCACCCGAGCAGCGCAAGCCGGGCATGGTCTGGGCGTTGGCGCGGATCGCCGAATCGCTGGGTGTTGGTTCCTACGTGTCCTCCGCCTCCCAGCACATCTATCTTCGAACCGACGCGACCTGGGCCAATCCGTACCGCGTCGGTTGGGCGGATGTCCCAGCATTTGTGATTTTGGCGCTGACGCTTCCTTTTTCGTCATCCTCCGGCGTGACCGGAGGATCGGTAGCGGCACATATCCGCGTATAATAGCGCCGGAAAGCAAGGCGTGGTGCCGCTCCGGATCCTCCGGTCACGCCGGAGGATGACGATTTGCGAGAGGTCTGCAGCCAAAATGAGAACCGCTGCGGATGTCCAACGTTATTGGACACGTCCGGTGATTCGCACGATCGAACCATTCATTGTCATGAACCTCGACACTGGTGAATACACACGAAAGCACCCTGAGCAAACCTCAGATGTCAACCAGATCTCCGATGCGGCATCTGACGACGATTGGACAACGAAGTTGCGCGAAGAGGATTGGGCGACGCTGTCCGGATTCTTCAAATCGATTGAAATATTGCGTCCATATATCGATTATCTAGACTTCACGGTGGCCGGCGACACGCGTCGTGTTTGGATAATGGATGCGGCCCAGGGCACGAGCGAGGGCGAGGCGCGGGGGATTGCGTTTCATGCGCCGGCTCAGTCGCTGATGAGCGCCGTGCGGCTGGGGTATTTCGATGCCATATTGATAGGCAACCTCATGACGGCAGAGCTGCGAAACATGACGCTGTATCCGCATTTCACCCGGATCGTCGCGAAGCTGGCCGGGGCTTCGGGGGTTCGGACGTCAGAGGCGTGGCGGCAGTTCCGGCGGCGGTATTTCCGGCGCAACCCCATTGGCTATCCGGAATGGCATCTTTCGGAGAAGCTGGCGATGGCCACGGACGTCGCGCGCGCATGGGCGGAACGGTTGCACATCGAGCGTCCGTTGAAGATTCTTTATCGCCGGTATTTGGGCGATCCGGTCAGGTATTGAACCAACTGGCCGAACCATCGACTCTCCTTCCAACCGTCATGGCCCGGCCCCCGCCCGCCGCTGACATCGAGAACCGAACGTCCAGTTCCCATCCGACCCAATCCTGACGTCTGTGCGGTCGAGTCGTGCCATGACGGGCGGAAACGCATGAGCCAACAGTTCCGGCTCGTGGCGTCAGTCACACCAAGAACGACAACACCATTGGGTTGAGAATATCCGCGCGGTCGCGATGAACGTTGTGTCCGGCGCCTTCGACCGTAACGATCCGTGACTCAGGACGCAACGCGACGAATCGTTCGCCGATGGAGGCCTCGAAGGGGAAGCTGGCCGCGCCATACACAAGAAGTGTCTCCGGGCGAAACCCGGTGACGTCTGCCTCGGAAACCTGAAGATCGAGAAGGCCTTGTATGTGCGGACCAACCATGGGTGCGCATGACGCGAAGGCCGTCAATCGGGTTTCCTTCTTCTCCGGGTCCAGATTGTTCCAGGCGTCCCCGCCAATGGTTGCCATGGTATCGCGTAGGGCGGCGGCCGGGCCGTCCCTGACCGCAGTCGCGACGAGGGGTCCCATCTGCGCCGAAACTTCATTTCGTGCCACCGTGTCGAGGAGCGAGTACAAAGTCGGCTCGATAAGGACCGTGCGCAGGACACGGTCCGGATAACGGCAGGCGAAGACGAAGGCGGTTGCCCCGCCCGACGAATGACCAAGCAGGCATAGCCGGTCGATATGCTCGGCGTCGAGGATGGCGTTCAGATCGTCGACGTCGCTCGTGCCCGGCCCATATCCCGGCGGAACGGTGCTGTCGCTGCCATCGTGGCCCCGGAAACTTGGCAGGATGAGACAAAATCGTTCCGCGAGGGCGGCGCGCTGGCGGGAAAAGACCCAGCGTCCGGCCAGGAATCCGTGCAGCATGACCAAAGGCGGGCCGTTGCCGGCGACCTCGTATTCGAGACGCGCGCCATCGGCCGCGATGACCGACCGAACTTCGCCGCGCGGTTCCGGCTGCATTGTCATGCCCGATCTCCCCGGTGGTTCGCGTATTGGACCCTGGCCGGCTCACGGGCCGCCAGCGATGGAAATCCGCCAGGCGCCCGTGGTCCCGTGCCACGACCCTACCCGGGATCGTCGAAAGCGTCATGCTGCCACCAGATCTCATTTCAGGCAACATCGGCGATTCCCCCTTGGCCCTGACGCCCGGAACCGGGCATCCTCCCCTACCAACGCGGAGACAGGATCATGGCGACGACGAAATTCGGCCTCGCGCAACCCGTTCGGCGGGTCGAGGACCCGCGGCTTCTCAAGGGGATGGGGCGTTATACCGACGACATCGTTCTGCCGGGCATGCTGCACGGGATCGTGCTGCGCAGTCCTCACGCGGCGGCGAGGATCGGTGCGATCGACATCGGTCCCGCGTCAAAACTGCCGGGCGTCCGCGCCATCTACACAGCGGCTGACCTTGCCGGCCTGGGTACGCTTCCCTGCGCCGCGCCGGTACAGAACAAGGACGGCACCGATATGGCCAGTCCGGCCCATCCGGTGCTGGCCGGTGGCGCCGTCCGCCATGTTGGCGATCCCGTGGCTTTCGTCGTCGCGGATAACGCCAAACAAGCACGCGACGCCGCCGATCTGATCCAGGTCGATTACGGCATCCTGCCGTCGATCACCGACCTCGCGTCTACCACGAATGCCGGCGTGCCCGCGGTGTGGCCCGATGTGAAGAACAACACCGTGTTCGACTGGGAAATCGGCGATAAGATCGCCACGGACGCCGCCTTTGCCGGCGCCGCGCATGTGACGCGCCTGACCGTCGTGAATAACCGGATCGTCGTCGCCTCGATGGAAGCGCGCGCGGCGATCGCGGATCATGATGCCGCGACCGGGCGCTGGACGCTGTATGCCAACACTCAGGGCGGCTGGCTGTTGAAGGCCATGATCGGTCCGTTGTTCAACACCGATCCCGAAAACTTTCGCATTGTGACGCCCGATGTCGGCGGCGGCTTCGGGATGAAATTGTTTCTTTACGCCGAGCACGTCCTGACCTGTTTCGCCGCCCGCGCGCTTGGCCGTCCGGTCAAATGGGCGGCCGACCGCGCCGAAGCCTTCGTTTGCGACACCCAGGGACGCGACAACATTACTCTGGGAGAACTGGCGTCCGACGCCAATGGAGTATTCCTCGCGCTGCGAACCCGGAACATTTCCAATATGGGCGCGTATCTTTCTAACTTCGCGCCGTATATCCCGACCTATGCCGGCACCAGCGTGCTGTCGAGCATTTACAATTTCAAGGCCATTTACGCGAACGTCATCGGTGTATTCACCAATACCCCACCTGTCGATGCTTACCGTGGCGCGGGGCGGCCTGAGGCCAATTACCTCGTGGAGCGTATGGTCGACGCCGCGGCACGGGAACTGAACATCGACCGCATTGAATTGCGCCGCCGGAACATCGTCCCGCCGTCTGCCATGCCGCACGCGACGCCGGTTGGTACAACCTACGATAGCGGTGAATTCCGGATGGTGCTCGACGCGGCCGTGAAGAAAATGGATTACGATGGTTTCGCCGCGCGCCGGTCCGCCGCCGCGTCACGTGGCAAACGCCGCGGTCTGGGTCTCGCATATTATCTGGAGGCGACCGGCGGCGATCCCACCGAACGCGCGGAAATTCGTTTCGCGGAGGATGGTTTCGTCGATGTTTATGTTGGTACCCAATCGACCGGACAGGGGCATGAAACCGCCTATGTCCAACTGACCGCCAGCCGCCTGGGCATCGACGGCGAGAAAATCCGTATCCGTCAGGGCGATACCGACACGATCCCGGTGGGTGGCGGCACCGGCGGCGCGCGCAGCCTCTACTCGGAGGGACAGGCGATCGTGAAAACCGCTGATTCCGTGATCGAGAAAGGCAAGCAGGCCGCCTCCGAGGTGCTGGAGGCGGCAATCGCGGACATCGCCTTCTCGGACGGAACGTTCTCCATCGCCGGAACCGACCGCGGCATCGATATTCTCAGCCTCGCCGCGATCCAACGCCAAAAATCGGCCCCGCTCGACACCGCCGAAGTCGCGGCGATCGACCATCACACCTTCCCAAATGGCTGCCATATGGCGGAGGTCGAGATCGATCCCGAAACGGGTGTGACGAACGTCGTGCGTTATATCGTTTGTGATGATTTTGGCACCGCGATCAACCCCCTGATCGTACGTGGTCAGGTGGCGGGCGGCGTGGCGCAGGGCATGGGACAGGCGATCCTGGAACACACCGTGTTCGATCCGGATTCGGGCCAGCTTCTGTCCGGTAGTTTCATGGACTACGCATTGCCCAGAGCGGACGACCTTCCCGACATCGAGGTCGACCTTCTGGAAATCCCCTGCGTCACCAATTCCCTTGGCGTGAAAGGCGCGGGAGAAGCTGGCGCCGTCGGCAGTCCTCCAGCCTTGATCAACGCGATCATCGACGCGCTGAGCGAGGATGGCGTGACCGAAATCGACATGCCCGCGACGCCCGAGCGGGTCTGGCGCGCCATCGCCGCGGCATGACGCTATTGCGCCAGCAAGGTCTCGAACCGGACGCGTAGCTTCGCCAGGTTGTCTCGCCAGAAGCCGTTATCCACGCGCAACGCCACGCTGGCGTTGGCCTGGAACGTAGGCGACATCGCCTGCTGTTCGGGTGTGAGCCAGTCGTTCACGCCTTTCGCCAGGCCAATGTCACCACTGGCCCGAAACAGCCGAGCCTGCATCGAAGGTGCGCCGGTGACGTAAAGGAATTGCCGGGCCTCGCGGAGGTTCTGTCCGCCTTTCATGATGGCCCACGAACGAGGCTCATACAAGCTAGCGGTGAACTGGATGCCGAAATTCCGTTTTTCGGTCCGGTTCGCCGTCGCGATCACGCCACTTGGCGTGGCGGTCATCAGCACGTCGCCCGAGCCCAGGATCTTGGCGGCATCGGATGGGGTCTGCCACCAGACGATATAAGGTTTGAGTTGATCGAGTTTTCGAAATGCCCGGTCGATCCCGTCGGCCGAGCCCAGTGTCTTGTAAACATCGTTCGGCGCCACGCCGTCCGCCAGAAGGGCGAATTCCAGCGCGCCGCGCACGTTCTTCGCGAGGCCTCGCTTGCCGGGGATTTTCGCCACATCCCAGAAGTCGGCCCAGTTTGGCGTGGCCTGGAATTTTTCGCGGTCCCAGGCGAGAGCCATGTTGTTCACGACGGCGCCGACCCCACAGTCGCTGATTGCCATCGGCTGGTAGTGGTCTTTGCCGCCGATCGCCGGCCAGTCGAGCTTTTCGAAGGTTCCATCGGCGCATCCGGCGGCCAGTTCGTCCGCGTCGACCTGAACGAGATCCCATCCGTTCTCCGCCGCGCGGGCTTTGAGCGTGTCCAGCCCGCCGTCCCAACTGTCCAGCCGGACAGAGATCTCGGTCGCCGCGGTAAAGGGCTGCGCGTAGACATCCGCGACCGCGGCCTGGCTTGCCTCGCCGCGAGTGACGATCGTGAGAGCGTATGTGGTGGCTGGCCACACGGCGACGATCGCCACGATGGCCGGAAATACGCGAGCGAGCATGTAGCGTCCGGTCCGGGTTTCTGGGCTGCTGCGGGACGCTACAGTCAGGCGCGCGCTCCGGCAACGACCCGTGTCGGTTTAGCCGCCCAGGATCGTGCCGATGGCGATCTCCGCCTCGGCCGCGGTGACCTTTCTGCCGCCATCCCAGCGGGTGCGATGCACCTCGATGAAGCCGCCCTGGCCGTGAATGACCAGGCTGGAGCCGTTTTGCGCGACGACCTGGCCGATCTTTTTGCCTTTGACCTCGGAGAACGTACGGGCGATGCGTTTGCTGCTCTCGAACAGGAACAATTTCTTGCCATCCAGCGTGGTCCACGCGCCCGGGGCCGGATTGCAACCGCGGATCAGGTTGTAGGTGTGGTCGACATGCGAGGCCCAATTGATATGGGATTCGGCCTCGCGGAGAATGCCTTCGTATCCGGCGTTCGATTCGTACTGCGCGATGGCGGGGGCGATGCCGGCGGCGACCTTATCGGCGACCTCCACCAAAGCGGCGACGCCCATCGGGAAGATTTTGCCAAAATACAGGCTGCCCATCGTGTCTTCGTCCTCGATGGGGACGGAGCGCATCAGCAGCACGGGGCCTTCGTCCAGCCCATCGGTCGGGCGGAATATTGAAAAACCGGTTTCCTTACGGCCCAGGATGATGGACCAGCTCATCGAGGAAGCGCCCCGGTGCAGCGGCAACAGGCTTGGATGGAACTGGATGGTCCCGAAGGCAGGGATGTCGCACAGGGCCTGGGGCACGAACTGCGTCACGAAGGCCATGACGCCAACCTGGACATTGGCGGCTTTCATCGCCTCGATCGCCTGTGGGTCGGTCAGCTTCGGGAACTGGTGCACGGTCAATCCGTGCGCCTGCGCGGCGACGCGAAGCGGGTCGGGACGGCCTTTCTCGGGTGCGCAGAAAACGGCGGCGACCTCGTCGCCTCGTTTCAGGAAGGCCTCCATCGTGGTTTTGCCGAAATCCTGTTGGCCGATGATGGCGACGCGCATGATTGGTCCTCCGGTTTCTCGGCCGGGAGTTTTGAACGGCGAGGGGGGTTCTGTCGAGGGTGGCAGTCTGGCGCGGCCCACATGAGAAATGTCGTCGTTAACCGGATATTTACACCCGTCCGGCTTCTCTTCCGGCTTGGATTGAGGACGCGAAGGCCATGTGCAAGGGTATGCACCGAAGCGGAAGGGACTCGATGCCGGGCAGTCTGTATTATGGCGACAACCTGGGCGTTCTCCGCGAAAGCGTGAAGGACGAGTCGGTCGATCTTGTCTATCTCGACCCGCCCTTCAACTCCAACGCCACATACAACGTCCTGTTCAAGGCGCCGTCCGGGCAGCAAAGCCGGGCACAGATAGAGGCGTTCGAAGATACCTGGCACTGGGGTAACGAAGCGGAGGCGGCGTTTCTGGACGTGCTGCGGAACCCTCGGTATGGCGATGCGGGCAACATGCTCCAGGCCATTCGGGGGTTTCTCCGCGAGAATGACATGATGGCGTATCTTGCGATGATGGCAGTTCGCATGCGGTGAGTGTCAAGATAGTTGTCGCCCGGCATTCGTAACGAGGGTTGCTTTATCCACCTCCGGTTTTTGGCATGTGCGGCAGGCCTGAACGTCCGACTGGTGCCGAGCATGCCATGGTGCTCACTGCGGGGAAGGTGCAGTGCTCG
>SHWL01000111.1 GCA_009693865.1 Acetobacteraceae bacterium | reverse complement strand
CTCCCTCTACACATTGATGCAGGTGTTTTCGGTGACAGTATTTGAAAAGGCCTCGATAGAATCTGTGATTTCTCAAACAGCTGACAGTTCCGAACATGTCATGGACGATAACCAATTGAATTTATTCAGCTATTGACCGGACAGTAGTGTGGCAGTATATTAAAATCAGCGTTGAATATGGACGTCTCAAGCCGCTATATATGATTCTACCAATCATATGGAACCCACGCGGCCCCGCATGCCAGACACCAACGAGATCAGTGTGGCCCCCATGGCCGGGCGCGCCGGGTTGTATCGGATGCAACCCCAAGGATACAGCGCGTTCATCCCAAAACCGCTCCCGCCCGTGCCGCCTGTCCGGATTGACGGACACCTCCAAGCCCAGTTGTCGCTGGCGGATTCGGCCCTTGGCCGGCTGGCCGGGTCGATCGAGACTCTGCCAAACCCCGACCTGTTCGTCTTCATGTATGTCCGCAAAGAGGCCGTCCTTTCCAGCCAGATCGAGGGCACGCAAAGCTCCTTGCAGGATTTGCTGTCCGCCGAGGCGCGGTTGTTCGACCATGACCAGACGGGCGACGTGGGCGAAGTGCTGAACTACGTCCAGGCGATGAACCCTGGCCTGGCTCGACTGGACGCGCTGCCGTTGTCGATCCGGCTGATCCGGGAAATCCACGAAAAGCTCCTGACGGGCGTCCGGGGCGCCAACCTGACGCCGGGCGAACTGCGGACCAGCCAGAACTGGATTGGCCCCTCGGGCAGCTCGTTGCGGGAGGCGACGTTCGTCCCACCTCCCGCAGCGGAGGTTCCCGAGGCGCTTGGCGCGCTTGAGCGGTTTCTGCACGCGGAAGACGCTTTGCCGCTGCTCATCAGGATCGGGCTGGCACATGCGCAGTTCGAAACGATCCATCCCTTCCTGGATGGAAACGGGCGCGTCAGCCGGCTGTTGATTACGCTCCTGTTATGCGAGAAGCAGATCCTACCGAAGCCGGTGTTGTATTTGTCGCACTATTTGAAACGCCACCGGCAAAGCTATTACGAGCATCTGCGGGCGGTGCGCGACACGGGCGCGTTCGAGGCATGGCTGGCGTTTTTCCTGAAAGGTGTCGCCGAGGTCAGCACGGAAGCGGCGATCACCGCGCGCCGCATTCTGCTGATGCGCGAAGGCCAGCGCGAGATGATCGCGCGAAAATTCGGCCGCGCGACGGGAAACGGGTTGCGGGTTCTGGAACATCTGTTCGCTCACCCGATTGTTTCGGTGAACGATGTGAAGGAGGTCGTTGGCACAACCTTCGCGGCGGCGAACCAGGTGGTGGACCGGCTGGTGGAGATTGGCACGATTTCGGAGTTCACAGGTCAGGCTCGTCACCGGAGGTTCCGGTTTGGGCCGTATATCGATTTGTTCTCGGAATAGGAAAACGCCATGGATGGTTCGATCCAAAGAATTGGCGTCTACGTCGCTGACATTGGCGGCCATGCGGGTCGCGCCTTGGGCCGGGGTGCCACCACTCGTCGATTGGCCCAACCTGGACCGCAGTCACAAAACGCAGACTGGACGATCTGGTGCCCAAAAGACTACGTTCTTGCGTGAGCCGGAGGGTGCCATGACTCCAGGGTTTTCGCGTTTGTCGGTTCGCGGTTATCGCCGCCTACGGAATGTCGATCTCTCATTGCGGCCGTTAAACGTCCTTATCGGCGCCAATGGGATCGGCAAGAGTTCCGTCCTCGACGTTTTCCGACTGTTGGCGGGATCAGCGAACGGACGGCTCGCGGCAACCGTCGCGGATCTGGGTTCGTTTCCCTTTCTGTTGACGGCGGACGGAACCACAAACGCCGTCACGATTGAGGCGCGGAGCCGTGAGTCAGGCACACTTCAAAACGATTACCACCTTGAACTCCGTCAGGCGGGAAACAGCTATGTGATCTTGCGCGAATACCTCCGAAGGATGTCGGATCTGGCTGCCGCCCTGCTTTCGACCCCACCAAAATCGATAGACTCCGAGGGCTCTCGGATCAGGTATGCCATCGATGGCAAGTACGTTGAACCAGACTGGGATTACAAATGGTCCGAGACATCACTGTCGCAGACGCCAAGGAACAGTCATGACGCGGAACGCTTTCGACAAGCGCTGGCTGATATTTCTGGCGTCTACCATGGTCTGGATGTATCCGGCCGGTCCCCTGTTCGGATGCCGCAGACCCTTACACCCATCCAAGTACCGAATGTAAATGGAGAAGATCTCGTATCCTGCCTCTTTACCATGAGGGAAACCGCGCGCGACCGGTTTGAAGCCGTTGAAGATGCGCTGCGGGCAGCCTTTCCGTCAATGGAACGGCTGGAATTCCCCCCGGTCGCGGCCGGCCATCTGACCCTTGGCTGGCGGGAGCACGGGTTTGCGAGACCGTTTTATGCCAATGAACTATCGGAAGGGACGCTGCGGTTCTTGTGGCTGACTACATTGCTGCAAAGCCCTGGCCTGCCGCAGGTCACGCTCATCGACGAACCAGAGGTCAGCCTGCATCCAGAAATGTTAAGGCTTCTGGCCGATCTGATGCGCGAGGCATCGGAACGTACCCAACTCATCGTCGCGACACATTCGGATCGCTTCGTTCGATTTCTGGACCCCAAGGAATTGCTCGTTTGCGATCGTGATGAAACCGGCGGCATGACAACCAGGTGGGCCGACGAATTGGACATTAAAGAGTGGATGGAGGACTACACGCTCGACCAACTCTGGAGCAAAGGCATAATCGGGGGACGGTCGTGACGCAACGGATCGCGATTATCGTCGAAGGTGAGACCGAGAAAATATTCGAAAAAGCGCTGCGAGACTACCTGAGTGGGAAACTTCCTGGCCAAATGCCGAGGCTGAAATTCATATCCGAGGATGGTAGGATACTCACCGGCGATAAATTGAAACGCGACGTTGGGCGGTTGCTTGCACGAGACCATGACGCAGTGATCGCTTTGACCGATGTTTACACGGGAGCCAGGCCACCGGGATTCGTGAACGCCGAGGATGCGAAGAGGAAGATGCGCGAATGGGTCGGGCCGGAACCCCGATTTCATCCTCACGCGGCTCAATACGAATTCGAAGCGTGGCTCTTTCCATTCTGGTCCACAATCCAGCGTCTGTCTGGAACCAATCGGAATCCGCCGCCGTTGCATCCAGAGACCGTGAACCACGACCGACCACCAGCCACACACCTGAAGGAATTATTCCTGTCCGGCAAAAGACGCGCATACGTCAAAACTCGTGACGGTGCCGCAATTCTTCGAGATCAGAACCTTGAAGTATCCGCCGCGCGCTGCCCCGAACTCCGGGCCTTCCTCGACACGATCCTGAGCATCGCCGCCCCCTAAACCGGCAACCCCTGCTCCCGCGCCCATGTGGCGATGGGTTCACGGAGACTGGCGGCCCCGCGGGCGCCGCGGCGGATCGAGGCCAGCACGGGCCGGAACGCCGCCATATCGACCTCGGCCAGCAGCGCTTTTACTGGCAGGATCCCGCTCGCGGGCATGGACAGCGAGGTCAGGCCCAGACCGACAAAGGCCAACGCCTCCAGTGGACGCGACGCGGCCTCTCCGCACAACGATACCGGCACCCCGGCCTGCTTCGCCGCGGTAAGCAGTTGCTCCAGCAAATCGAACATCGGCTGCGACAACACATCGTAACGATCGTATAAAGAAGGCGTGCCGCGATCGGCGGCGAACATGAACTGCAACAGGTCGTTCGACCCGACGGAGATAAAATCCGCCTCGCGTAACAAATCCGGCAATTGCCACATCAGGGCGGGCACTTCCAGCATCGTGCCGATCGACAACCGCTCGGGCGAGGGGCGCACGCGTTTGGCTTCCGCCAGCAGCAGCGCCTTGGCCTGGCGGAATTCGGCCGCCGTGGCCACCATCGGGAACATTACCGACAAGGGCCGCCCGTTCGCCGCCAGCAGCATGGCGCGCAATTGCCGCCGCAGCAGGGCGGGCCGGTCCAGGCCGATGCGGATCGAGCGCCATCCCATGGCCGGGTTTTCCTCCTCCATCACCGTGCCCGGCAGCAGTTTGTCGGCGCCCAGGTCCAGGGTGCGGAACAGCACCGGACGGTCGCCGGCGGCGTTCAGCACGCGGGCGTAGATCGCCGCCTGCCCGGCGACATCCGCGACCGCTCCGCGGGCGATCATCGCGATCTCCGTCCGATACAGCCCAATGCCATCGGCGCCAGTGCGATCCAGCAGCGCCAGTTCCAGATCGAGCCCGACATTCAGCATCAGCGAGACCCGCATCCCGTCCGCCATGACCGACGGCTTATCGCGCAGCGCCGCGAACCCGGCGTGACGCAACGACGCCGCCTCCAGGGCGCGCAGGTAGACCTGGCGAACCTCCGCCTCCGGCCGCAGCACCAACTGCGCGCCGTCGCCATCGATCACCGCCTGATCGCCGGGATCGGCGGTGTCGAGCATGCCCCGGGTTCCGCCAATCGCCGGAATCCCCAACGCCCGGGCGAGAATGGCCGCATGACCCGCTGGGCTCGCTTCCTCGACCGCGATGCCCGCGATCCCCAAAGCGTGCCAGTCCAGCAACTCGGCGGGACCCAGGCGACGGGCGAGCAAAATGGCGCCAGGCGGGACGGGATCGCGCGGGCCGTCGCCCATCAGCGAGGCCAGCAGCCGGTTGGCGAGATCCTCCAGATCGGCCAGCCGCTCCCGCAAATACGGGTCGGCGATCCGCCGCATCCGATCGTGCAACTCGCCGGCGACACGGCTGACCGAGGCCTCGGCGCTCAGTCCGCTTTTGATGACGTCGGCGACACGGCGCAACCAGCCCTGATCGGCGGCGATGAGGCGATAGGCCTCCAGCACATCGCGGGACGCGGCGGCATCGGAGGGAACCCCGGCCAGCAACTCATCCAGACCACGCTGCATCCGGCCGGCCGCGTCTCGCAGACGATCCAGTTCGTGCGCGGAGTCTTCAGCCAGCAGCGCGATACCGCTCAGGCGGGTGCGATGCAGGACAACGGGGCCGATCGCGATCCCCGTCATCAACGTCGTGCCCGGGAAAACCCGCGGAACGGTATTCGACAACCCCTCGCCCGCCGTTTCGGCGCTCCCCTGGGCCGGCAGCATCTCCGCCAGCAGCATCGCGACCGTTTCCAACTCGTCCACTTCCTGCGCGGTAAAACTGCGCGGTGTGCGGTTCTGCACCGCCAGCACGCCCAGGACACGGCCGGAGCGGCGGACGGGTACGGCGAGCAGGGAGGCGAAGGGCTCCTCCCCGGTCTCAGGCCGGTAGGCGAAGGAGGGATGATTTTGCGCGTCCGGCAGGTTCATCACCGCCGCTTGCGCCGCGCACAGGCCGACGATGCCCTCGCCGACCCGCAGCCTCGTCTGCCCCACGGCTCGCGCGTTCAACCCCTCGGTCGCCGCCAATTCCAGCAGATCGCCGGGGCGGCGGATATAGACCGAGCAGACCTCGCTCACGACCTCCGACGCCACCAGCCGCACCAGTTCCGACAGCGGGGCGGCGCCATGAGCCCGCAAGTCGCGCAGTTTCGCCAGCAGGCGGCGAGCCGGAAGATCCGAGGGCGGGCGCCCCAACGCCATCAGGATAAAGCCCGGCTGTGGGAAGCCGCTTCCATTTCGCCGTCATGGCCCGCCCACCAACCGTCATGGCCCGGCCACCCAATGTCATGGCGCGGCCTCCATCCGTCATGGCCCGTCCACCATCCGTCATGGCCCGGCGTGTCCGGGCCACCCGTCGCGGTACTGTGCTGGAATGGGTGGCCCGGACGAGCCGGGCCATGACGATTGGTGGGCGGGCCATGACGATGGGTGGACGGGCCATGACGGATGGAGGCCGAGCCATGATAATTGGTGGACGGAATACCATTCGTCCCCCATCGCCCGGTCGTGAGGCATCTGGGCCGGGGTCCCACGTCCGCTCAGTCAGCCAGGCGGCGGGCGGCGAGCGCGGCGGTGGCTTGCCCGACCAGGTCCTGAAGCACCTCGGCGATGCTTTGCTCGGCGGTCACCATGCCGACCGATTGGCCAGCCATGACCGAGCCCATCTCGACATCGCCGTCGATCACGGCGCGGCGCAGCGCGCCCGACCAGAAATACTCGATCGACAACTGCGCTTGTTCCTTGTCCAACTCACCGGATTGGAACTTGTCGCGGGTCTCGGCCTGGTGGCGCAGGAAGGCTTTGGTGCCTTCGTTGACCAGGCCGCGCACCGGAATGACCGGGAAGCGCTCGTCCAGTTGGACCGAGGGCAGCGCGTCGCGAGCATTGGCGCGGATGAAGGCTTTCTTGAAGTTGGGATGCGCGATCGACTCCTTCGTCGCGGCGAAACGCGAGCCGAGTTGCGCGCCCGAGGCACCCATTTCCAGAAACGCGAGAATGGCCTCGCCCCGGCCCAGACCGCCCGCCACGAACACCGGGACCTCACGGATATGGGGCAGGATTTCCTGCGCCAGCACGGTCAGCGACACCGGCCCGATATGACCGCCGGCTTCCGAACCCTCGATCACGATCGCATCGGCGCCGGAGCGTACCAAACGGCGGGCCAGGACCAGCGCGGGCGCGAAGGCGATCAGCTTCGCACCGCTGTCCTTCACCGCTTTGACCGCCGTGCCAGGCGGAATACCACCCGCGAGCACGATATGGCCGACCTTCCCCTCCAGGCAGACCCGGATCAGATCGTCCAGCATCGGATGCATGGTGATCAGGTTGACCCCAAAGGGCTTGTCAGTCAGCGCCTGAGTCGCCGCGATCTCCTTCGCCAGCACATCGGGGGTCATACCGCCGCAGGCGATCACGCCGAAGCCGCCCGCGTTGGAGATGCCGGACACGAGATGCCGCTCGCTGACCCAGCTCATGGCACCGCCCATGATCGCGATGGGACAGCCCAGAAATTCGGTGCCGCGGGCCCAAAGACGATCGAGTGACTCGCGATCAGTCCGCATCGAGGCCATACGCGGTATGCAAGGCGCGGACAGCGAGTTCGGCATATTCGGCCGAGATCAGCACGCTGACCTTGATCTCGCTCGTGGAGATCACCTGGATATTGATCGCCTTGTCGGCCAGCGCGCGGAACATCGTGTTGGCGACCCCGGTGTGGCTGCGCATGCCGACGCCGACGACGCTGATCTTGGCGACGTTCGGGTCGATCAGCACCTCCGAATTCCCGACCTGGTCCTTGATCGCCGCCAGCGCCGCCTGGGCCCGCGGCAGATCGGCCTTGCCGATCGTGAAGGTCATGTCGGTCGTGCCGTCGGCGGAGACGTTCTGCACGATCATATCGACGTTGACGTTGTCCTCGGCGAGTTTGCCGAAAATCGTCGCCGCGACCCCGGGCCGGTCGGGGACATTTCGAAGTGTGATCTTTGCCTCGTCACGCGCATAGGCGATCCCGGAGACAACTTCTTTTTCCACGATCTCGTCCTCATCCACCACAAGAGTGCCGGGAATGTCCTGAAAGCTGCTCAGAACCTGGATTCGCACCCGTTCGTTCATCGCGAGTTCGACGCTACGGCTTTGCAGCACTTTGGCGCCGACGGAGGCAAGCTCCAGCATTTCCTCGTACGATATTTTCGCGAGTTTCTTTGCTTTGGGCACGATCCTGGGGTCGGTCGTATAGATGCCGTCGACATCCGTATAGATGTCGCAGCGATCCGCCTTCAGCGCGGCGGCCAGCGCGACGGCGGACGTGTCCGACCCGCCGCGGCCGAGCGTGGCGATGCGGTCGCCGGGGCCCAGACCCTGGAAGCCCGCGACAACCGCGACCTGGCCGCGTTCGAGGCTGGCGATCAACGGGGCGCCGTCGACCTCCAGAATGCGGGCTTTGCCGTGCGCGTCGTTGGTGCGGATCGGCAGTTGCCAGCCTTGCCAGGAGCGGGCGGGGACGCCGATCTTTTGCAACGCTATGGCCAGCAGGCCGGCAGTCACCTGCTCGCCCGTCGCGACGACGGTGTCGTATTCCATTGGGTCGTGCAGTGCGTCCAGGCTCTGGCACCAGGCGACAAGCTGGTTGGTCGTGCCGGACATGGCGGACACGACGACGGCGACCTGGTTTCCAGCGTCGGCCTCGCGCTTCACGCGTTGGGCGACATTGCGGATACAGTCCAGATCGGCGACCGAGGTGCCGCCGAATTTCATCACGATACGCGGCATGAGTTCCTGCGCCGGGGTTGGGGGAGGCGGACTTTGGCGTGCATGCGCGGTAGATACCGGCGAGGGATCGGAGGGGCAACCATGGTTGATGTCACGGTATCGGCCGCCGAGGTGGCGAAGTTCAACGCCCTGGCCGCGCGCTGGTGGGACAAAACCGGGCCGATGCGCCCGCTGCACGCGATGAACCCGGCCCGGATCGGTTGGATTTTATCGCACACGGACCGGCGGTTTCCCTCGCCCGCCGGGGTCCGGGTGCTGGACGTGGGCTGCGGCGCGGGCCTGGCGGCTGAGGCGCTTTTTGAGCATGGCTTCGATGTGCTTGGGATCGACGCGGCCGAGGATGTGATCGCGGCGGCGCGCGCCCATGCCGGACCGGACGGGCCGTCCTACCGGGTCGCGGTGGCCGAGGAGCTGCTGGCGGAGGGCGCGCGCTTTCCCGTGATCACGGCGCTGGAGGTGATCGAGCACGTCCCCGATCCCGCCGCCTTCGTCCGGGTGCTGGCCGGGTTGCTGGCTCCCGGGGGGATGCTGTTCCTGTCCACGCTGAACCGCACGAAACGGTCGCTGCTGGTCGCCAAACTCGGGGCGGAATATGTGCTGCGGTTGCTACCGGTGGGAACGCATGACTGGCGGCGGTTCATCACGCCAGTGGAACTTTCCCGGCTTGTCCGGGACGCGGGTGCCCGGGTAACGGACACTGCGGGGTTGTCGCCTGGCCTGGGTGGGTGGCGGACGACGCGGGATCTGGGGGTGAATTATTTGCTGGCGGCGGAAGTGTGAGATCGCGCTCATGCGCCAAATTACGAAACATGAAAGTGATCGGCGACTATGAGAAGATTGTGCGCATTGATTGCGATGTTGATTTGCGCCTTTGCGCTGACCGAAAGCGCCTGGGCGTTTGAGGCGGGTTGGCGCCAGATTGTCGTCCCTGGTCCGCCGGACACGACAGTGGCATTATATTACCCGACCCAAACGGCGGCGCGCGCGATTCCGATGGGGCCGTTCACGGTGAATGTCGCCGTGCAGGCCGCGCCGGAACCCTCAGTGAAGGGGTTGATCGTTCTGAGCCATGGCACCGGGGGCGCCGAACTGGGCCACACCAGCCTGGCCGAGGCGTTGGCGAAGTCTGGTTACCTCGTCGCGGCCCTTCGCCATCCCGGCGACAACTGGCAGGACAAATCTCTGTTGCGAAACGAACCCGGACGCTTTTTCGAGGAGCGGCCGCGCCAGGTGACCCGGATCGTCGACGCGTTGTTGCTCGATCCCCTATGGAAGGACCGGATAGCGACCGATGCGCGAGGGCCTCGCATCGGCGCCGCAGGGCACTCGGCCGGCGGATATACCGTGCTGGCACTGGCTGGTGGCGTGCCCGACCTGGCACGCGTTGGCAGGCATTGCGAGATGGACACGGCCAGCGATCCGATCTTTTGCGGGATGGTGGTCCGAGGGGGGAAGCCGATGGCACCGCCCACGCCGCTGACAGACAACCGCGTGCGAGCGGTGGTGGCCATGGCTCCGGCCGGGGTGGTGTTCACCGCGCAGTCGCTGGCCGCCATCCGGATACCGGTCGCCCTTTACATCGCCGAACTGGATCGCTTCCTGGTGCCGCGCTTTCACGCCGAATGGACCGCTCAGAATGTGCCCGGCGTCGAACTCCACCGCGTGAGGAATGCCTGGCATTTCGCGTTCTCGGATACACCCGGGTTCGCGTTACAAAGTGAGGATGGCGATCTCAGGGCTGACCCGCCGGGGTTCGATCGCGCGGCTTTCCTGAAGCAGTTGTCGGGGGAACTTCCAGCGTTCTTTGATCGGGTGCTTCAGTAACGTGGCGGAGCGGCCGGGCTCCCTGGGCCAAACCGCGCGGCCGGAGTCGCCTCCTGTTGAGTTGCCGAGGGGGCCGTGACCTCACCGAAAGGCCGGCGGTGCCGCCGTCAGGTCTGAGCCGGGAAGCTTAACCCCTGGTAAAGCGCGGCCAGCGGCAGCGCGAGGTCGAGGCCCGCGAGGTTCAGATCCCCGGTCTTATGCACGCTGGCCGTCCAGGCGCCGCCCGGTTCGCGCGCATGAACCGTCGCGGCCGCGATGGTTGGTTCCAGCAACACGTAACAATGCAGCGACGGCAGCGCGGCGTAATCGAGCAGTTTCTCGACGCGGTCGGTGGTGGCCGTATCGTCAGACAACACCTCGAAGATCGCCAGGGCGTCCGTCAGGGTGCGGGTGGTTTGGCCAAGCGGACCGGCGAAGACCAGAACATCCGGGTAGCGGATTCGGGAACCGGCCCTGAGCCGCATCTCCTGCGCGACCTGAAACGGCCTGCCGTCCAGCAGCCCCATCAAAGAGAGGCACAGATTCAAAACAATGCGCTGATGCGCGAGGCTACCACCTGTCATCTGGATGACCTCCCGCCCATCGAATTCATACTTGAATTCCTGCTGGTCCTCCCAGGCAAGGAAGGAGTCGGGGGTCCACGACCGTTCCAGAACAGTGTCCATGGGTGCCACGATAGCGGAAGCCGTCGCGTCTCGTCGACAGGAAACCGATTGACGCATCGCGCCTCCGGCCAGCCGCAGTGACAGAATCGGCGGATTTTCGTAAGTTTTCCGTCTCATACCGCCCATGATCGGATATGATGTGCCGCGGCATCAAGTTGGGACAGCAAGCGCATGCCAGACGGACCGGACGCCCACCCCATCATCCACCACCACCCTGTCGTCGCCACGCACGACTTCATCATCATTGGCAGCGGCCCAGCGGGACGGCGGGCGGCGATCCAGGCAGCGAAGCTGGGGAAGTCCGTGCTGGTTGTCGAAAAAGGCCGCCGGGTCGGCGGTGTCTCGGTGCATACCGGCACCATCCCCTCGAAGACCTTGCGGGAGACCGTGCTCAACCTCACGGGCTGGCGGGAACGCGGGTTTTATGGCCGCGCCTACCGCGTCAAAAAGGACATCCAGGCCAAGGACCTGATGATGCGCCTGCACATGACGCTGGATCATGAGGTCGATGTCCTCGAACACCAGTTCGCACGCAATGGCGTGCATACCATCACCGGAATGGCCCGCTTTCTGGACCCGCACCGGATCGAGGTCGAGACCGAGGGCGACGGCACCCGTGTGTTCCACGGCGAGCGCATCCTGCTGGCCGTCGGCACCCGCCCGCACCGTCCGCCCGAGATCCCGTTCGATGGCCGCACCGTGCTGGACAGCGACGAGATCGTGGAGATCGATCACCTGCCGCGCAGCCTGACGGTGATCGGCGCCGGCGTGATCGGCATCGAATACGCGACCATTTTCAGCGCGCTGGACGTCGCCGTGACCTTGATCGACGCGCACGAAACCTTTCTCGATTTCATCGACCGCGAACTGATCGACGATTTTTCGCATCAACTCCGCGATCGCGGCATGACGATCCGGCTCGGGTCCAAGGTCATCGGGATCGAACACGAGAACGGCGCGCCGGTCACGGTACTTGAAAGCGGGCGGCGCATTCGCTCGGAAATGTTGCTTTACGCGGTTGGGCGAATGGGCGCGACCGAGCCGTTGAACCTTGGCTGCTGCGGACTGGAGGCGGATGATCGCGGCCGGCTGAAGGTCGATGCGCACACGTTCCAGACTTCGATGCCGCATATTTATTGCGCCGGCGACGCGATCGGGTTTCCGAGCCTCGCCTCGACGTCGATGGAACAGGGCCGGATCGCCGCGTGCCACGCGTTCGGCATGAAACTGCCTCCCGCGCCGGAGTTTTTTCCCTACGGGATTTATACCGTGCCTGAAATTTCCACCGTCGGCATGAGCGAGCAGGAAGTTCGACGGCGGGGCATCCCCTACGAATGTGGAATTGCACGCTTCCGGGAAACCTCACGCGGGCATATCATGGGGTTGAATACCGGCATGATGAAAATGATCTTCTCGATTAAATCCGGGCGCCTTCTGGGCGTGCATATCGTCGGCGAGGGCGCGACGGAACTCGTGCATATCGGTCAAGCGGTGCTGAACCTGAAGGGCACGCTGGATTATTTCATTGAGAATACATTTAACTATCCGACGCTGGCGGAAGCTTATAAAATCGCGGCGCTGGACGCGTGGAACCGGATGGCGCGGGTTTGAGTGGCGGGGCTTTGCCCCGGACCCCACCAGGAGGCAGAGCCTCCTGGACCTCCGGCAAAGGGCGAGGCCCTTTGCAATCTCTTAATTTTGGTTGGGAGTGGGAGAGGGCTTACACGCATGTCCGAACATTCGAGCAGCCCCCTCCCACTCCCAACCAAGTGAATGGTTCCAAGGGCCACTGCCCTTGGCGGGAGTTCAGAGGGCGGCGCCCTCTGATGGGGTCCGGGGTGAAACCCCGCCACTCACCCCGCCTGCCGCCGTTCGGCCATATCGCGCAGGCGGTCGAAGTTTCGCAACGAGTGCAAATGCAAGTACAGCATTTCCAGCTCGTCGTTCTTCGCCATCTCCCCCAGGGTTTCCGCCGGCAGGGCCTTCAGTTTTTCGCGATTAACGGCCATGAACCCGCCAAGCGACATTCGCGCGCCGCTGTTCATCGTCACCTGCGCCTCCATCGGCTCCAGTAGTCCGAGCTGCCCGATCCGGGCACAGAATCGTTGCGTCGCGAGAAACTGCGTCTGGTAGTCCTGGAGGAACGTCAGGACTCCATCCACGTACGGAGTTTGCGTGGAGTCGTCGTTGAACAGGCGTTGGCCCCTGCCTTCCCGATTAAATCCCGAAAAGGCTTCGTCGATACACAGAACGAAGCGGCCCTCGTCATGGGAAAAGACGAAGGGATAGCGGCGCAGGAAGGCTGGAATATAGGCGGCATCCCATTTGTTGCCGGCCCTGAGAAACAGATTTTCGTTGCTTTGGACGCCCAGGATGGCGGCGGGAATGAGGTCGGGCGCGGTGCCGCCGAAGACGATGGGATACTCGTTCGCGGCCAGCGGAAACTCGACTGCCATCAGTGGCACGGAGTTGATCGCGGAGCTGAAGGCGAAGTCCGTGCCAACCTCGATCGACCAATCGCGGTGGCTGGCGGTGTTAACCGGGGCCAGGGTTTTGTAGATCAGAAGCTGCGTGCTCATTGCGCCACCAATTCCATTTGCCTCCACCGGCCGGGAGGTCTGGGCAAACCCAGATTCTCGCGCAGGGTCGGCCCTTCATACTCCGTGCGGAACAATCCGCGACGCTGCAGTTCGGGGATGACCATATCCACGAAATCGTCGAGCGAACCGGGCAGCCAGGCGGGCATCACATTGAAACCGTCCGCCGCCCCATTCCTGAACCAATGCTCCATCGTATCCGCCACCTGGGCCGGCGTGCCGATGGCCAGCAAATGTCCGCGCGGGCCGGCATTGTGCAGACACAGTTGCCACAGCGTCATGTTCTCCCGCCGTGCCGCCTCCAGCAGCAGGCGTTGGCGGCTGAGCGGGCCATTTGTGTCGCCCATTTCCGGCACCGGGCCATGCAGAGGGTACTTGTCCAGGCCGCCGATGCCGATCGTGTGCTCCAGCACCGCGATGCCGACGCTGGGATGGATGAGCGATTGCAGGAAGTCGTATTTTTCGCGCGCGTCCGCTTCCGTCCGCCCGACCACGGGGTAAATGCCGGGCATGACTTTTACATCGGCCTGGGTCCGGCCGAAGCGCGGCAGGCGCGCGATCACGTCGGTGTAAAACTCGCACGCGCGTTCGAAATTGTCCTGCGCGGTGAATACCAACTCCGCCACGCGCGCGGCAAGATCGCGCCCGGTGTCGGACGCCCCCGCCTGCACCAGCACTGGCCGTCCCTGGGCCGACCGCGCGACATTCAACGGCCCACGCACCGCGAAATGTTTGCCGCGATGGTTCAGCACGTGCATTTTCGCGGGATCGAGATAAACGCCGGAGTCCTTGTCGCGGATGAACGCGTCGTCGTCCCAACTGTCCCAGAGACCGTTCACGACCTCGGCGAATTCCGCCGCGCGATCGTAACGGTCGGCATGCGCGGCATGCTTGTCGAGGCCGTGATTGAAGGCCTCCGCCTCATTGTTGGAGGTGACGAGGTTCCATCCGGACCGGCCACCGCTGATCTGGTCGAGCGAGGCGAACTGACGGGCAAGCGTGTAAGGCTCAGCGTAAGTGGTCGTGGAGGTCGCGACGAGGCCGAGATGTGTGGTCACCGCGGCGAGGGCGGCGAGCAGCGTCATCGGCTCGAATTTCACCAGTTTGGCCATGCGGCCGCGGGAGTCGGCGGAGCCGAAGACGCTGACGGCGGCGCTGTCGGCGAGGAACAGCAGGTCGAATTTCCCCCGTTCCGCGGTGCGCGCGACGGAGGCGGCCTCGGCGAAGGAGGTGCCGGAGTGGGCGTAGGCGTCCGGGTGGCGCCAGGCGGCGACATGCTGGCCGGTTTCGTGGACGAAGGCGCCGAGTTTCATCATGCGGGGTGCGGTCATGGTGGCGGGCTCCGGCGAGGGACGATTGAACCGTCATGATCATGGCGTAAGAGACCGAACAATTCCAGCACTACCAGCTTGCTGGTGACTTCCTGGACACATCCGTACTCCCCACTCCTCCTCGCAGCTGACTCTCTACCTCCCATAATATCGGGCTCTCTATCTCATATAATAACGGGATTTGACGTCAGAGGCCCAGTTTTGAAAGAGAGTTTGAATTTTATCTTTTACGTGATCATCATCCAACTCCGAAATATCAGGCATTCTTTGAACAAACAAATCTTGATGGCCACCAATATCGAAAACACCACCCTCGATACCGTCCTCGCGAAACACGAGCACCGGAAGTTCGAAACTAAACATAATTCCAGCCTCAAGTTGGTTCCAAGGCGTGTGCTCATATACTTTCTCTTTCTTGCTCTTTTCCCCTTCCGGTTCGGGCAAGAAAGTTTTCCCGGCGCACTCGAATTGCCGAAACCCTAAAACCAGGCCACCCGAACAATGTCGCACCATGCCCAAGACCTCGGTGAGAGGCGCTCGGTACGAATAATCACTGCGGCCAAGTGCTCTCCATGCCAGCTTATTTTGCCTCCTCGCTGTTTGGAGTGGGTGGTAATGAACGCTCAGTTCTCTGCATTCTGATCAGTTTTTCTTCTCGACTGCCGACAATACACGGGCAACGACTGCCGCCTGACCAGTTTCTTTGTTCGGCTGGGGGGCCGTTTCTTCGTCCCGG
>SHWL01000110.1 GCA_009693865.1 Acetobacteraceae bacterium | reverse complement strand
TCCGGCGTTCATGAGTGAGCCCTCCCCGGACAAGGGTCGGGCAAACCGCCACCAACTTCAAACCGACACCACCCAAAATCGTCGAAAAACCGTTATAGGTCAGACACTTCGGAACGGTTCGTTCGGAAAACTCCGGACAGTAGTGATGTAGTATATTGGCTGAAATCGGCGAAATCTGTCAAGTTTATTGGATCGCGCGGAACCCGGTAGGTCGCGTGGACTGCTGTCAAGCGGAAGCCGCCGCGATCCGCGCCAACGTCTCGTCCCTCCCCAAAGCCGCCAGCGTCGCGTCGATGCCCGGGCTGACCGTCGAGCCGGTCAATGCGGCCCGCAGCGGCTGCGCCACCTGACCCAGTTTCCGGCCGGTGCGTTCTGCGAAGGTCCGCAGCGCCCCATCCAGCGCCGGGACCGAAAAGTCTGTCGCCTCCAACTCCTGGGCGACCTCGCGCAGCATGATCCGAGCCTCGGGAGTCAGCTGAGCCGCGGCTTTCGGCTCCATCGGCAGCGGCACGACGCGGGCCAGGAACGCGGCCGAGTCGGCCAGCTCGATCAGCGTCTTCGCCCGCTCCTTCAATTGCGGCATCAACGCGCGGATGCGGCCCGCGGCGATGGAACCCAATGCCAACCCGGGCGGGTGGGCCAGGCGATGCAGCACCTCGCGCGTCAACCGGTCATCGTCCGCCTGCCGGATGTAGACCCCGTTGAGGTTGGTTAATTTAGGAAAATCCATGCGTGACGGGCCGCGATTGACGTCGGCGATGTCGAACAACCGGATGGCCTCCTCACGGTCCACGATTTCCAGATCGCCGTGCGACCAACCCAGGCGTAACAGGTAGTTGCAGACGGCCTCTGGGAGAAATCCTTGTTCGCGAAATTCTGTGACCGACTGGGCGCCATGGCGTTTCGATAATTTCGCGCCATCGGCCCCGTGGATCAGCGGCGTATGGGCGAACAACGGAAGCTCCCAGCCCATCGCCTGATAAATCTGGATTTGTCGAAATGTATTTGTCAGATGGTCGTCGCCGCGAATGACATGCGTGATCGCCATGTCGTGATCGTCCACCACCACCGCATGCAGATAGGTGGGCGTCCCGTCGCTTCGCAGAATGATCAGGTCGTCCATCTCCGCGTTCGCCACGCGGACCGTGCCTTGCACCAAATCCGCGACGACAGTCTCGCCATCCCGAGGCGCCTTCAGGCGGATCGCCGGTTTCACACCGGCCGGAGCTTCCCGCGGATCGCGGTCCCGCCAGCGCCCGTCGTAACGCGGCGATCGGCCTTCGGCGGCAGCCTGTTCGCGCATCTGCTTCAGTTCCTCGACCGTGCAGTAACAGTAATAGGCTCGGCCGCGTGCCAGCATTTCATGAGCGACGTCCGCGTGGCGGGCGGCACGGGACGACTGGAAGACGGTTTGCTCGTCGCGGGTCAGGCCAAGCCAGTCCAGGCCGTCAAGGATGGTCTGTGTCGCGGCGCCGGTGGAGCGTTCGCGATCGGTATCCTCGATCCGCAACAGAAAGGCGCCACCGTGGTGGCGGGCAAACAGGTAGTTGAACAGCGCGACGCGGGCGCCGCCGATATGCAGCGATCCGGTCGGGCTCGGGGCGAAACGGGTGCGGACGTTCATGGGGTTCAGTCCAGGGCCGGTGAGCGGCGGGGATAAGCCGATTTCCGAACGGGATCAAACGGGCGGGTTCCCATCTCTCCCTGTCAGGCGGCGGCATCCCGCAGCACCATGTCCGCCGCCTTCTCGCCGATCATGATCGACGGCGCATTGGTGTTGCCCGACGTAAGCGCCGGCATGATCGAGGCGTCCGCGACCCGCAGCCCTTCGATGCCGTGAACGCGGAGGCGAGGGTCGACGACCGCCATGGCGTCCACGCCCATCTTGCAGGTGCCAACCGGATGGTAGGTCGTTTCCGCCACCCGTTTGACCCAGTCCAGGATTTCGTCATCCGTGGTTTGATTTTCACCTGGCGCGATCTCCGTCACCTGTAACGGAGCCATCGCGGGCGCGGTCATCACGGCGCGCGCGATGCGGACCGCGCGCACGGTGATCTCCGCGTCGATCGGCGACGACAGGAAGTTGAAGTTGATCGCGGGCGGCTTGCGAGGATCGGCGGCGGCGATGTGGATGTGCCCCTTGCTTTCCGGCCGCATCGGGTGCGCGTAGCAGGTCACCCCGGACTGGCGGGAGAGCTTTGGGCCCTTGACACCTGGCTCGGTCAGCATCGGAACCCAACCCAGCATCGAATCTGGCGCCGCGAGGCCCTCGCGGGAGCGGACGAAAGCCCGAATCGGAGCCCCGACCGCGCCGAGCAGGCCTTGGTTGAAGAACGCATAGCGCAGCGCCTGCCACACCATCCCGAGACCGCGCGCCCTGTCGTTGAAAGTGATCCCTTTTGTGCCGATGGCCCACCGTGTTCTGGGCGCGTAATGGTCTCGTAAATTCTCGCCGACGCCCGGCAACGCGTGGCGCACTTCGATGCCCAGATCGCGCAGGCGTTCGGGTTGGCCGATGCCCGACAACTCCAGCAACTGCGGTGAGTTGATCGTTCCGGCGCTGATGACGATTTCCCGACTTGCGCGGGCTTCCCGCGCGTCGCCGCCCACGGAGTATCGGACGCCGACGCAGCGCGTACCCTCAAGGACAAGTGCTTCGGTCAACGCGCTTGTTTCGATGTGCAGATTGTCGCGCTTGCGGATTGGGTCCAGATAGCAGTGAGCCGTGCTCATGCGGCGGCCGGAGGAGATCGTAGCCTGACTCATGGCGATCCCGTCCTGGCTGGCGCCGTTGTAATCGGGATTGTGCGCGATCCCGACCTCGCCCGCCGCCTTGATCAGCGCGGCGAACAGCGGATCGCGCGGTTGCGGGTTGGTGACGCGAAGCGGGCCTTCCCGGCCGCGAAATTCATCATCGCCGCCGCCGCCGTAGCTTTCCATGCGGCGGAAGAAAGGCAGCACATCCGCGTAGCTCCACCCCTGGTTCCCCATTTGCGCCCAGGTGTCAAAGTCCTGGGACTGGCCGCGGACGAAGGCCATGCCGTTGATCGAACTGGAGCCGCCAAGCATTTTGCCGCGGGGAACCGGGAGCTTGCGGCCGTTCGTGTTGGCCTCGGGCTCGGACGAATAGAGCCAGTTGGCGGCGGGATTGTTGATGAGCCTGGCGTAGCCGACCGGGATGCGGGACCAGGGATGGCTGGCGGGACCGGCTTCCAGCAACAGGACCTTGTTGTGTGGATCAGCCGAAAGCCGGTTGGCGACGGCCGCGCCCGCCGAACCCGCGCCGACAACGATGTAGTCGTAGGTTTGCATATCGTCAGAACTCCCAAGGTTCGCCAAAGCCGGCTGAACCGCATTGTTCTCATGCCTTGCCGTCGCGGAAAACCCTGATGCCTGGGCGTGACCACATCACCGGGAGCGGGCGGCGCCTTGGCACATGCTCAGGCCCGGAGGGGATAGCCTCTTGGCCGCGGCGTAGGCAGGCAACTGATCGCTCGAACGGAGTCCATTCAACTCGTTGAACGTCTGAGCCGCGAAGGCGCAGGTCCTCCCGCCCGACCGCTCCGCGGTTTGGGACATGGTGTTCGAGAGGTCGGTGACGAACGTATCTTTTCGCGCCTCGCCGGCGGCACCGTATGCGCGCTGGAACCAGGCCGAAACGTCCCGGTCGTTGGCCTGGAGGACGGGGCGGAAGCGCAACACGAAGCTGTTGTACGCTGCTTGCTGGCCACATGACAGGGTCAGCACCAGAATCTGGGTGCGCAGGGCCTGAATGTCATTGACCGATTGATCCGCCCCCGAGGCGCATTGACCGGCGGCATCGGCCAGCGGCATGAGCGTGCCGAAGGCGGCAATGAGAAACGCGACAAGAGGAGTGAGCCGGCGCATGCTGCCTCCGTTGTTCCGGAATGAACTCAGGTCAATTTCAGTTGAGCCCGCCGGATCGAAAAGGGCAATATCCGGGCTGCGCCGGTTCCCGCGGGCTCAACCCCTCGGGTGTCTCACACGGAGTGCTGGCGATTGCCGCGGCGCCCGGTATCCCGCATTTTAGGCCGATGACGTATCGAGGTTTCGTGGTGAAGCATGACGGCGCGCGAGTGCCGCTGTCATGATTGGTTTTGACCCTGCCGCTGTTGGCTGGATTCCGATGGACGATAATCCGATGCCGGGCGGAATCGGCACGCCCTGGCGGAAGCGCGATGGGGACGTCTGGGTCTATGGGCTGCTGACCCGGGTGGACCATTCCAATCCGGCCGGGGCGGTGCATGGTGGTGTCCTGATGGTCTTCGCCGATCACACACTGGGTTGTTATGTCGAGGCCGCGGCGGATGGCGCGCCCAATGTCACGATCCAATTGAACACCCACTTCCTGGCCGCGGTCGATCCCGGATCGTTCCTCGAACTGCGCGGTGAGGTGACCCGCGCGACCGGCTCTATGGTGTTCGTTCGCGGCATCGTCTCGGTCGGGGAACGCGACGTCGCCGCGATGGATGGGATCTGGCGGATCTTCCGGCCACGGTGAGGCGGACGGCGCTCAACACTGCATCAGTTCGATACTCACACCGTCCGGTGCCGCGACATAGCACAACAAACTGCCGCCGACGCCCTGCTTCAACTCGACGGGGAAGGTCACGCCCTTGGCGCGCAGCCCGTGGCACAGCGCGGCGAGATCGCCCGCGTACATGAAGCCGAAATGATCCGTTCCCCAGGCGTTATGACTGGAAAAATCCGCGTACGCCTGCATCGGCCTCGCCGCCGCCGGGGCCTCCCCCGGGCGGCGGCCGCGAATGAGGATCGTCGTTCCCCCGAGATCGACAAAGATTTGCGGGGCACCGCGCGCGACCGTGTCGGCGGCGATCGTCGCACCGAACATCTCCACATACCAGGCGGCCGACGCTTTCGGATTTTCGCTGATGATGTGGACGTGATCGAACTTAAAAGCGGGATTGCTCATGTTCGTCATGCCGCCATTCGTTGCCGGGTCGCGCTTTTGATCATCGCCGCGCCCTGTTCCGCGATCATGATCGTCGGCGCGTTGGTGTTGGTCGAGGTGACCGCCGGCATCACCGAGGCGTCGATCACCCGCAACCCCTCAAGACCGTGCACCCGCAACTCGCTGTCGACGACGCTCATCCCATGCGAGCCCATCAAGCAGGTGCAACTGGCATGATAGCAGGTGCCGCCGTTGCGCCGCGCGTAATCGAGCAGTTCGTCATCAGACTGGATATCGACGCCGGGTAGGGTTTCCTCCCGGACGAACTGTTTTAAGGCAGGGGCATCGAACAACCGCCGCGCGAAACGCAATCCGCCGATAATCGCGCGCTGGTCGGTTTCCTCCGACAGATAACGCGGGTTGATCGCGGGCATGTCGCCGGGCTGGTTCGATCTCGCCTCGACATAGCCGCGCGATTGCGGGCGCATCTGCCATGCGCCCGCGCTGAGGCCGGGCGTTGTCTCCAGTTCGCCGATCTGGCCGCCTTTGAAACTGCCGGGTGCGAAGGTGACCTGCACGTCGGGCGTCGCCGACGTCTCCAGGACTTTCACGGATGCGGCGACGAGCGAGGGGCTGTAGCTCAACATTCCCTTGCCGGTGAAGAGCCAGCGCATGACCTCCATGGCGAGCGGGATCCCACGCGATTTTTCATTGGCGGTCGCCATGCCGACGACGGGGTAGGAGACGCGCGCGGTGTAGTGATCCTGCATGTTGCGTCCGACGCCGCGCAATTCATGCACGATCGGAACGCCGATCCGGCCCAGGTGATCGGGGTCGCCGACGCCGGAGAGTTGCAGGATGTGGGGGGAGCCGACCGCGCCCGCCGACAGGATGACTTCCCTTGTGGCGTTTACTGTTTCGACGGCACCGCCGCTTCTTGCGAATTGGATGCCGGTCGCGCGTTTTCCGTCGAACACGACGCGGTGAACCATGGCGTTGGTGATGAGTTGCAGATTGGGCCGTTTCAGCGCCGGATGCAGATAGGTGCGCGCGGCGCTGGCGCGGCGGTGGCCACCGCGGGTTTGCTGGCACCAGCCGATGCTGTCGGTCGAGGCATGGTCCAGATTGTTGACGTCCTCCTGGTATTTCAGGCCAAGCTGTTTGCCGGCCTCGACCACCGTCTCGCAGATCGGCGAGCGGTCGATTTTCGAGGTGAACAACGGGCCATCCTTGCCGCGGACGTCGTTGCCTTCGCCTTCCCAGTTCTCGGCCGCTTTGAAGAAGGGCAGGCAGTCGTCCCACGACCAGCCGCGGTTACCGAGCTGAGCCCAGTGGTCGTAGTCCTCGGGTTGGCCGCGAATGTAGATGAGGCCGTTGATCGAGGACGAGCCGCCGATCACTTTTCCGCGCGTGTAGTTGATGGCGCGTCCATTGGTGCCGGGGTCGGGCTCGGAGCGGTATTTCCAGGTGAGGGTGTCGTGGTCGAGCATCTTGAAGAAGCCCGCCGGGATGTGGATGAGGGGGTTGCGGTCGCGCCCTCCCGCCTCGATCAGGATGACGTTGACCGTGGGGTCCTCGGTGAGGCGGTTGGCCAGCACGCAGCCGGCTGAGCCGGCGCCGGCGATGACGTAGTCTGCTTGCATGGTCTGGCCTCCCTGGGGGTGGGGTGTTCATGCACGGTATCGCGGTTCGTGGTCCCGCTGGAAGAGGGGCTGTCCGCTCTTCCGTGACGCCGCCGCCCAGGCGTGGTAAATGGCCACGGCGCAAGGAGAGTGCCGTCATGGCAACCCTCGATTGGTCACGATGTCCCGCCGTGGAGAGCGTCCCGGGTAAGGTCAGCGGCGCCTGGGTGTTCAGGGATACCAGGATGCCTGTCGCGACCGTTTTTGAGAATTTGGAAGCCGGCCTGACCGTGGAAGAGGTCATGGAGGAATTCGCGGTTACACGTGAGCAAATCAACGCGGTGCTGCATTTCGCGGCGATGAGCCTGGGAACGCCATCTTTCCCGCCGCCGGCGCATGCGGCCGCTGCCGATGCTCATTCTCTTTGACCACCGCACGCCTCGAAGCATCGCGCGTTGGCTCGAAGGCCACATCGTTCTTTCCCGCCGGTCACGGGTCAGGCCGATTTTGGCCGGAGATAATGCAGCTCGTCGCCGGTCCAGCCGACGCCATTCGGCACGGTGTAGAACAATTCCGCGATCATCGAGCGAAACTTCCAAACGCCGCCGGTCCGTGCGTAAATATCGTCATAACGCCCGGCGACGACATAGCTGACGCCGAAGCGGCCGTAACGCGCTTCCAGATAGGAGGTTCCCGTCCCGGTATCACCGTCCACGTTGACATCGTGACCATGAACGAATTGTTTGATGAAGAAGCGGTCGCGTTGACCCATCGCCCGAAAGCCGCGATCGATCGCGTCCAATCCCTCGTAGCGCGCGAGATAACCCAATTCGACGATGGCGTCTTCGGTGAACAGGGCACGGCAATTTTCGTATTGGCCTTCGTTCAGACTGTGGTGATATCGATTACGCAGCTTGCGGATTTCCTCGATATCCTCCAGGCGCTGGAGGCGCTCTTCGATTGTCATCGTGTGGCCTGATTGTCTGTGTGTACTTTGGACCATGACGCCATGGGCCCGGGCGTGTCAAATCGTCTCGTTGGGCGGCGTTTTTTGTTGCGGAGCAAATGTTCTATATGTGATGATAACCGCGTTGATCGCTTTCAAAGGGGGATGTGCGACATGATGTATCCTGGGCATGTGGTGAAGATCGGTGAAAGTGACGCCGCCATCGTCAGATTTATCGTGGCGCGGCTGGAGGCGCGTGGGCACGCGTCGTCGTCGCCATCTGGGGTGTTCGACAAAAACCTTAAGTCTCTGTTGAAGCTGTTTCAAAGTCAAAACGTGGACACGATGGGGAACCCTCTCGATCCGGATGGCGAGGTCGGACTCCTGACCTGGGGCGCCCTGGGCGGTGAGGTCCCGGCGAGCGTGGTTATCCCCGGTGGGTCACTGGGTGAACTGGCCGTCGGCGAAGCCATCGCGCGTGTTGGCGTCCGGGAAAAGCCACCGGGGTCGAACCGGGGCCCCGAGGTCCAAGCCTATCTTGGCTCGGTCGGGGTCGCGCCCGGCAATCCCTGGTGCATGGCCTTCGTCAGCTTTTGCATCCAGGAAGCGGCCAAAAAATCCGGCAAGATCAGCACGTTTCCGCGCACTGGAGGGTGTCTCGATGCCTGGAACAAGGTGAAGGCCGCCCATCCCATGAATCTGGTTACCAGAGCCGCGGCGATGGCCAATGTGGCCAAAGTGGTGCCCGGGATGGTGTTCGTGCTCGACCTTGGCGACGGTCACGGTCATACTGGTTTTGTAAAGGCAAATCACGGTGGCTCTCTGATCACGGTCGAAGGGAACTCGAACGCGACCGGGGGCAGCGATGGGGTTGGGGTGTTTGAACTGAATAGACGAGGTGTGATGGACCGGGTCATGAAGGGCTTCATCGCCGTCCCATGACGGCGATGAACACCGCGATCTTTCGCTGGTAAGGTCGCGGAGGTTCGCCGAGGTGAACATTCCCTACGACTGAATTTGTATCCCGGAGGGTCCTGGCGGGACGATTGCGCTGGCGCGTGGCTGGTTGCGGGAAGGTCTCGATAGCGCTTATTCGCCGCTCGACGAATTTGGCCGGAATGAATGGCCTGCGAGTTCAGCCAGCCCCTTCCGTCGCGAAATGCGCTCGGAACCGCGCAACCAGGTCATGGAATTTGAAGCTTTCGCCGCAGAGATCGTCGATGCCAAAGAGGCTGACCGATCCGAGCCGGCCCATGATGCCGTCCGCGTTGAAAGCGATTCCGTTCCCGGGATAGGTGGACAACTTCATAGTCGCTTCCTCCACGGCGTGGCGCCAGATTTGGTCCATGTCGATCCGCTGGCGCATGCTTCGTTGCCACGACTGAACCAACTCACCACGAAACGTTGCTACTTCGCGGGTCCAATGATTTATCGAATCAGCATCGGCATCGACCGCGATGAGGATAATGTGCGACATAATCAGCCGCATGAAGCTGTTGACGGAGCGAAGTTGACTGATACCCACGTCCTCGATCTCCTCAACGACATTAAGCAGATCGAGTTCGTTTGGAAGGTCAGTCCTGGACGCGAGGCGCCGCAGCGCCGTGGCCTGCTGTTCGGCCCAGGTGCAGATATCGGTCTCATACAGGCTGTCGTGGTCCATCGCTGGCCTCCACTGGCACATTAGGGTTGGTTACCTCCCCGGTTCAACCGTCATCTGCCCTGGCGGTGATCCCCGAGGCCTATCGCGTCCTCCCTGAAAACCGGGCGGTCATCATTGTTCTGTCAACGCGGTGTCCGCCGCTCAATCGTCCAACAGGATCGGCAACGCTTGCCGGTATGCGGCCTCCGCCCGTTCTTTGAGTTCCGGTGGCGTGCAACTGCCGATGGGGTGCCGCACCATCAGGAACGGATACGTGGCCAGCCCCATGATGCGGGCGATGTTGCGCGCTGTCACCTCGAACGGTTCGGTGCACAGCACCACCGCGCGTTTGCCAAGCTGTTCGAAACTGATGCCGTCATGCAAACTGCACGTCGAGCACGAGCCTCAATCGCCAAGCCCGGTGATCAGAAAATCCACCTCGCCCGCCGCCTGGGCCAGAACCCCGGCGGGCGCCGGAGCGGACGCGTTGGACTTCGAGTAAACCGGGCGGACAACGCAGCCATGCCGGGTTTCGAACAGCGCGGCGACCTCGCGCAACATTTCGACGGCGTTCAGCTTGTTGTTTTCCAGGATGCCGATGGTTTTGCCCTCAAGACTGGCGAGCGGCGGCGCGCGGAACAGAGTTCGTTCCGGTCCGGACGATGTCGGATCGTAAAGTCGCATTTCGTTGCTCCCTTGGTTACGCGCAGTCGATGCACACGCCGATCGGTTTGTGCTGCATGATCGAGCCGCGGCCGCGGCTCCACGACGGAATGAAACAGGAGTGGCCGCCAGCGTCGCCGCCGCCCATGGTGATCAGGATATCCTCGGGCGTCAGGCCGCGGTGGATGTGGCCGGGCTCAACCAGCGCATGGGCACCGGCGGCATGCTGGTGGTCGTATTCGCTGTCACGATATTTGCCGACGGACTTCATTCCCTCGACCGATCGTTTTGCGTGCGTGAAGAGGTACGCCTGGGCGTCTTGACGGTTCCAGCCGGCGCCGGCGACGATGTGCATGTGCTCGGGCGAGAGGATCACGACGCTCTGGCCCAGTGTGATGCAGCCGTAATTGGCCATGG
This sequence comes from Acetobacteraceae bacterium, assembly GCA_009693865.1. Classification (GTDB taxonomy): domain Bacteria; phylum Pseudomonadota; class Alphaproteobacteria; order Acetobacterales; family Acetobacteraceae; genus Rhodopila. The sequence goes on along the minus strand of SHWL01000110.1, from coordinate 5,441 downwards.
CGTCGGCGACGGAGCCGAGGATGTGTTCGGGGGTATTGCCGCCGTGGTTTTCAACGTTGCAGAAGCCGCCGGCGGCGAACACGGTAACGCTGGACACGCCGGGGGGATATTCCTGCGTTTCGCACAGCAAGGGCCATGGATTCCCCCGCGAGCGCTCGGCGATGCAGAAGCTGTATTTGCCGGGATTGCCCTGGGTGGATTTGTCGGAAATGCCCGGGATCATTTGAAAGACGTTACGAAGAATCAGCCGCACCGCGCGCCCGATGGTCGCGTTCGCCCGATTGCCCGAGCCGAACAGGTTCACGTCCGCGTTCATGCCGATGTCGTCCGCGACTGGGCCGCTGACGATCAACAGCGGCGCCGAGCCGCCAGTGCTCGCGGTCGAGCCATGGAAATTGAAGTCAGGCTTGTCCATCGCCTCGAACGCCGCGACCAGGACGGGGAAATAATCCGGGAGACAGCCCGCCATGACAGCGTTCACCGCGGCGGCGTGCACGGTCAGTTCCAGGCCGGTGGCGGGATGAGAGGCGATGACGGCCTCGCGTGGCCGGCCCTCGAACGCGAGGGTGGCGTCGACGCGGTCGACGACGGGAGGGATGACGGGGAGACCGTCGGTCCAGCCCTGCTCGTAGCAATAGTCGATTGCGGCGAGGAGGTCGTCGGGGACTTCGTGGATGCGTTGGGCGTCGAAGGGCATGGGCGTGGCTCCTGGACCGGTTGGCCAACCTCCGGCAAGGCATCGCGAAAGGCGCGCGGCAGCCGATTGGCATCCTGCCATGGGCTGGATACCGGCGGCAAACCAGCGTCCCGCGGCGGCACGTCCGAATTTCGTCGTTGGCATCTCGTCCAGCCGCTCACGCAAGGCGATGGCGCACTCCTTCGGCTCAGCGCCCGGCCAGCTCCATGAACTGCTCGACCGTGAGGCCAGCGTCCGCGATGATGTGACGAAGCGTGCCCGCCCGAATTTGCCGGTGGTCAGGGACGGCAACGCGCGCAGGCGGTGCGTCCCGGCCTCATGATCATGAGGCTCCCGGTCTGCCGCCGTAACGTGAAGCCCGTGCGTTCCAGTGCCGCGCGGACCTCTCGCCCCGACAGGTCCGTTGGGAGCTTCTGCATGTCTCCCCGGCGGGTCTACGCGGTGTCCACGTCGACGAATTCCCGGCCGGCCTCCAACGGAACCGGCTCCCCGGCATCGATACAGTCGTCCAGGTACAGTTTGATGGCTTCCTGGATATTGGCCAGGGCCTCGTCACGATTGTCACCTTGGCTCACGCAACCTGGCAGAGCAGGAACGCTGGTAACGTAGCCGCCGTCTTCTTCCTGTTCCAGGATGACGGTGTACCGCATGACCATTCTCCGTCAGGTTCATTCCGCGTCGCGATGAGACGCCTGCGATGCGCGATACATTATCTTCGCCCGCATATCCAGCTCGACGGCGTTTGAACCGGGCGCGATCTGGCCCAACTTCACGACCCGGGGGTATAACGGCGCCCCTACTGAATATATCGCTACGGCAAAATGTCTCGCGGGTAATTGGAGTGGCTGAAATGGCTGAAAAACTCACGACCTACGATCCGGCTGAGGATCTGACCTCCGACGCGGCGATCGCGACTTTCATGGCGGAAGCGTTCGGCTCCGAAGACGCCGGCTATATCGCGCATGCGCTTGGCGTGGTGGCTCGCGCGAAGGGGATGGCACAGATCGCCAGTCAGACGGGCCTTTCCCGCGAACAGCTCTATCGTTCATTCAGCGAGAATGGCAATCCGACGCTAAAGACCACGATCGCGGTCATGAAGGCGCTCGGAATCGAATTGACAACCAAGGTCCATGACTGAGGATCGGCGCGGGCCACGCCAAAACAAAGGAGCCGTCCCGTGAGGGCGCCGAGTGTTTAGAATACGATACCGAAGTCCATCACGAGGCGTGCGTCCTCCCTACCACTTGTAAACCGTCTCCAACGTCCCGCCCATCAGCTTCGCCTTGTCGCTGTCCGACAGCCGCTTCGTATCCCGGAACGGCGCCACGCCCTGCTCATACGTCAGCATCCCGCTCGTCCGGGTCCAGTCCGTTCCCCACATGCACCGATCCAACCCGAACGCGTCGATGATCCGCAGAACCGGCTCCCAAATGTCATCATATGGGAACGCCTCGCGCGACATCGTGCAAGCCCCGCTGATCTTCACACGAACATTCGGATAAGCCGCCAGCGCCAGCAGCTTCGGCAGATCGGCCCAGGGCTCGGTCAGCGGCGGCGGCTGGCTGGCCTGCAACAACCCGAGGTGGTCGATCACGATCACCGTGTCCGGATTTCGCCGCACCAGCTCCGTCCCATGGTCCAACCGCCCCCAGCAGAGGAAATTCACCGGCAACCCATGCTTTCCCGCCGCCGCGAAGGACCGGTTCACGCCCGGATCGGCCGGATCGCTTGGAAGCTCGTCCCGCAGCATGATCCGCACACCCACCGCGCCCTTGGTCCTCGCCCAATCGGCCACGACGTCGTCGATCGCCGGATCGGTGACGTCGATCGGCTTCACCACCCGGAAGCGCTCCGGCCAGCGCGCATACACCGACAGCGCGTAACCCGGGTCGTAACGATACAGATTGAAGGTGGACACGATGATTGCCGCGTCAACGCCGACCGCGTCCATCGCTGCCGTCATTTCCTCGCCGTTGGCGGATTGCGGTCCATGCAGCACGCCGGCCCAGGGACGGGCGGGGTGATTGTGCTCGTACGCGTGGACCTGGACGTCGATCGTTCGCATGGCTGCCTCCCGTTCCGGCGGAACTGTATCCGCCGGGTCCGGAATCGCAAGGCCGGGAGCTTAATCAGCCGCCAGGTTCGGGGTCGGCGCCAAAGGCAGCCCTCTATGACCGGTCAGCCTCTCGCCTTCCTCCCACATCTCGAGGGCCCGCTTTTTCATCGCCGGCAGAACCGAGGCAACCTTATCCAGGTCCACGTCATCGGCGATGCCCGGATAACCGGCGCGGTCGATCATGGCAGCGATCCGGGGATTGCCGAGTACTGTGCGGGCACCGGTATCGTGCTGCCTTGCGTCATCCGGGCGCCAGGGCCAGGTTGCGCGCCAAACCCATTGGAGCTTTGAACATGAGCAGTTCGACCGAATACACACCGCCGAAAGTCTGGGTGAATAAGCCCATGGAAGGCCGGTTCGCCGCCATCAACCGCCCGACCGCCGGGGCGACCCACGACAAGGAACTCCCCATCGGTAAGCACCCCTTGCAGCTTTACTCCCTGGGAACGCCGAACGGCGTCAAAGTCACCGTGATGCTGGAGGAGCTTCTGGCGCTTGGCCACAGCGGCGCGGAATACGACGCCTGGCTGATCCGGATCGGCGAAGGCCAACAGTTCGGCAGCGGCTTTGTCGCCGTGAACCCGAACTCCAAGATCCCCGCGATGATGGACCGGAGCGGGCCGACGCCGATCCGGGTGTTCGAAACCGGCGCGATCCTGATGTACCTCGCCGAGAAGTTTGGCGCGTTCCTGCCGGCCGAGGCCGCGAAGCGCGCCGAATGCCTGTCATGGTTGTTTTGGCAGATGGGCAGCGCGCCTTATCTCGGTGGCGGGTTCGGTCACTTCTATGCCTACGCGCTGACCAAGATCGAATACGCCATCGATCGGTTCGCGATGGAAACCAAGCGTCAGTTGGACGTCCTCGACCGTCGCCTCGCCGAGACCGAGTTCCTGGTCGGCGCCGATTATACCATCGCCGATATGGCGGTCTGGCCGTGGTATGGCGCCCTTGCGAAGGGTTTGCTTTATGGGGGTGGCGAATTTCTGTCAGTGCAAGACTACAAGAACGTGCAGCGCTGGACCGACACGATCGCCGCGCGGCCGGCCGTGAAGCGCGGGCGAATGGTCAACCGCGTCCAGGGCGAGCTGTCGAGCCAGTTGCATGAACGTCACGACGCCAGCGATTTCGAAACGAAAACACAGGACAAGTTGACGCCCGCGACCTGAGCAAACCTCCGGCGCCCGCCTCGCCACGCGGGGCTGGCCCGGGCCGCCCGGCCTGAACGTCATGCGGCTATCAGGCGCGCGGCATGCCGGGTTTCGCGACCTCTGCCGGCTCCTCTGTCCCGGACACCGGCGGAACGGCCTCATGACCCGTGGAAGCGCCGCGTCAGGCGGGCGAATCCGCGGATCCATGCCACGTGGACGGCGTGTGCTTGTATGTGAGCCGCCACGATGGTGTGCTCCTCGGGCGGCCAGGAAAGATGCCGCGAACCAACGGCACGAAGGTGCCGGTCAAGGAGGTAACATGTCCACCAGCAAACACCGTCTTCTCACGCTATCGGCCCTTGGCCTGGCCGCCCTTGCCCTTGGCGCCGCGCCATCGTTCGCGCAGGCACCGCCAGCGTCACCCCCACCGCCGTTGCCGCCTTATGGCGCGCCAATGACGCTCGACACCGCCAAGAAGGCCATGGCGGCGGCCGAGGCCGAGGCGAAAAAGAACAATTGGTCCGTGGCGATCGCCATTTTGGATACCACGGGAACGCTGGTGTTGTTCCAGAAGCTGGACAACACGTCGAACCTGCCGGTGGCCATCGCGCAAGGCAAAGCCCGCACGGCGCTCGACACCCGGCGCCCCACGAAGACGCTCCAGGATGCGATCGCCGGCGGAGGCGCCGGCTTGCGTGTCCTGGGCATCCGCGACGCCACGCCGCTGGAAGGCGGAGTACCGGTGATCGTCGACGGTAAGGTCGTCGGCGCCATTGGCACGTCCGGCGTGTTGTCGGACCAGGACGCGCAGGTGTCGAAAGCCGGCGCGGACGCCGCCGCCGCGAAATAGGTTCCCGCCGCCATGCCCGGCCCGGGCATGGCGGCGGGTCTGGCTTCGCGGTCCTGGCGGCGCGGTTCATCCGTTCGCGGCCCGTTTCGCCGCCGCCGGCGTCGCGTGACAGGCCTCCGCCAGCATCGCGGTGTCCTGGTGCCCGCGCCACGCGGCGATCTTACTGTCCCTGGCCGTGAACACATGCAGCCATTCGCTGCTGCCCGTGACCCCGTTACGGCGCATCGTCCGGTCATAACGGCCCCAACAGAATACCATGTCATCCGCCGCGACGATCTCATTGATCTCGTCCCAGGTCGCGCGAACGAACCCGCCCAGGCCGCGTTTGGTGGTATATCTGGCACGCTTCTCTGAACTCTCGACGATGGAGGCCCACGCTGCAACGGGGGACAAAGTGGCGCGAGCATTTCGCCAGAGTTTCAGAAGGCAGCCGCGCACCAGCGGGTGCTTCACCCTGTTCGCCGAATACAAGTACCAAGAGTAAGGCGACGCCCAAAGATAAACGCTTCGATCGGGCTCCAGCCTCCCCTCGTCATGGTTCGGCTCGACCGGACCATCGGTCGCGGTACAGTGCCGCTTCGGATGGTCCGGTCGAGCCGAACCATGACGTGGAAAGGAAGGCGGCGCGAC
>SHWL01000109.1 GCA_009693865.1 Acetobacteraceae bacterium | reverse complement strand
GAGTCCGCTTCATACTGGAAGCCGAGAACGCCTTGTGCCACGATCGCGCACCCCGTTGGTGATGGTTTCTGATTCGCAAACCGAGACTATCTCCCTGATTCGTCAGGGCCAACGGGGAACTGATGTTTTTTTGATGCGGAATTCAGGTATATCGAGCTGCTGAGTCTGATGTATTTCCTGGTACGGCTGGCCAGCACCAAGGGCAACATGGCGCTGGAAGCACATATCGAAAAACCCGCGGAAAGTCCCGCTTTTCAGAAATTCCCAAAGATCGTCGCCAATCATCATGCCTGCGGCCTGATCTGCGACTATCTGCGGATGGTGGGCATGAACGCCGACGATCCCAATCAAATCGAGGACGTGATGGCGCGGGAGCTGAAGAAAACCCTGAACGAGGAACTGCACCCGGCCCATGCGCTGCAAACCATGGCTGATGGCCTGCCCGCGCTTGGCATCGTCGCGGCCGTTCTCGGTGTCATCAAAACCATGTCGCACATCGATCAGCCGCCCGCCGTCCTTGGCGCCATGATCGGCGGCGCCCTCACAGGCACCTTTCTGGGCATTCTGCTGGCCTACGGTATGTTCGCGCCCTTCGCGAGCCGGCTGAAAGGCGTGGTCGACGAAGAATCGCAATTCATGGAAGTGATCCGAGCCGTGATCGTGACGCATCTGCACGGCAACGCGCCGCAGGTCAGCATCGAATCCGGCCGGAAGATGGTACCGAACGAACACATGCCGACGTTCGCGGAAATGGAGGAGGCGATTCAGAACGTGCAAATGTGACGCTTCCCGTTACAGAAACATCCGCGCGACCTCGGCCTGCTGGATGGCGTCGATGCTGGCCGGAGACCATTTCGGCTGCCGGTCCTTATCCACCACCATCGCGCGCACGCCCTCGGCGAAATCGGGGTACGCCATCGTCGTTCGCGTCAGCCGGAACTCCGCGTCCAGCGCGTCGCGCAGCGTCATGTCGGCGGCGCGGCGAAACGCCTCAAGCGTGAACGCCAGCGCGGTCGGGGAGACATGGTGGAACGCCTGTAACGCCGGCGCGGCCCATTCGCCCGCCTCGGCGGCGAGGCGGGCGGCGATCTCGCCGATCGTATCCGCCGCGAAACAACGATCGATGGCCTCCAGATGCGGCGTGAGGCCATACGGCGGCAACTTCTCGGCGAACCGGGCCAGCGCCGCGACCCCGATATCCGCCAAGGCCGCCGACAACGCCGGGAGATTGGCGCGCGAGATGAAATGCGTCGCGAACCCGGCATGCACCGCGTCGGCTCCGGTGGTGCGCAGGCCTGTGAGACCCAGGTAAACGCCCAGTTGACCAGGCAGACGCGGCAGGAAAAAGGTGCCACCAATGTCGGGGAAGAAGCCGATCGCGGTCTCCGGCATGGCGAACATCGCCTGCTCGGTCGCCACCCTATAGGCGCCGTGGACGGACACGCCGATCCCGCCGCCCATGCAGATGCCGTCGATCAGCGCGACATACGGCTTGTTGTAACCGGCGATGAGGAAATTGAGGTCGTATTCCTCGCGAAAGAATTCCTCGACCCCGGCGCGGTCGCCTGACAACTGGCCATCGCGCAGCGCGCGGATATCGCCGCCGGCACAAAAGGCGCGGTCGCCGGTGCCCTCGACCACCACGGCATGAACGTGCGGATCGTCCCGGAATTCGATCAGAGCCTTGGTCATGGCCCGGACCATGTCCAGCGTCAGCGTGTTCAACACGCGCGGGCGATTCAAAAGGATACGCCCGGCACGGCCGTCGCGGCGGATGATCACAGTGGCGTCGTCGGACATGCGGACTCTCCGGAAAGGCGGCGTGGGTTTGCCCGAACGGGAGACCGGGATCAAGGCGGCGCCCCGCGTCAATGCCGCGACCGAAACGCCGCTCAGCTGTTCGATCTCCGCCCTCACTGGCGGGAGTTTTTTGCTATAAAACCCGCCGATGCCCCAACACCACGATGTCGTCGTCCTGGGAGCCGGCGCTGCCGGCCTGATGTGCGCCATCACCGCGGGTCAGAGGGGCCGTCGTGTTCTGCTGCTGGATCATGCCTCTGAACCTGGGGCCAAAATCCTGATCTCCGGCGGCGGCCGCTGCAACTTCACCAACACCGGGACTGTCCCCGAGCGGTTCATTTCGGAAAATCCGCATTTCGCCCGCTCTGCCCTGGACCGCTACACGCCTGAGCATTTCATCTCGATGGTCCAACGCCACCGCATCCCGTTCCACGAAAAAACTCTCGGCCAGCTCTTTTGCGACGGCTCCGCCCGCGCAATTGTCGCCATGCTGCTCGCCGAGGCGAAGGGGGCCGGGGCCGAGCTTCGTCTTGGACAGAGCATAACCGGGTTGTCCAAATCGAACACCTTCCGCATCGACACAAACCATGGCGCGTTTACCGCTGACAACATCGTTCTCGCCACTGGGGGTTTGTCGATCCCGAAAATGGGCGCGACCGGTTTCGCGTACGACGCCGCCCGCCGCTTCGGTTTGCGCGTGACGGAAACCCGGCCCGGCCTTGTCCCTCTCACGTTTGGCGGAGATCTGCTCGACCTGATGCGCCCTTTGGCCGGAGTCTCGCTGAACACCGAGATCCTCTACAATCGTAGCCGTTTCCGCGAGGCCGCGCTGTTCACCCATCGCGGTTTGTCCGGCCCGGCAATCTTGCAAATCTCCAACTATTGGCACGGTGGCCCGATCATGCTGAACCTGTTGCCGGACCATGACGCCACCGCGTTGCTGCTGGATCGCAAACGCACTCGCCCGAAAGCCGAACTCCCCACGATCCTCGCGGAACTCCTGCCGCGCCGCCTGGCGCAGGCGCTGGAGGTGCCAGCCGTCCGGCTCGCCGACCTCCCTGACCGCGCGCTGAAAGACTGGGCTTTACGCCTCCAGGCCTGGGCCATCACGCCCTCCGGCACGGAAGGCTTCGCGAAAGCCGAGGTCACGGCGGGCGGTATCGACACCCGCGACCTGTCCTCGAAAACCATGGAAGCCACCGCCGTGCCCGGCCTGTTCGTCATCGGCGAGGCCGTCGACGTGACCGGCTGGCTCGGCGGCTATAATTTTCAGTGGGCCTGGGCCAGCGGCTGGTGCGCCGGGCAGGCCGCCTGACTCACGGTATCGCCGACAGGAACAGGAATACACCCAGAATCACCAGATGCACGGCCCCCTGCAGGATCGTCGTGCGCCCTGTCGCCAGCGTCACCGTGCCGATGAACAAGGTCAGGACCAGCAGCGTCATCTCCTCCGCGCCAAGACCCAGAATCAGCGGCTGTCTAAGCCACAACGACACCGCCGCGACAGCGGGAATTGTCAATCCGATGCTCGCCAACGCGGACCCCAGCGCGAGGTTCAGGCTGATCTGCAACCGGTTCGCCCGCGCCGCGCGGATGGCGGCCAGGCCTTCGGGCAGCAGGACCAAAGCGGCGATGACGACGCCAACGAAGGAGGGCGGCAGCCCGGCCGAAGCGACGGAATTTTCCAGCGAAGGCGACAGCGTCTTCGCCAGCAACACGACCGCGGCCAAGGCCACGACGAGCAGGCTCAGGCTGATCACGGTTGCCCGCCCGGACGGGCGGACTTCAGCGTGGTCAGGGTCCGCCTCGGCGAGGAAATATTCCCGGTGGCGGATCGTTTGCACGAACAGAAAAACACCATACAGGCACAGCGACACGAAACCCACGAACACCAACTGCGAGGGGGCGTAATAGGGCCCGGGGATGGCGCGGGTGAAATTGGGCAAAACAAGCGCGATGACTGCCAGTGTCCCGATAACGCTTAGCGCCGCGCTCGTTCCGTGTTCCCGGAAGCTCTGCTCGCCGTGGCGCGCCCCGCCGAACACGAGGCACAGACCGACCACGCCGTTCAACACCAGCATGACCGCCGCGAACACGGTATCGCGCGCCAGCGCATCGCCGCCGCCCTTCGCCGCCAGCATCATCGAAACGATCAACGCGACCTCGATCACCGTGACCGCGACCGCGAGGACGATCGAGCCCAGAGGTTCGCCAACGCGCAGCGCCACGATTTCCGCATGATGAACCGCGGCGAACACGGCGCCGAACAATAGCAGAGTGGCCGGGATCAGCACGGCGATCGCGGTGGCGGGGACCAGGCCCGTGAATTTGGCGGTCAGAAGCAGGGATGCGCCGAGCGGGGCAGCCCATGCCCACCAAGGGGTATGTTCGATCGTGCTGGTGTCAGTCGCCATTTGCTGCCCGTGGCATAAGGAACGCGGATCAGGATTTCACCAGTTCCACCCGCCGGTTTCGGACACGGCCTTCGCTGGTCGCGTTGTCCGCGATCGGCTTATCCGGACCAAACCCGGCGGCTTTCAGGCGGCTGGCATCGACGCCAGCGGCCACGAGGGCGGCCATGACCGCCTTGGCACGAGCGTCAGACAATTTCATGTTGTAATCATGGGCGCCGAAGCCGTCCGTATGGCCCTCAATCGCAAACCGGGAGGCGGCGCTGTCTTTCAGCAACCTGGCGACCGCGGAGATGATCGGGGCCGCCTCCGGTTTCAGCGTCCCCTTGTCGAAATCGAACGGCACGTAAAGGACGATGCGCCCGTCCTTTTCGAGGCCGGTCTTCAACTCGGCGGCATCCGGTGGACGAATGCTGGGCTGGAACGCCTTCTCCTCGATTGCCGCGACCTCGATCGAGGTCTCCTGACTGGAAACCGACAGCCAGATGGACTGTCCGGCCGTCTCAATGCGCGCGACAGTGGTGTGTTCGTCAATGAACAACATTTTTGCGCCGGCGGTTTTCAAAGCGGCGCGGTAATTCTCCTGAATATCCGTATCGCTGGCCGGGATCGAGCCTGACCGCGGCGCGTACGTGACGTGATATTTCGCTCCTCGAACCTCAATTTCACGTGTGTCATCGCCTTCCTGAACGCGGAACGTCAGCTTGTCGAAATCGCGCTTCGTGGGCGGGTCCGCGATGTAGGTGGGCATATGTCCCACCAACCGATGGTCGTGGCCCGAGGGCGCGGTGAGCACCTGTTTGTGTGGTTGCCGGAGTACGACGATGACGTCGATATGCGTTTCCTGGCTGTAGACGCTCATCCAGGTGTCCTGCCCCGCCTTTGTCAGCGTCGCGACAGTGGCGCGGTCGTCTGAATAGCGCGCCACCGCGCCAAGCTTCTCCAACGCCACGCGGTAGTTCGACTGGATCTCCAGGTCGCTCATCGGCGTGGCGCCGTCCTTGGTCAAATACGTCTGCCGGCAGTAGGCCCCGGAGACCACGATTTCTTCGTACCCGTCATCCTTGGTCTTTTTGAACGCCTGAGGCGCGTAGCCGCGCAAAACCGGCGTATCCGAAGCCGTGTAGTTCGGAATGGCGCCAAGCGGCGCGCAATCCTGCCCGGCGGACCAGGCGGGCGCCACGGATAACAAGAACGCGGAAGTGGCGAGGAAGGACGCGAGCGTGACACGCATATCTGACCTCCTGGACGACTGATCACCGCAACCTGCCAAGCCTCAGCCATCGGGGCAACGGCGAGAACGATCGATCGATGACGCCGAGGCGCCTTCCTGTGCGCGCCGGTGTCCGGGCTTATCCGACTCGCAGCAACCTCGGCCCCTCGCGCCGCAGCCAGATCATTGCCCGCGACGAATGCGCGGTCAGGCCGGCGACCAGCGCCCAGAAATCTGGGCTGTGGTTCATGTGGCGCAGATGCGCGACCTCGTGCGCGGCGACGTAGTCCTGGACGAAAACGGGCGCCATCACGAGGCGCCAGCTGAAGGCCAGGCCGCCGTCAGTCGCGCAACTGCCCCAACGGCTGGTGGTGTCTTTGATTGTGACGCGGGCCGGGATGACGCCCGCCATGCCTGCTTTGGCGCGGACCAGAACGAGCAAACGCCGCCCGGCTTCAGCGCGCAGGAAGTCGACCACGCGGCGGGCGAGGAATTCCGGGGCGCCGGTGACGTGCAGTTCCCCGGCCTCCAGCCAGGCGCCGCCGCGGCGGTCCGGGTGGTGGCGGATGCGGTGAGGGACGCCGCCGATCGGGACCTCGGTGCCGTCCGCCAAAGTGACCGGCGCGGGCAGTGCGGCGAGACGCTGTGCCACCCAATCCATATGCCCCATCAATAGCGCCATGCCCGCTTTCCGGCTCGCGCGGGGCGGCAGGGTGACCACGATGGCTCCGTCGCTCGGGTCGATGCGCAGGCTGACGCGGCGGGCGCGCGCGTTGCGGCGCCACTGCACCAAGGCGGTGCCGGAGGGGAGCGTGACCATCTCCGAATCCAGGGACTCGGCGCCCGGCCTCATGGCTGATAGAAACCACGCCATGCCGTATCCTCTTGCCTCCATGACCGGATTCGCCCGCACCGAGGGCACCATCGAGACCCTGACATGGGCCTGGGAGCTTCGCGCCGTCAATGGTCGCGGACTGGAACTGCGGTTCCGGTTGCCTCCGGGGTGGGACGCGCTTGAGCCCGGATTTCGGGAAATGGCGGGGAAAGTGCTGAAACGCGGCAACGTGAACGCCAATCTGACGGTGCGCCGGGACATGGAAACCCGCGCCTCGATCGATGAGGCCGCGCTGGCGAATGTCATGACCCTCGCGCTGGACCTGCACCGCCGCATCCCCGGTAGTCCGGTTCCGCGTGTCGAGGCATTGATGACGATGCCGGGCGTCATGCGCCAGGCGCCGGCCGAGCCGACCCAGGAACGCGAGATCGCCGCTCCGGCGGCGCAGGCTGGATTCGAGGCGGCGTTGGAGCAGTTGGTTGTGGCCCGTGCCGCCGAGGGCGCCCGCCTCGCGGAGGTCATGTCAGACCAGTTGGAGGAGATCGCCCGCCTGCGCGATCTGGCCGAAGCGGAGGCATCCGACCAGCCGGCCGCGCAGCGCGCCCGCGTGATGGAGACATTGAGATCGCTGCTCAGGGAGTCTCCGTCGCTGCCCGAGGACCGGATCGCCCAGGAAGTCGCGCTGCTGGCGGCGCGGTCGGATGTGCGAGAGGAACTGGACCGGCTCGCCGCCCACATCGGTGCTGCCCGGGCGCTAATGGCTGAGGGTGCGAATATCGGCCGCCGCTTCGACTTCCTGGTGCAGGAGTTCAACCGGGAGGCCAACACGTTGTGCAGTAAGTCGGCGTCGGTGGCGCTGACCAATACCGGATTGAAATTAAAGGCCACGATCGAGCAACTGCGAGAGCAGGTGCAGAACATCGAATGATCGAGATTGCTCGCCGCGGGGTGTGCCTGGTGCTGTGTGCGCCTTCTGGCGGCGGCAAGGGCGCGATCACCGGCGCGTTGATGGCGCGTGAGACGGGGGTACGGCGATCGGTTAGCGTGACCACGCGCGCGCCTCGGTCAGGTGAGGTGAATGGGGTCGACTACCACTTCATCACTGAGAATGAGTTTTCAGCAATGGAACGAAACGGTGGCCTGTTGGAATGGGCGCGCGTGCTGCGAGGCTCCCACGCTTACGGTACGCCGCGCGCGCCGGTCGAGGCGGCGCTGACGGCTGGCGAGGACATGATTTTCGACATTGATTGGCAGGGATTTCGCTCCATGCGCGAGCGCCTGCCCGGTGATGTCCTTGGTATTTTTATCTTGCCCCCTGGGCTCGACGTGTTGGAGCAGCGGCTGCGGTCCCGGGCGGGGGAAGGGCCCGCCGAAATCGCCCGGCGGATGCGAACGGCGCGCGAGGAAATCTCCCACTGGCCGGAGTTCGATCACGTCGTCGTGAACGATCAGTTGGGTCGGGCGGTGGAGGAGGTGGTTTGCGTCCTGCGCGCGGCGCGGTTGGCGACGGCGCGGCGGGTGGGGTTGGCTGATTTTGTGGCGGGGATGACGGCTCAGTAGTGGCATGGCATTGGACGATGACGACCCGTTGGCCGGCGCTGAGTTTACCCTCAACCGGCTGGACCGGGCGATGCTCGCCCAGGATGCGGCGCGATCGGAAGCGCTTGCATGGTCTGCGCCATGCCTGAATGTTCCTTCCCGACGATCCTTTGTCATGGCAAAGTCTCCTGGAGCTTAGATGGTAGCAGCGCCCTTCAAGTTCCGACCGATTCGGTATGTGGAGGCTGTTGTTTTGGGCATAGGGGGCGTCGCATCAATGGGATTGGCTGGCTGGTTATATAGCCAATACCGTCTTGATCCGCTGGCAACGCAGCGGCAACAAGCTTGCTTGTTCTGGGGAGTCACCAGCACCGATGAGTTAAATATGTGTTACCAAAGCGCGGAGCAGCAGGCTACCATCGTTGAACCATTGAGGCGGCATATCATCGATCTCGAAATCAAGGAGTTCAACCAAGATCTCGCCTCGCCAGCGTCCGGCCGCAAAGAGGACGCTTGCACCGCTCCCGCTCCCCCACTATACGTCGCCTCCATGTCCCGCGCCGCGCGCCCTGCCGCACTGATTGCACACGCTTCCGCGTGCGCGTTGCCGCGCCGGTCCGACCTCCTCCTTCGACTTACTCACCCCTGAGCGCCTCGCCGGGTCAGTGAACGCCGGCATCGCTCAGGGGAACCCTGAGGAAAGTCGTGTGTTCAAAATCCAGGAGAATCAGGCAATGCCCATCAATCATCCCAGCTTCGGCACGCTGGAACCCGGCCGCGTCATCATCTTCGACACCACGCTGCGCGATGGCGAACAATCCCCCGGCTTCTCGATGAACCTGAATGAGAAGGTCCGCATGGCCGAGGCCCTGACCGAACTCGGCGTCGACGTTCTGGAGGCGGGCTTTGCCATCGCCTCTCCCGGCGACTTTGAAAGCGTCAAGACCATCTCGGAAACGATTGGCCAGCGCGCCGATAGCCCGGTCCTGGCCAGCCTCGCCCGCGCGGGGGCCCAGGATGTGATGGCGGCCGCGAACGCGTTGAAGAGCGCGAAACGGAAACGCATCCATATCGTCATCGCCACCAGCGACCTGCACATGAAGTATAAGCTGCGCCTGGAACCGGACGAGGTCATCACCGCGACGGTTGAATCGGTCAAGCTCGCCCGCCAGCACGCCGACGACGTGGAATGGTCGGCCGAGGATGCCACACGCTCCGACTTCGCGTTCCTGGCACGTTGCGTCCAGGCCGCGATCGAGGCCGGCGCCACCACGATCAACCTGCCGGATACCGTGGGCTACGCGATGCCTGAGGACATGGAAAAGATGTACTCGTACATCCGCGCCAATGTCCCCAGTATCGAGAACGTCATCCTGTCCACTCACAATCATAACGATTTGGGTATGGGTGTCGCCAACACGCTGGCGGCGGTCCGCGCCGGCGCGCGCCAGATCGAATCCACCATCAATGGCATCGGCGAACGCGCCGGCAACGCCTCGCTGGAGGAGATCGTGATGGCCATTCGCACCCGCCCGGATGCGATGCCATACACGAACAACATCCAGACCACGCATCTGCTGCGACTGTCCAGACTGCTTGCCACCGTCACCGGCTTCGACGTGCAGCCGAACAAGGCGATCGTCGGACGCAATGCCTTCGCGCATGAGGCGGGGATTCATCAGGACGGCGTCCTGAAGAACGCCGCCACGTATGAAATCATGACTCCCGAAAGCGTTGGCTGGGCCAAGAACTCATTGGTTCTGGGCAAGCACTCCGGCCGCGCCGCGTTTCGCGACAAGCTGAACACTCTGGGTTACAAGATTGGCGACAATCAGTTGAACGACGCGTTCCGCCGCTTCAAGGACCTGGCCGACCGCAAGAAAGTCGTGTTCGATGACGACATCGTGGCGTTGGTAGATGACGAGGTGATGCGCGATCACGAGCGGATCAGGTTCGTTTCTCTGGACGTCACTTCCGGCTCCAAGCGGCAACCGCATGCGGATCTGGAGCTGGAAATCGATGGCGTGGTCCACTCCGGCAGTGCGGGCGGCGATGGCCCGGTCGATGCGACGTTCAAGGCGATCCAGGCGATATTTCCGCACACCGCCAATCTTGTCCTGTTCTCCATTGGCGCGATCACCGAGGGCACTGACGCCCAGGCGAAGACGACGGTGCGGCTGGAAGAAAACGGGAAGCTGGTCGATGGCCAGGGCGCCGATACAGACACGATCGTCGCCTCGGCTCGCGCTTATGTGCATGCGCTCAATAAGTTGCTGGTGAAGCGGGAACGCACCGAGCCTCAGGCGCTGTCCGCCTGATACGCGGATCGGGACGGTGTGTGGGCGGGAGCGCCGTTTCCGGCGTTGTGGTCATGCGCGATCCGGCAGCGGATGGCTGACCGCGTGCTGTTACGGTTGCACGCGTCTGGTCTCCGAACAGCCATTGCGCTAGAATTGACCGTGCCTCTTGATCCTGAGGCGACCACTCTGGGTGGGATAGCGTTGAGCAATTCACTTGAGCGTCCCTGGAACGAACAGCTGCTGGCCCGCGGCGACGACGATATCTGGAGAACTCCCACGAAGCGGCTGGTGTCCTATCCGGACGAGGGCAGCCAGAATTGCTTCGCTCTGGAGGACGGGTCTTTTTGGTTCGCGCATCGCAACCGCGTCGTCGCCGATGCGCTTCTTACCCTGATGCCACCGCCTGCCCGTATGCTGGATATCGGAGGTGGCAACGGCTATGTCGCGCGGGGGCTGGAGGCCGCAGGCTACGCGGTCACACTATTGGAACCAAATGAGACCGGAAGCCGAAACGCGCGCGCCCGAGGCATCGCCGATGTCATATGCGCTACATTCGAACCATCATTATTCATCCCCGGCCGCTTCCGTATCGCGGGCTTGTTCGACGTTATCGAACATATCGAGGATGATGCGGGAACGCTCAGCGGTGTTCGCTCCATCCTGCCGCCGGGCGGATTGGTCGTTCTCACGGTCCCGGCGTTTCAGTCGATGTTTTCCGCCGATGACGTTCTGTCGGGTCACTTCCGTCGTTATACGCGGAAAATGATGAGCGCGCTGCTCCGAACATCAGGCTTTGAGATACTCCGGGTTAGTTATTTCATGGCGCCGCTGGCGCTGCCCGTGCTGTTGGTCCGGGCATTGCCGGCGCGTCTTGGCGTGCGCCCACGTTGGAACCAGCAGCGCCATGACCGCGACCACGGCAAGGGCAGTGTTCTGGCGCCACTGGCGACAGCAATCCTGGCCGCCGAGGCGCGCTTTCTGGCGCGAGGCGGTCAATTACCGTTTGGTACGAGCTGCCTCGCTATCGGGCGCGTGCCGATAGGCTGAATTCGGTCGCCGGTCACATCGCGGAGCCATCGTCAACGCCGAGGAGGTCTATTTCGGTGGCGGTACCAGGAGTCGCCGAAACTCACGCGCGTCGCGCACCCGGCACCCTGAACGGTCGAATGGCCCGGTAAAGTAACTGACTTCGACATCGAGTTGGCCAGTGAACAAGATGCCAATCTCAATCGCGTCGACGCGCAATACGCGTGGCGGAATAAGTGACGGGCGTCGAGTGCGCAGGTCCAGGCAATGGCTGAACTCGAATGGTACGACAAGAAGAGCGGTGCCAGGTGCTGTCGCCTCAATGATCATTCCACCCGGTATCATATGAATCGAGGAAGCCGTGACAGATGTCAGCGGTGTCGTGGTAAGCTCACGTCCCTGATCTCCAATTATCACCGCCGTGCGGGTAAGATCATGCGCGGGGTCGTCCAGCCAGACGATCGCCTCCTCGAATGAGCGCACGGTTCGAAGTTCCAGGGGTGAGTATGTTCCCTGATTCACGTTTGGCACCTCGTACAGCCGGAGCGTTTCGTCATTCCCGGTCGATTCTGACAGAACAAGTTGAAGAGGCAGAGGCTCGTCCGCGATGACATAGCGAACGCCGAGCAGCCCAAGAATACGCGCATTGGCTTGCCGCAGCACCAGTACGCTGCGCGCTTGCTTGTCCCCTGGGCGCGCTAACAGCCGGGTCGCCAGGCGAAAGAACGCTGGCGACATGGTCGAGTTGTACTCAAGGACGGTCGGGATGCCGTTCGTCCAAAGTCCAATATGGTGGTAGTCATTTCCCGCCGCCTGGGCGCGTTTCGTATCGAGAGCAACGAAGTCATACCACACAACCGACTCGGCTTTGCCCAGGGCCTGGAGTGTCAATACTCGTCCACGAAACGGGTCTCCGGGGCTAATACCGATAGCTTCTTGCAACGCTTTAACGATCGGTCGACTTGCTCCAGGTGCTGGCCAGATGCCAGGCCCAGCTGATCTCTCGGGAAAGCTCTGTACGATCATGGCGGTAATAGCCGCGAGTGGAAGGATACAAGCGGTTTCCCATCCCGCCACCCAATGACTGACAAGTGGCACACGGGTAATCCTTGATGTACATAGCCGCCAGCCTCCTGACACAGCGGACGTGACGAGCCGCGCCGCGAAGATCGCGTAAATGGGCCACATCATCAGTTCGAAGTAGAGAGGCGCCGGCCCTGGCCAGAGATCCATGAGCGCGTTGGCCGTCGCCGCGAGAAGGATGAACGCTACAAGGGCCAAGTAGGCCAAACTGAGACTCCGAAGCCGGCGGTCGGTCGATACCGCTGCAAGCGTCAGGCCCGCGACGCCGCACAAAAAAAGGATTCGGCCAGCTGGGCCAAACAATGCCTCGCCGTGGAAGAGAATCGATCCAAAATACCAGTATTGACGCAGACCTTCAAAGTCGGAACCCCAGAAGACGCTCGCTGAGTAGCTGAATATCCCTAATACAAACTCAGCGAAACCCGCGGCGAGTAGAAAAATCAAAACGCTACCGATCGCGATTATTTTGATCTTGATTTCTCGCCATTCGATTCCCCCGATGACGAATCCAAGACCGGTAAACGCAAGGAACGGCGCCGCCAGCAGCGTAACCGTGGGGTACGCGAGAACGAAATGTCCGGATAAACCGGCGATCCCCAGAAATAGAATGCAGTGGTGCCACAGGCTTCCTCGCTTCCGTCCAATCCGGGAAATCATGCCAACCAGAAGAAAAGCCTCCGAGGTCGCTGTCGCGATCTGCGGTGTAAGTTCGAAAATCGGATAGAGCAAAGTATAAGTTGAGCCAAAATAAGGCATGGCGAGAAGTGGCATTGACCATGCGCCAAGGACCGCGGCAACCCAGCCGAGGCCGATTGAGCGGGCCAGGAACAGCGTTGATAGGAATAGTTCAAGCGCGAAGACCGCGTAAGCCAACACTCGAAATGGGGCACCGAATTCATTACCTTGACCCAGCAGGAGGTGTGGCACAAGATAACCAGGAATCAGCCACGCGTTGAGGTTAAACCACACGTCGCCCAATCCCTGGAACGGATCGACGAAGAAACCAGCGGCCGCAGGCGTCCAAACAAATAAATGAGCAGCAAGCGTCAGCATATATGCCCCGTCGATGCCAACGAACAATTTATCGAGATTGCGGCCAAACGCATGGTACGAAAGCACGAAGAAAAACAGGATGTGTACCGCGACAAGCGAACTTCGAATGACCTGGAGCCGACCGAAAGATCTTGCCGATGCCCCAGGAGTCATAGCCATCGGCTGGACAACAGGCTCAACAGGTGGTTTCACGGTTCTTGAAGCTCCCTGTTTGTGAACGATGGCGGGATGCGCGAAACACCGTGAGTCGACCGTGGGTGGTAAGTCGTACAAAATCCTTGATCGAATTGAACGGCGAACCATGGCCTTGGTGCAAACAGAAGCATCGCTGCCCATCGGGACACCTGTTCGAGCCCAGAGCCGGACACGACCAAATCCGCGCCAGAGATAGTTTAGAATCGCGCGCCCGCCTGACGCGCGACAAGCCGCGCCGGTTCGACGGCGAGGCGTTGACCATTGGTTGGCGCACAATCATCGGTAAGCTAACGTTCGAGAAGAGCGTGCACACGATCGAGGACCCGATCAGGCTCCGCGGTCATTCCGTACCAAAGTGGCAGACGAACCAAACGCCTCGCGAGATTCTCTGTGTTTTTCAACGAACCAGAGGTTCGACCATATCGCAGTCCCGCCGGCGAACTGTGAAGGGGCACGTAATGAAATGGCGCCTGGATGCCATCGGCTCGTAAAGCGGCGATCAGCGAGTCGCGAGTTTCCGCCAACGGCAGCACAAGATAATAGAGGTGGGCGTTGTGATCGCAGCCAGCTGGGACGATGGGGCGACGGCATAACTCGCGTCCCTCAAGTTCGGCAAATCCGGCGTGGTAACGTCCCCAAAGCTCCCGCCGTTCCGCCAACAGGCGCTCGGAATGTTCGAATTGGGCCAGGAGGAACGCGGCGATCATGTCGCTTGGCAGGTAAGATGAACCGATATCCACCCACGTGTATTTATCCACCTCACCGCGGAAGAAACTGCCGCGGTTGGTTCCCTTTTCCCGGATAATCTCCGCGCGCGCGGCAAAGCGCGCGTCATTCACGATGAGCGCGCCACCTTCACCAGAAATGATATTTTTTGTTTCGTGAAAGCTGATCGCGGCCAGATGTCCGATACCGCCAAGCGGCCGCCCCCTGTACCGCGACATCAACCCCTGTGCCGCATCTTCCGCGACCAGCAGGCCATGCCGGTCCGCGATGGCCATGATGCCGTTCATCTCGCATCCGACACCCGCGTAGTGCACCACGAAAATCGCCTTGGTGCGTGGTGTGATCGCGTTTTCGATCAAACCTTCGTCGATATTCAGCGTATCCGGGCGAATATCGACGAAGACGGGCACCGCGCCCCGCAACACGACCGCATTGGCAGTGGAGACAAATGTAAAGGATGGCATGATCACCTCGTCGCCAGGCCCGAGGTCAAACAGTATTGCCGCCATCTCAAGCGCGGCGGTGCAGGAGTGGGTCAGCAGCGCCTTTGGCGCGCCCAGCAAATTCTCCAAAAACACGTTACACCGGCGCGTGAAACTGCCGTCTCCCGCGGTGTGTGCTTTCGCAAGCGCCTCCCTGATATATTCAAGCTCGTTGCCAGCGAGCGCCGGCCGATTGAATCCGATTCTCATGGTAAGTCAGCACGTTCAAATGGTTGAGAATGGATGTCGGCGCGCACACGATGATCCAGGCGGTCCTGCACGAAGTACAGGGGACGGCGTTGCACCTCCTCAAATATTCTTCCCACGTAAAGACCGGTTACGCCGACACAAAGCGCGATGACACCGCCGACAACCAGTTGAACGACAATGAGACTTGTCCAACCCGGCATTGCTCCGCCGACATAGAACTGCAGTACGAGCGTGAACGCCAGCAGCACACCTGATCCGGCGAGCGCTGTACCGGCATAGATCACCCAATATAACAGCCTGGTCGTGGTAAAGAACAATCCCGACAATGCATGCGCGAGCAGATCGCTGATGCTGTAACTCGACTGACCCGAGCGGCGAATTGCGCGTTCATATTCGATCACGGAGCTTTCGAATCCCACCTCATAAAGAATCATCAGATAATGCCGGTCACGTTCTGAAAATTGCAGAAACGCCTGCATCGTTCGGCGAGAAATGATACTGAAAGCGCCAAGCTCACCGTCGAAGGGGCGGCCTGAAACGAACCCAAGCATCGCGAAATAAAGACGATTTGCCAGCACCCGCCCAGCGGATTGGTGATCGCTTTTACGTTTCGCGAACACAATATCGAACCCCTCGCGGGCGCGGGCATAAAGCGCGGGGATCGCTTCGGGCGGATCTTGCAGGTCGCAATCCATGACCACAGCGCGATTTCCGGCGCACTGCTCGATCCCAGCAGTGATGGCAAGCTGCTGTCCCACGTTTCGCGACATGCGAATCGCGACCACGCGTGGGTCGGTCTGGGCCAATTCCCGCAGCACGGTCCATGCACCATCTTTCGCACGGTCATCGACAAAGACGATCACTACTGTCCGGAGTTTTCCGAACGAACCGTTCCGAAGTGTCTGACCTATAACGGTTTTTCGACGATTTTGGGTGGTGTCGGTTTGAAGTTGGTGGCGGTTTGCCCGACCCTTGTCCGGGGAGGGCTCACTCATGAACGCCGG
>SHWL01000009.1 GCA_009693865.1 Acetobacteraceae bacterium | reverse complement strand
GAGGCCATCTGGATGGACCAGAGATTGTTCGTCGTTCCGGCGGTCTGTGTCTGCCAGGACGCGCCGGCATTCCCGGTGCGCAGGATCGTGCCGCCCGAGCCCACGGCCCAGCCGCGCAGCCCGTCCGAGGCCATCTGGACGGACCTGAAATCCTCCGTCGTTCCGGCGGTCTGTGTCTGCCAGGACGCGCCGGCATTCTCGGTGCGCAGGATCGTGCCGCCCTCGCCCACGGCCCAGCCGCGGCGGCCGTCTGGCGCCATTGTTGAGCCGTAGAGCGACTGCCCCACGCGGCGGGGCGGCCAACCCAGGGCGATCTGGTCGGCCAGTGCGGACTTCGCCGCCAGGAACTGCTTCTCCAACTCCTTGACCCGCTTGTCCTGCTCATCGGCCGCCGCGCGTTGCGTCGCCAGCGCCGCCGACTGCTCCTTGGACTGCGCCAGCGCATAGTCGTCGGCGTTCCAGATGAACCAGCCGCCGGCGCCCAACAGCACCACGGTCACCACGAAAGCGAATATCGCACATCTTTTCAGCACCAACGCCCGTCGCCGCAGTTGGCCACATACGTCGTCCATGGCCGTTTGCAGGGCTGCCTTCTCGTCAGCGGTCCGAGGCGGCCGTCGTGGCTTGCGAGGCTGTTCCGGCGCCGGATCGGCCGTTTCTGGCGGGACGGGCATGTCACGATCCAGGATGTTTCGCGAGCTTTGCCTGGACGTTACGCGGGCGCCATTGCGTTGGCAACGGCAGACATTTGCAGAATTCGAGCCGCGGCCCGGCCGGGCATGAGCGACGAAATCCCGGCGTATCCGCACGGCCACCGATGGGATGCCGCGCTTTGACACCCGCCGATGGTTCGACTCATAGTCCGGCGGTGACTTCAGCCATTTCAGGCGCCGAGCATCCGGAGCGACGATGACCGCTGAAACTCCATCGAATGACCCGGACGCCACCGCCACTGCCGCCTCATCGTCGCGACCCGAGCCCGAGGCGAAACCCCCCTACCCCCCCGCCTCCGCCACACCCGTCCTGATCGGACCGGACGGTATCCGTTTCGACTTCAACCTTGGCTGCCGTGTAATGCTCCCTCCCCGAACCGAGGGTCGCTGGCGCGTCCGCCTGCGCGACCTCGACACCGGCAATATCCTGTTCGAAAGCGAGAATCAGGGCGCCTTCGTTAACTCCGCCAAACGCTGGTATGTCCGCTTCCGGGTCGAAATCTGGTCGATCGACGATGCCAAACCGGACGAACCGAACGAGGTCATGACCCACGACCATGACCCGGCCCATCAGGACGTGCTGATCCAGTTCCCGGTCGGCACGCTTGGCGACATCCTCGCGTGGTTTCCCTACGCGAACCGGTTCGCCGAGAAGTTCCCAACCTGCCGCGTCACCTGCGCGATGTCCGGCCTGATCATTCCGCTGTTGCGCGACGCCTATCCCAATCTCCGCCTCGTCACTCACGAGGAAATGGTCGAGCAACAATTGGCCGAGATCGTGTACGCCACCTATTCCATGGGCGTCTTCTTCGGCGACGAGGCCAACGACTGGCAGCCGACCGACTTCCGCCTCGTCGGTCTCCACCGCACCGCCGGCTACATCCTGGGCGTCGACCCCACGGAGGTCGCACCGCGCCTGGCACTGCCCGACGAGACCCGCCCGATCGACGAACCCTATGCCGTCATCGCCGTGCAGAGCAGCAGCGGTTGCAAATACTGGACGAACCCGAACGGCTGGCGCGAGGTCGTCGCTTTCCTCAAGGAGCACGGATACCGCGTCATCTGCGTCGACCAGAAGCCCGTGCACGGGTTCGGCCTGATGTGGACCCCAATTCCCAACGGCGCGGAGGACCAGACCGGCGACCGGCCGCTGGCAGAGCGCGCCCGCCTGCTACGCCATGCCTCCCTGTTCATCGGCCTTTCCTCCGGCCTGTCCTGGCTCGCCTGGGCCGCCGGCTGTCCCGTGGTGCTGATCAGCGGGTTCACCCATCCGACGAACGAGTTCGAGACGCCCTACCGAGTGATCAACTGGCATGCCTGCAACTCATGCTGGAACGATCCAAGGCATAAGTTCGACCACAAGGACTTCCTTTGGTGCCCGCGCCACCGGGACACCCCGCGTCAGTTCGAATGCACCCGGCTGATCACGCCCTCGCATGTAAGGCAGGCGATCGAGACCATCCCCGGCTTTGGCGCGCACGCCGAGCCAAAGCCGGGGTGAACGTCAGCTTCGCGTCCCAAGGTCAATGATGGCCTGAACGATGGCTTCCGGTGCCTCATTGGGCAGGAAATGGCCCGCGACCGGGATGACCCGGCGTTCATGGCTGTGGGTAAAGTGCCCCGCGTGGCTGGCCGAGCCGGCAACCGGACCGACACCGTCGGCCTCCCCGTGCAGGACGATGGTGGGGACAGCGATGGCCGGTTGCGTGGCGATCCGGGCCTCGATCGGCGCCAGAGCCGGATCGCCGGGCGCGTTCTGGTGCCGGTGGCGGTAGGACTGGATCACGACCGCCACGAAATCGGGATTTTCGAAACTCTCCGCGGTGCGGTCGTAGACCGCGTCGGTGAAAGCCCAGTTGGGCGACCACACGCGCCAGAGGAGTTTGCAGATGCCGTGCCGGTTGGCGGTCAGGCCCGCGATCCCGCGCTCGGTGTTGAAATACCACTGGTACCAATGGCGCAATTCCTGCTCCGCGGGGGCCGGTTTCAGCGCCGCGGAGATGTTCTGAATGTTGTAGCCATTGATCGACATCAGGGCGCGCACCCGCTCCGGCCACAGCGCCGCGACCACGCAGGCCGCGCGCCCGCCCCAGTCGTAGCCACCCAGGATGGCACGAGGGATCGAGAGGGCGTCCATGAAGTCGAGGAGGTCCTTGCCAAGCGCGGCCTGCTCGCCCGAGCGAGGTGTCGCGGCTGACAGAAACCGTGTCGGCCCATAGCCCCTGAGATACGGGACCAACACCCGCCATCCCTGGGCCGCCAGCGGGCCCGTGGCACCGTCATAGGCGTGGATGTCATCGGGGAAGCCGTGCAGCAGGATCACGGGCGGACCATCTTCCGGGCCGGTTTCCGTGTAGGCGATCTCCAGCACCGGAGTGCGGATGGTTTTATGGGTCATGTTCAATCCGCCAGAAAGCCGCCATCAACCGGTAGCGTGACACTGGAAACATGGCAAGTAATACCAGCGCGCTTAAAGATTGACCTACCGCCCCCCCCACCGTCATGGCCCGGCTCGTCCGGGCCACCCATTCCAGCACAGTGCCGCGACCGGTGGCCCGGACAGGCCGGGCCATGACGGTAGGGGGGGGAGCCGAGAGTCAAAGTTTAAACGCACTGGCATAGTACCAGCAATCATACCAGCGACCCTACGGTTCGAACGATGCCCCTCAACGTCATCCACGGACTTGTTCCGTGGACCGGTCGCGGTACCGTGCCGGTTCCGGTCCCCGGAACAAGTCCGTGGATGACGTAGTGGGGGTGACGCGGTTGACCATTCTGAAACCCGCTCGTTACAAAGGCGAACAGGCCTCGGCCACCGACCGGCCCAGAAGATAAATCCGCCGCGCCGTGATCCCCGCGCCCGGCGCCGCGGAGGCAATGGACCGCAGCACCGGCGCGTCGGCCAGAAAATGCGCGGCCGCCGACGCGGCGATCTCATTCACCCCGTACACACTGGCCGCCGTCACCGCTGCCCGCCGCGCCAGGCCGAGCGTCACCGTCAGGCTGGGCCGCAACCCATATAGCGCGGCGATCTCCCGGATCAGTTTCAGCGAGCGCAGCCCGGCGGCGAGCCCCTCCAGCGCCGGGGACGGAATGATCGCGACCATCGCCGCACCTTGCGAGGCGGCGCGGGTGGCAAGCGCGCCAGCCTGGTCGCGCAAAGGCTCGACGACGCGATGGGCGAGCATGGCGCGGACTTCCTCCGCCGTCCCACAGCCATTCAGAGCCAGCCGGACGGAATCCGGGTCGGACAGCGTGTGACTGACGGTGCGCAGCCAGGCGGCGCTTTCGGCTCGCGCGGACTCGACAGGCAGACCTGGCTGCCGGAGGCGCGCGCGCAAGACATCTACCCGCTTCAGGCGGCGGTAGGCGCGGACCTCTCGTCCGGCGCCCCAGACGACCGCCGTTACACCCGCGGCCACGACTCCAAGGCTGGCCCAGCCGAGGACGAGGGAACGAGCCATTTGGTCGGCGACGAAGCCGATCAGCGACAGCAGCGAGCCGCCCACGACCAAGATCCCGAGTCCGGTGCCGATCCAGCCAAGTGCGCCAAGACCCGGGTTCGGGAGAGGCGCCGGGACGACCGCGGGCATCGCCTTGGGCGGGGCACTGGTCGTCTCGATGAAGCCAGGGTTGAGCGGCTCGTCCGCCGTTTCCGTCAAAACTGGCCGTGGCAGGTCTGGGGGTTTCGTGTCGCCCACGAACCCCGGTTGGAACGCGGTCATAGTCTGTCCCCAATCAGATCGGCCAGGATCCGGTCCAGGCCGAGATGCGGAATGCCGTTCGCTCCATGTGGGTCGATCGCGGGCGGGGTGAAGGAGGGGAGTTCGAAATACCGGCCCGACCAGAAACTCTCCGGCGGGCGAGTGATCGGAACATTGCCAACCCGGTAGGGCCGCGCCTGAGCTTCGCCGATCTTGCGGCCCCAGACGACCGGTTCGCGATGCCCGTCAGGTTGGTCGGCCCATCCGTCCGTGGTCGAAACGACCGAGGCGGCGGCGTGGTAAGACACCGTGTCGGAACCGCCCGGCCCGTGCGTCGCCGCCAGGTGCACCATGTCGCGCATCAACGCACGAAGGTTGTCGCGATGCAGCTCCGGCACATGATCGGCCTTGGTCGCGACGAATGCGACCCGCTCGATCCCCGCGCCACCCAGAAAGCGCGGCAGGATCGGCGACTCGCCGGCGAGGCAGGCGGCGATGTCGGCAATGGCGTGTTCCGTGTCCTCGTATGCGGCGCGGCCGGCGTGCAGGGCGCCCAGAGTATCCACGAGCACGATCTGGCGATCGAAGGCGCGGAAGTGGGTGTCGAAGAAATTCGCGCGCATGTCGGTCTTGTAGGCCTCGAACCGGGCGTTCAGCAGGTCGGCGATCGAACCGGAGGCGGGGCTGGCCGGCAGATTGTCCGCCGGAAAAAACCACATGAACGGCGCATCGTTGCGCGCGCCCATCGTCAGGAACCGGCCGGGCTGCAAATAACGCAGACCGTGTTCGGAGCGGCAACGTTCCAGGGCCGCTTTATACAGCCGATGGCCGCGTTGGATCAGCGCGTCGTCGGCGGCGCGTGAAGGATCGATATGGGCAATGAAAGCCAGGAATTCCGCGGCGGCGTCCGCGCGAGGTTTTTCGCGCAGACGAGCCAATGTTTCGGCGGACCATTTTAAGTGGGTCTGGTTGAGCAAGGGCAGATCAAGCAGCCACTCGCCCGGATAATCCAGCAGTTCCAATCGCAGTCTGGGTGTGCCGGTAAGGGTGCGGATTTGGCCCAGAATGCCGTTGCCCGATCGAATTTCCAGTTCCAGTTCGATCTCCGCCAGATCTTCGGTTCGTGCCGGCCATTGCGGTTGGGGGGCGGCCATGTCGGCCAGTTTCCCGGGATAGTCGAAGCGTGGCGTGGTGCTGGCGCGCGCGGGCACCAGGCGGATATTTCGAAGGCGTTCCTTCCCACCCAGATCGATGCGCGCGCGCAACGCGGGCAACGTGGGACGGCCCGTACCCATCGCCAGCAAATTCGCGATCAACGACGTCAGAAAAACCGTCTTGCCGGACCGCGACAGTCCGGTGACCGCGACCCTGATCGGGCGGTCGTTCACCAGACCGTCCAACGTGGCCCAAAGCCGCCCAGCTGTGTTCAGAACACCACGCAAAGCCGGGCCGCCGCCGTCAGCGAATGCCCGGATTACTGACCGCCCCACCCGTCGCGGTGCGCCCGCCATCGACGACATATTGCGCGCCCGTGATGTTCGATGCCAGGCTGGAACACAGGAAAATCACGATATTCGCGACTTCCTCCGGCTGGCCGTAGCGTCCGAGCGGGATGCTTTGTTGATACCGCGCGCTCACCCCGCCGGGGTCATTGGGACTCAACATCGACTCCACCGCATGGATCATTCGCGTATCGATCGGTCCCGGGCAGACCGCGTTCACCCGCACGCCGGACCGCCCGACCTCTCCCGAGGCGGTCTTCGTCAGTCCAATGACGGCGTGTTTCGACGCGACGTAAGCCGGCATGTTCGGCGAGCCCACGAGGCCCGCGATCGAGGCGGTGTTTACGATCGCGCCGCTTTCCTGCCTGATCATGACCGGCAACACGTGCCGCAAACCCAGAAAAACGCCTCGGACGTTGACGGCCATGACCTGGTCGAACATGTCCTCGTCGTATTCGGCTGTCGGCGCGATGGAGCCTTCGATTCCCGCGTTATTATGGAAACAATCGATGCGGCCATACGCATCGAGCGCGGCCTTGACGTAGTTCTGGACGTCGGCCGATTTCGTGACATCCGCGGCAACGAACAGGGAGTTTCCGCCTTGCTGGCGAATGATGCCGGACGTCGCCTCGCCCGCGTCCTGGTCGCGATCGACGACGACAACCTGGGCGCCGCGCCTGGCGAACCCGAGCGCGACGGCACGGCCGATGCCGTTACCCGCGCCGGTAATCAGGGCAACCTTGCCTGTGAAATCCACGTCTTCCTCCGTTGTAACGTTCGCCGCGGCGGGTCCAGAGCAATTTCCGATCTGGTCGCATCGGCCGGTATTCTCCAAATCGTCATGGCCAGGCTTGTCCGGGCCACCGGTCGCGGAACTATGCCGGAACAGGTGGCCCGGACAAAGCCTGCCCCTGCGAAGGCGGGGGCCGTGCCATGACGGGGAGGCCGACGAAACCAGGTCGGAACACGCTCTAACGTGGCGCGGCGGCGGGGAGGAATTCCCGGCGCGCTTCTTCCAGACAGGCCCAAACGTACGGGAGATACGATCGCGCGGTTTCGATGTGGAACTCGGTTTCGCCTCTGCGCCAGAGCACGATCTCCGCTTTGCCAAACAGTGTCCGCGCGCAGGCGTCCATGGGGAAATCGCCAAGGTCGAGGGCGCAGAATGCATTCACGCACCAGGCGGCGCGCGGGCCTTCCAGGCGGATACCGGTGGTTCGATGGGAAACATCGACGAGAGAATCCGCCTGGATTGGGGGCGGCTTATCGTCCAGCACCAGGAACTCGTCGGGGCCCAGCCAGAGTGCGGTATGGCCCGCCGCGCGGAGGGGTGGCGCAAGATTCACCCCGGTCCTGACGTTGAAGCGGCGCATGGCCGGCACCAGCGTCATTGCCACCTCCGTACTGGGCTGCACGGTGGGAACAGTCGCTGGCCGGGAAACGAGATTCCGGGTCACCCGGCCTGGCAGCCGCTCGATGGCGGCGGTCATTCGGGCCCCGGAGGGGTCGTGGAACACCGGCGAGGTCACTGTCGCCGTCACGTCGCCGCCGGGCATCGGTACTCGCACAGTCGTGCCGATCCGCCCCCGGCCGGCCGCGACCAGCGCCAGCGCGATGGATCGGCCGAGGGTCGCACTGCGATACGCGGAGGTAACATGCCCCAATGATTCGCGATCCGCTCCGGTCACGCGCGCGCCTTCTTCCAGCACGACGGCGGGATCGGCGGTCAGCAACCCAACCAATTGCCAGCGGTCCTCCCGCCGCATGTCCGGACGGGCCAAGGACCGTTTGCCCACGAAATCCGGTTTCCGGCGGGCGATCGTCCAACCCAGACCAAGATCGTCCGGGATCACCGTGCCGTCGGTTTCCTGACCGGCAACGAAAAAGCCTTTTTCCGCGCGTAGCACGTGCATCGTCTCGGTGCCGTAGCGCGTCGCGCCGGTCTCTCTCAACAGGTCCCAGGCCGGACGGCCGAAATCCGCGGGGAGATTGAGTTCGAAGCCGAGTTCGCCGGAGAAACTGACACGGAACAACCGGACCGGGACACCAGCGAAATGACCTTCGCGCACGCTCATGTGCGGCATTGTCGTCAGGTCGATATCGTCGAGGAATGGCGCCAAAGCCTCCGCCGCCCGCGGGCCTTGCAGCGCGATCACCGCCCATTGCTCGGTGGTCGAGGTCAGCCAGACGCGTAACGAGGCGAACTCGGTTTGCAGATAGTCTTCCATGTGATGCAGGACGCTCGCGGCGCCGCCGGTCGTCGTGGTGACATGGAACCGGTCGGGCGCGACGCGGGCGATGACACCATCGTCGCGAATGAAACCATCCTCGCCCAAAAGGATGCTGTATTTGCAACGGCCAGGGGCCAGCGAGGTGAAATCGCCTGGGTAGAGGCGGTTGAGGAACGCCGCCGCATCGGGTCCCACGACCTCGATTTTTCCCAGTGTGGAGGCGTCGAACAGACCCAGATCGCCACGGACCGCGCGGCATTCCCGCGCCACGGCCTCGTGCATCGTTTCGCCACGCTGAGGAAAATAGTGCGCGCGCTTCCAGGTCCCTACGTCCTCGAACACCGCGTCCCGATCGTGGATCGGCGTGCGGCGCACCGGGTCGAACAAATCGCCGCGCGAGGTGCCCGCGAGTGTTCCAAAAGTAACCGGCGTGTACGGTGGACGGAACGTTGTCAAACCGATATCGGGGATCGTCAGACCCGTCAGCTGCGCCACGGTAGCCAGAGCGTTCAGATTGCCGGTCTTGCCCTGATCCGTGGCCATCCCAGCGGTGGTGTAACGTTTTACGTGCTCGATCGCGCGAAACCCCTCGCTCGCCGCGATGGCCAGGTCTTTCGTGGTGACATCGTTCTGGAAATCGACAAAGGCTTTGGCGTGCGGTTGCGCCGGTGAAGGGCGCGATGGGGCGCCGAACCGGGGTTCGTGCGCGACACTGAATGTCCGCGTCGAACCTCCGCCCGCGCGATGACCCGCCGCGAGGCAAGCGGCGAGATCGAATTCCCCGGCACACGCGCCGGCGGATTGTTCTTCGGCGGCGGACACGCCGGGAAGAAACACGCCGCTGTCCGGATCGAAACGAAGCTTGCCGCGGGATTGGGAGAACAGATGGACCGACGGAGTCCAACCGTCCGACATCAGAACGCTGTCGCAGGGAATGACAGCGGGCCCGCCCTCGGTTTCGACGAAACGAACCCGGCGGCGGCCACCCGTCCCGACGACGCGCGCGCCAGTCCAGACCGGAATGCCCGCGTCGCGCGCCTGGTTGAGCAAGGCTTCAACGACGGCCTGACGCTGGTCCAGAATGCCGGCGATGGTGACCCCGGCGCGCGCCAGGGCAAAAGCCGTGAACCAGGCGCGGTCATGCGCGGTCGAAACGACCATCTTGTGTCCCGGCAGCACCCCGTAACGATGTAAATACGTCTCCGCCGCTCCCGCGAGCATGATTCCCGGCCGGTCGTTGCCCGGAAAAACCTGGGGGCGTTCGATCGCGCCGGTCGCGATGACCACGCGCTTTGCCCGCACCAGCCAGAGCCGTTCTCGCGGCAACCCGGGATCCGGCCGCGCCAAATGATCCGTCACACGTTGCGCCAATGCGATCGTGTTACCGGGATACCAGCCGAACGCCGTCGTGCGCGTCAGCACCGTCACGCGATCTTCGAGCCCGGACGCGATCCACGCCGCCGCCGGAACGCCATCAATCGTGGTCTCAAGCCGGGACAGCAACGACCCACCCGCCTCCGCCTGCTCGTCGCAGAGGATCACGCGTCCTTGCGCCGCCTTCGCCGCCGCCAAACCCGCCGGACCCGCGCCAATGACGAGCACCTCGCAATGCGCGTATCGATGCAGGTAGCGATCTGGATCGGCCGCCGCCGGAGCCCGGCCCAGGCCGGCGGCAGCCCGGATGGCTGGTTCATAAATGCGCTTCCAGAATGAAGCAGGCCACATGAAGGTCTTGTAGTAAAATCCGGCACCCAGCAACGGCGCCGCGAATCCCGCCACTGCCCCCAGATCGAACCGGACCGACGGCCATGCGTTTTGCGTTCGGGCAATAAGTCCCTCGTAAAGTTCGACGGTTGTGGCGCGCAGATTTGGCGTGACGCGGCCGCCACCCCGGTCGACCGTCACGAGGGCGTTCGGTTCCTCGGACCCGGCCGACATGATCCCGCGAGGGCGATGGTATTTAAAGGAACGGCCAATCAGGTGAACCCCATGCGCCAGCAACGCCGAGGCCAGGGTGTCGCCCTCGAAACCATCGAACCCCCGACCATCGAACGTAAAGCGAATGGGCCGGTCCCCGCGGACACTGCCTCCGGACGGCGCGCGAAAGGGCTGCGTCATGCCGGCCGCTTTTCATCGGGCTTATAGGTGACGACGATCCGGTCCGTGACCGTGTCGCGAACGCAATTGAAAAACCGCCCGCAACCGTGTTGGTGCCGCCATCGTTCCGCATGCGAGCCTTTTGGGTTGCCGCGATGATACAGGAACGCCGCCCATTCGGTGCCGGACAACGCGGAGGGATCTTCCGGGCGCGCGATATGCGCCTCACCGCCATGATGGAATTCCAGCTCTGGCCGGGGACCGCACCAGGGACAGGGAATCAGCAGCATCAGTGCGACACCGCCGCCGCCGCCGCTTCATCGATCAAACGTCCGGTTCGGAAACGATCCAGACTGAATGGAGCCGCGATCGGGTGCGGCTCGCCGCGCGCGAGGGTCGCCGCGAAAACGTGGCCCGAGCCCGGGGTCGCCTTGAATCCACCAGTGCCCCAGCCGCAATTGACGAACAGGCCGGGCACCGGGGTCGATCCGACGATCGGCGAGCGGTCGGGCGTGCAATCCACGATGCCGCCCCAGTTCCGCAACATACGCAGACGGCGGAACGCCGGAAACAATTCGCAAATCGCCTCCAGCGTGTGCGCCGCGATATGCGGTCCGCCTGCCTGGCTGTAGGACGTGTAGGCGTCCGTGCCCGCCCCGATCACCAACTCGCCTTTATCGGATTGGGAGATATAGGCATGGACCGTATTGGACATGACCACGCAGGGCATGACCGGCTTGATCGGCTCGGACACCAGCGCCTGCAAGGGGAAGGACTCCAAGGGCATGCGCACGCCGGCCATGGCCATCAGCACGCTGGTATGACCCGCCGCGACGACGCCGATCTTACGCGTGCGAATGGGGCCGCGGGTCGTTTCGACACCGGTCACCGCGCCATCTGGCCCGCGGGCAATCCCGGTGACCTCGCAGTTCTGCACGATGTCGACCCCAAGCGCGCTGGCCGCCCGCGCATATCCCCAGGCCACCGCGTCGTGCCGCGCGATCCCGCCGCGCCGTTGTAAAGCCGCGCCCATCACCGGATAACGCACCGAAGAGCCGATATCGAGCGGCGGACAGAAGGCCTTCGCCTGCTCCGGCGTCAGCCATTCGTTGTCGATCCCCTGCGCGCGGTTCGCATGCACATGACGGCGGAACACGCGGACATCGTGATGGCTGTGCGCCAGCATCATCACGCCTCGCGGTGAGTACATCACGTTATAATTCAGCGCCTGGGACAGTCCCTCCCACAACTTCAACGCATGCTCGTAGATCGCCGCGCTTTCATCCCACAGGTAATTCGACCGGATGATCGTCGTGTTACGCCCGGTATTGCCGCCACCCAACCATCCCTTATCCAGCACGGCGATATGTCGAAAACCGTGCTCGGAGGCGAGGTAATACGCCGTCGCCAGCCCGTGCCCGCCCGCGCCGACGATCACCGCGTCGTACGCGGCCTGGGGCTCGGGCGAGCGCCATTGTTCCGGCCAAGAACCGCCAAACGCGCGCCGCAGCAAGGACCAGGCGGAGAAGGAGGTCGGGCCAGCCATTCCGCGATCCTCTCAACCTGGACGCGGCGGCGCAAGCTGGGTAAGCAACCCTGGACATAACGGGGAAACGTCATGGCCGATTATGACTACATCATCGTGGGCGCAGGCTCCGCCGGGTGCGTGCTGGCAAATCGGTTGACGGAAGTCAGCAGCAACCGCGTCCTGCTGCTGGAGGCCGGCCCTCCGGACAAATCCATGTGGATCAACATCCCGGCCGGTTTCACCAAACTTCTCAACAGCCCC
The DNA here is from genome assembly GCA_009693865.1 of Acetobacteraceae bacterium. Lineage (GTDB taxonomy): Bacteria > Pseudomonadota > Alphaproteobacteria > Acetobacterales > Acetobacteraceae > Rhodopila. The sequence continues at coordinate 50,355 of SHWL01000009.1, read as the reverse complement.
ATCTACAACTGGAATTTCACGACCGAACCGGAACCGAACGCGCATAATCGTTCCATCCCCATCCCGCGAGGCCGGACATTGGGCGGGTCCAGTTCCATCAACGGCATGCTCTACGTCCGCGGCAATCCTCTCGACTACAATACCTGGGCGCAATTCGGGAACCGTGGCTGGTCGTACGAGTCCGTGTTGCCGTATTTCAAGAAAGCGGAACGGTTCGAACCGGGTGGCGACGACTCGCGCGGCACCGACGGGCCATTGAACGTCACGAACATGGTGGAACGGGCCGAGTTGCTGGATGCATTCATCGACGCGGCGGCGGCGGAAGGTTTCCCTCGCAACAAAGACTATAACAACGGCAAGCAGGAAGGCTTCGGCTACTACCAGGTGACCCAAAAAGGCGGCGAACGGTGGTCGACGGCGCGCGGTTTCCTGAATCCCGCCCGTGGTCGTCCCAATCTACAGATCGAGACCGGCGCATACACCACCAAAGTGATTCTGGACGGCAAGCGCGCCGTGGGCGTTGCCTATACTCAGCACGGCGTGGCGAAAGAAGCTCGTTGCGGCCGCGAGGTCATTCTCGCCGCCGGCGCGGTGAAGTCGCCGCACATTCTGGAACTGTCAGGCATCGGCCAACCCGAATTGCTGAGCTCACTGGGCATTCCGGTACAACACGAACTGAAAGGCGTGGGTGAGAATTATCGCGATCACTACGCGCCCCGCATGAACTGGCGCGTGAAGCTGCCGGTAACGCTGAACGAACGTTCCCGCGGCTTCCCTCTGGCTTTGGAAGTGTTGAAATATTACACTCGGCGCCGCGGTATACTGACCTTCACCGGGGGTATCGTGTTCGGGTTCGTGAAGACTCAACCTGACATGGAAGAGCCGGACGTACAGTTTCATTTCGGACACGCCAGCTATGGCAACGCCCAGACCCGCGAACTGGAGCGTGAGCCGGGGATGACCCTGACGGTGTATCAATGCCGACCCGAATCGAAAGGCTCAATCCACGCGAAAACCAGCGACCCGAACGCCGCGCCCGCGATTCGGCCGAACTACCTCGCCGATCCGATGGATCGACGCGTGCTGGTCGAGGGGATGAAGATCGGCCGCCGTATCATCGACAACAGTGTATTGGACAAATATCGCGCGTTCGAGATGAACCCCGGTGAGAAGGTCCAGACCGACGAAGAGTGGCTGGATTTCGCGCGCGCCAATGGGCAAACGACCTACCACGTGATCGGCACCTGCAAGATGGGTCAGGATCCCTTCGCCGTGGTCGACGACCAGTTGCGGGTGCATGGCATGGCGGGATTGCGGGTGATCGATGCCTCGATCATGCCGACGGTCACGTCCGGCAACACGAATGCAGGGGTCATCATGATCGCGGAAAAGGGCGCCGATATGATTAAAGCCTCAGCCAATGAAGAGGTTCGCGCCGCCGCGTAAACGGTTCCTTCACTCCTGGGCTTCAGAAGGGTGAAGACCGGCGGGAATCCGCCCACCGGTCTACCATCGGGAGAAAGGAGATGTTCACGCATCTTTTCATCCTGCTGTTATTGGTGATGATCTTTGGCCGAAAAGTCAAGGTCGACATCGAGATACGGTAGGGGACCGGGCCGGCCTGTTCGCAGGCCGGCCCACCCCTGGTGGCGCCTGCCTCCCCTTTGTCGACCCGATCGCGATCGATCGGCGCGGCAGGTCTGGCCAAAGCCCCAGGCTGAGCGCTAAACGCGGCATCCGAGAGACAGAAGGACCGCCGCGATGGATGGAGCGAATATCCCAGGTGCGACCGGCAAGGGTCTGGCGAAATCCGCCGGTGCCCTGGCCGGCATCAAGGTCGTGGACCTTACCCGTGTGCTTGGCGGCCCCTATTGCACCATGATCCTGTCCGACCACGGCGCCGACGTCATCAAGGTCGAACCACCCCAGGGCGACGAAGTCCGCGACTGGGGCCCTCCCTTCCACGAGGGCGATGCCAGTTACTTCATCGGCGTCAACCGCAACAAGCGAGCCATGGCCGTCGATCTGCGCAAACCCGAGGGCCAGGCGATCATCCTGAAGATGCTGGCCGGCGCCGACGTGCTGATCGAAAACTTCAAGCCGGGCGATATGGAGCGCTGGGGCCTTGGCTACCACGAGGTGCTGTCGGCGCGTTTCCCCCGCCTGATCCATTGCCGCATCTCCGGCTTCGGCGGCGATGGTCCCCTGGGCGGCTTGCCGGGCTATGACGCGATTTTGCAGGCGATGGTCGGGCTCATGAGCGTGAACGGCGACGCCAGTACGGGACCTCTGCGGGTGGGCACGGCGATCGTCGATATGGGGACGGGCCTTTACTCAGCGATCGGTATTCTGATGGCGCTGCACGAGCGGACGGTATCCGGCCAAGGGCAGTACCTGGACATGACGCTGTACGACTGCGGCATGGCGTTGCTCCACCCACAGGCGGCCAACTTCTTCCTGAACGGTAAACGTCCGGCGGGCACCGGCAACCCGCACCCGAACCTCGTACCGTACGACAAATACTCCACCAGGACCTGCGATATCTTCATCGCGTCAGGCAACAACGGACAATTTCGAAAATTGTGCGAGCTTTTGGGCCGCCCTGAAATGGCGGACGATCCACGATACAGCGACAACGGCCAGCGCAGCATCAATCGCGCCGCCTTGAGCGAGGTGTTGCGCGCCGCCTTCGCCGAACACGACGGCAACGAAATCGCCATCAAACTGATCCGCAACGGTGTTCCGGCGGGACCCGTGCTGCCGGTCGATCAATCGACCGCCGCCGAGCATACGGTCCACCGCGACATGGTCACCGAGCTGGACTGGTACAAAGGCATCGGCACCCCAATCAAGTTCAGCCGCACCCCGGGCGGCACCCGTCGCCCGCCGCCCAAATTCGCCCAGCATGGCGGGGAAATTTTAGGCCAGCTGGGTTATTCGGAGGCGGAGATCGAGGCTCTGCGGCGCAGCGGAGTGGTCCACGACAAACGGCGCATCTGATCCCTCGGCGGAGTGCACATTCGAATGAGAACAGCCGATATCCTGTTCCTCTGACGCCGCTCGGCAAGGCGAGGAGCAACGATGGAAGTTTATGGCCGGTCAGCGCGCGACACCCTCCGGCTCCCCGACCAGGCGGGAGCGGCCGCGTCCACGCCATGGGCGGTGTTCGATCCGGAATGGTACCGGGCGCGTTATCCAGACGTCCCGGAAGGGACCGCGGAGGAAGTGCTGGAGTGGCATCTCTCTCTGGGCCAGGCGCAAAGTCATTCTCCCAATCGATTTTTCGATGAGGCCTGGCAACGTCGCGCGTGGCCGGGAATTCAGGATCTGATCTACGCGGGGTCGGTCACGTCCGCGTTCGACGCCTGGTGCCGGGGCCCGCACACTCTCAGGTCGCCCCTGTGGTCGTTCGACCCCGTGGAATACCAGCGCCGTTACCCGGTCCTGACCGAGGACGTACTGGCGGAAGCTGGTCTCCTTGATCTTTACGACCACTATTTGCAGTTCGGAGCCGCCGAGAAGCGGATCGGGCATGCTCTGTTCGATCCAATTGTGTATCTCGTGTCGCTCGGTCCGGAAGAAGCGGCCGCCGCCGAGGCCAATCCTTTCCTGCATTTTTTGACCGGCCTGGACCGCGGCGCGCCCGAGCGGCGGCCCTCTGTCCTGTTCGATCCGGACTGGTATCGCGACCGCTATCCCGACGCGGTACAGGCCGTCGCCGAAGGACGCTATCGTACACTGCTGGAACACTATCTCTGCAACGAGACACCGGGCGAATTCGATCCCTCACCCTGGTTTTCCGAAACCTGGTATCTCTCGCGCAATCCCGGTGTCGCGAAAGCCGCCGGACCTGAGGGTTTCCGCAACGGCTTTGCCCATTTCCTCGCATTTGGGCTGGAGGAGGGGAGGTCCCCACATCCCGGCCTCGACCTTGCGTGGTACGCAACCCAGACCGAGGTCCAGGCGGATCTCGAAACCGGGCGCGCACGGGATGCCTTCTCGCATTGGATCGCGATCGGTCACGCGGCCGGTCTTTCTGGGCTTCCACCGGAGGAGATAACGCTCACGGCGGCCCAGGCCATCATGTTGTATCAGCGGAAGTCCGCCGCGATCTGGCCGGCGCTTGTCAGATACAAGTTGGATTTCAGCCACGGCGGCACGCCGGCGCTCAGCGTGGTCATGGCGGTGCGAAACCATTTCGCGGAAACCCTGATTTCGTTGGCGTCGCTGCGCGCCCAGTTCCGCGGTGAAATCGATCTCATCCTGATTCAATCCGGCCCCGCGATCCCGGGGGCCGACATCGAATCTCATGTAACCGGCGCCACGGTCCTCCGGTTCAGTACCGTACTGACGGATGCCGCCGCGCGTGAAGCAGGTCTGGTTTGCGCGTCCGCCAGCATGATCCTTTTTCTCGGCGATGGACTGGAATTGTCGCCGGGCGCCCTGGACGCCGCGCTCGCCCGATTGGCCGCCGATCCGGGAATCGGCGCGGTCGGAGGCCGCCTTGTCCAGCCGCACGGCCTCCTGCTCGAAGCGGGCGGCATCATCTGGCGCGACGGCTCGCTTCAGGCCTATCTCCAGGATGAGTCGCCGCTGGCGCCGGAGGCGAACTTTGTCCGCGGCACGGATTTTTGTTCGACCTTGTTCCTGATGGCGCGGCGCGAGATCCTTTCATCGCTGCCGGAACCCGCGGCCGGGGTTGCCGGGACCACCCATGACGCGGCCGATCTTTGCGCGCGCATCCATGAGGCGGGTTTCCGGGTGATTTTCGATCCCGACGCGCTCGCGTTCATGACCTCTCTGCCGGACCATCGCATTCCCAATGGGCAGGCCGAATTCGCCGCGGCCCACCGGGATTTCCTCACCGCGCGGGAAGATGCCAGCCCTGGTGCGATCGTCCGTGCGCGCTCGCCCGATCGCGGACGTCAGCGGATTCTGTTCATTGAGGATTCCACGCCCCTCCGGCGGATCGGATCCGGTTTCGTCCGGTCGAACGACATCATTCGCGCCATGGTGGCTTCTGGCGCCGACGTGACGGTCTTTCCCATGGCGGCCAGCCCCTTCCCGTTGGCAACGATCCGGGCGGAGCTGCCGGACACCGTGGAGGTGATGCGCGACCATACGGCCGCCGATTTCGCCGCTTTCATGGAGGCGAGGCGTGGTGCTTACGACGTGATCTGGGTCGCGCGCACCCATAACCTGGATAAGATCCACGAAACGCTGGAGGGCGCCGTCAGGCGGGAAGCGCGCCCGCCACGGATCGTGGTCGATACTGAAGCAGTGGCCTCGGTGAGGAAGGCGGAGCAGGCGGCGGTAACGGGCCAGAGCTTCGATCTGGACGCGGCGCTGCGCGACGAATTCACCCACCTGGACCAATCCATGGAGGTCGTCGCGGTGACCGAGGCGGAGGCCGGGATCATTCGCCCGCGCCACATGGGCCCAATCGCCATCGTCGGCCATTCCATCGCCGCCAGCCCGACCCCGGCCGCGTTCCTGGAGCGCTCGGGCATGTTATTCGCCGGGGCGTTTCACGGCATGGATCACCCGAACCATGATGGCCTCGTCTGGTTCATCGAGGAGGTGCTGCCATTGATCGAGCAGGCGCTGCGTTGGGAAACCCGCCTGACCGTGGCCGGTTATATCGCGCCTGGCGTCACGCTCGACCGGTTCAACGCCCACCCGCGGGTGACGTTGCGAGGGCCGGTCCCCGACCTGACCCCGCTTTATAACACCCACCGCGTGTTCGTCGCGCCCGCGCGCTTCGCCGCTGGCATCCCTTACAAGGTGCATGAAGCCGCCGCGTTGGGTGTTCCGGTCGTCACGACCTCGCTCCTCGCCCGTCAATTGGGCTGGCATGACGACGACACGATCGGTGCCGCCGACGCGACGGACGCGGCCGGGTTCGCGACGCGGGTGATCGCATTGTACCGCGACTCCGCCTTGTGGGCGCGCCGGCGTGAAGCAGCTCTGGCGCGTGTCGCGGTGGAGCTCGATCCAGCTGCATTCACGTCTCGAATTTCCGATCTCGTGCGGCGGCCCAACTCGAACGCGAGTGTTGACGGGGGTCTGGAATTGGTACCCGGTTCGGTTAAGCCGATGGAATGGCTGGGAACGAAATCGTCTAATTTCTGGACGATTTAATTATTTTTACGATTGACACTGCGCCCTGGCGGCGCTAGTCATTGATCCCAAGGTGGTCCCCAACACCTTGCTTCAGACGATGTCGGGGCTGGTTTCAGCGTCTCCCCGTGAACCCGGTCCCGACAGCTCTGCTTCCTCGTATTGGAGCTTTCGCGGCCATCGGGCATGGCTCCCGGGCAGGCATCGTCTCGATCAATCCCCCAGGATTTCAAGCGCGTCGCCAATGGCGAATCGGCCCCCTTCGACCACTTTCGCGTGAATGCCAAGCTCGGTGTGACCGTAGTGATGGCGCAATTCCTCGACGGGATTCGCGTCGCGCTCGGCGGTTTCTGGATTAACCTCGGTCGCTGGGCAGCGCACGATCCCCTTGGTAATGCGCAGCACCGCGCCGCCAAGCTGAATTTCCTGTCCAACCCAGGTCCGCTCCGCCCAGGGCGCCGCGCCGCTGAACCAGACATTCGCGCGGAATCGGCGGCGATGGCGCCGCGCGCCCACCTTGGCCTCAAAATCGTGCAGGCTCGCCATGTTGATCAGGCTGACCACTTTTTCCCGCTGGTCGCAGAAGGAGTGACCCGGCACGTGCTGGAACGCGGGCACCCCTCTGGCGTCTTCCCCAAGCCACGACGTCAGGAACGCCGAGAGCCGCGCGCGCCCGGCTTCCGACAGCGCATTCGCCGACACCCCGCTCCCGTCCGGCGCGCGAATCGTCAGAGTCCCATCCCTGGGCTCGAAAAACGACGCCAGTGCCGCGATCTTCGCGTTCCGCGCATGGCACATGAAATTGGCCTTTTGCAGCCAGCGCGGCGCGGCGGGGTCGAAACCCGAATCTCCTTGCGCGAGCGCGAAGGCCCGGTCCCAGGGAATGCAGCCATCCGTCTCAACCTCGGCGGACTCCAAAGCCTCGGCGGTCAGACCTTTGACCGGATAACGGTACAGATATTCGACGCGCATGTCTGACTCCCTCTTGAGGCACGGGCTGATACGACCCAGATTCAGATCAAAGCCGCGATCTTATCGCCTGTGTAGGGGTGGGGCCGGGGCGTTGCCTACGAAAAGGGACATATGCATGGATATCGAGAAATTCACTGAGCGGACCCGCGGTTTCCTGCAGGCCGCCAGCACCATCGCGATCCGGGAGTTCCATCAGCGGATCACGCCGGAACATCTGCTGAAGGCCTTGCTGGATGACGACGAGGGTGCCGCCGCCGGTCTGATCCGCGCCGCGGGAGGCGATCCGAAGGCGGCTCAAACCGCTGTCGAGGCCGAGATCGCCCGGACCCCAAAAGTACAAGGCGCGGGCGCGGGCCAGCCTCAGATCACGCCAGAACTCGTCCGCGTGCTGGACAGCGCGCAACAGACCGCGACCAAAGCGGGCGACGAGTATGTCGCGCAGGACCGGCTGCTGGTCGCGCTGGCCGCGTCGGATACCCCGGCGGGGAAAGCCCTGAAAGCGGCGGGCGCCACCGCGCAGGCGTTGGATAAGGCCGTCGCGGACATGCGCAAAGGCCGCAAGGTCGATAGCCAGAACGCCGAAGCGGGGTTCGAGGCGCTGAAGAAATACGCCCGCGACGTCACCGCGATCGCCCGCGAAGGCAAGCTCGACCCGGTGATCGGCCGCGACGAGGAAATCCGCCGCGCCATCCAGGTTCTGGCCCGCCGCACCAAAAACAATCCGGTGCTGATCGGCGAGCCCGGCGTCGGCAAGACCGCGATTGTCGAGGGCCTCGCGCTGCGCATCGTCAACGGCGACGTGCCTGAGGCGTTGAAGAACAAGAAACTGTTGTCGCTGGACCTTGGCGCCATGATCGCGGGATCGAAATATCGTGGCGAGTTCGAGGAACGGCTGAAAGCGGTGCTGAAGGAGATCGAATCCGCGCACGGCGAGATCGTTCTGTTCATCGACGAGATGCACACCTTGGTCGGCGCGGGCGCGTCGGAGGGCGCGATGGACGCATCGAACCTGATCAAGCCGGAGCTCGCCCGCGGGACGTTGCATTGCATTGGCGCGACCACGCTGAAGGAATATCGCAAGCATGTGGAGAAAGACGCTGCGTTGGCGCGGCGTTTTCAGCCGGTCTTCGTCGGCGAACCCTCGGTCGAGGACACGATCAGCATTCTTCGGGGCATCAAGGAGAAGTACGAGCTGCATCATGGGGTGCGGATCACGGATGGCGCGCTGGTGGCGGCGGCGACTCTGTCGAACCGTTACATCACTGACCGGTTTCTGCCGGACAAGGCGATCGACCTCATGGACGAAGCCGGCAGCCGTCTGCGCATGCAGGTCGATAGCAAGCCGGAAGCATTGGACGAACTCGACCGCCGCGTCATTCAATTGAAGATCGAGCGGGTGGCGCTCGCGAAAGAAAGCGACACGGCGTCGAAGGACCGTCTGGTCCGGCTGGAGAAGGAGCTGGCCGACGTCGAGGAAAAGTCCGACGCCATGACGGCAGCGTGGAAAGCGGAGAAGGATCAACTCCAGGAAACCCAGAAGCTGAAGGAGCGGCTGGATCAGGCGCGCGGCGAGGCCGAAGTGGCGCAACGCAACGGCGATCTCACGCGCGCGTCCGAGTTGGTCTACGGCGTGATCCCGGCGCTTGAGTTCAAGTTGAAGGAAACGGGCGACGGCAAGCTGGTCAACGAAGCGGTGACCGAGGAAGGCATCGCCGCGGTCGTGTCTCGCTGGACCGGCGTTCCCGTGGACAAGATGCTGGAAGGCGAACGGGGTAAACTGTTGCGTATGGAGGACGAGCTGCGCAAGCGGGTCATCGGTCAGGAGGAGGCGCTCAAAGCCGTCGCCAACGCGGTACGCCGCGCCCGCGCCGGCTTACAGGATCCCAACCGTCCGATCGGCAGTTTCTTGTTCCTGGGACCGACCGGCGTCGGCAAGACAGAACTCACCAAAGCGCTGGCCGAGTTTCTCTTCGACGACGAAAAGGCCATGGTGCGGATCGATATGAGCGAGTACATGGAGAAGCACGCCGTGTCCCGCCTGATCGGCGCGCCGCCTGGTTACGTCGGTTACGATGAGGGCGGCATGCTGACCGAAGCCGTCCGCCGCCGGCCCTATCAAGTGATTTTGTTCGATGAGGTCGAGAAAGCGCACGAGGACGTGTTCAACGTGTTGCTGCAGGTGCTGGACGATGGCCGTCTGACCGATGGTCAGGGCCGCACGGTTGACTTCAAGAACACGATCATCGTGCTGACCTCGAACCTTGGCTCGGAGGTGCTGGCGGCGCAGGCCGAAGGCGAACCGGCCGCGTTGATGCAAGGCCAGGTGATGCAGCACGTGCGGGCGCATTTCCGGCCGGAGTTCCTGAACCGGCTGGATGAGATCATCCTGTTCCGCCGTCTGCAACGCGCCGACATGAGCAACATCGTGGCGATCCAGTTGCGGCACCTGACATCGCTGCTGGCGGATCGGAAGATCGGTCTGCAACTGGATCAGGCAGCGACGGCCTGGCTCGCGAACGAAGGCTACGACAGCGTTTATGGCGCCCGGCCGTTAAAACGGGTGATCCAGCGGTCGTTGCAGAACCAGCTTGCGGGGATGATCCTGGAAGGTGGCGTGAAGGAAGGCGAGACCGTGCATATCTCAGCCGGCAACAACGGCCTGACGATCAACGGGGCACTCGCCGAGGCGGCGTGATTGGTAACGGGCGCGGTCCGATGGGCCGCGCCTGAACCCTGACTCTCGAACCATCCCCCGTCGTCATGGCCCGGCTCGTCCGGGCCACCGGTCGCGGCACTGTTCTGGAATGGGTGGCCCGGACGAGCCGGGCCATGACGACGGGGGAGGATACCACATAAATTTTTTGCGCGGTGGCATCACACCGTCAGATATTGTTTCACGATCCCATCGTTCGCGCGCAAATCCGCGGGGGTGCCGGTGTAGCGGACCTCGCCCTTCTCCAGGATATAAACCCGGTCCGCCAACGCCATCACGAACTCCAGGTTCTGTTCGGCGAGCACGATCGACAATCCCCGCGCTTTCAGTTGTCCGACCTTGTCCCGCAGTTGCTCGACGATCAGCGGCGCCAGCCCCTCGGACGGCTCATCCAGCAGCAGCAATTCCGGATTGCCCATCAGGGTCCGGGCGATCGTCAACATCTGTTGCTGTCCGCCGGACAAGACGCCGCCGCGCCGGTCGCGGATTCCGGCGAGGTCGGGGAACAGCGCGAATACCTCCGCCTCGCCCCACACGCCGGGGCGGCGCGCGATGTCCAGGTTTTCCCAGACTGACAACTCCGGGAATATGCGGCGGTCCTCCGGCACGAAGCCGATCCCCGCCTGGCAAATCCGGTATGCCGGCAATTTTGAAATATCCCGCCCTTTCCACATCACCCGTCCCTGTCTGGGCGGCGTCAGCCCGATGATGGAGCGTATGGTCGTGGTTTTGCCAACCCCGTTGCGCCCGATCAACGCGACACATTCGCCCTGGCGCACTTCAAGCGATACGCCGAACAGCACCTGGCTCAGTCCGTACGAGGTATGGATGGCATCCACGATAAGTTCACTCATGCGCGTGCTCTCCCAGATACACGCGTCTTACCTCGGGGTCGTCGCGCACCGCCTCGGGCGTGCCGGAGGCGATGATCTCGCCGTGATGCAGCACCGAGATTCGTTCGGCGATGCCAAAAACCACCGACATATCGTGTTCGGTGAACAGCAGCGTCAGGCCGCGCGCTTTGACGATGTCGCGGATCAACGCGATCGCGTCCGCCGTTTCGTGCGGCGACATGCCGGCGGTCGGCTCATCCAGCAGCAACAGCCGCGGTTGCGCCGCCAAAGCGATGGCAAGTTCCAGTTGCTTTTGCTTGCCGTAGCTGAGTTCGCCAGCAACCTCGATGGCTTCGCCGCTGAGCCCGACCAGACGCAGCAGATCGGCGGTGTCCTCGCGGTGCAACGAGCGGCCGGGTGTGAACAGGTTCCAGTGCTGGCGCTTATGCGCGATCAGCGCGACCTGAACGTTTTCGAACACGCTCAGACGCGGATAGATATTGATGCGCTGAAACGACCGGGCGATGCCCATGCGGACGATCTTTTCCGGCGGGCGGCCGGTCAGTTCGGTACCTTCGAAATTGACCGAGCCTCGGTCGGGGCGAATGTGGCCGGTGATCAGATTGAAGAACGTGGTTTTGCCCGCGCCGTTCGGGCCGATGACCGCGTGGGTCTCGCCTTGGTTCAGCGTCAGGTGAACGTCGCGCGTCGCGACGAAGCCGTCGAACGACTTCCACAGGCCGGCGATGGTCAGCATCCCGGTCATGATCCGGAGAAGATCCGGAAACGTTTCGCCAGCCCGGTCAGACCGTCGGGCAACACCAGAACCACGATCAGCAGAATCGTTCCCAACACGGTCGGCCAGTACGGCGTGTATTGGTTGGTAACGATCTGCAATAAATACAGCACCGCGGCGCCAATCAGCGGACCGATGAAGGAATGAATACCGCCAAGCAACACCATGATCAGCACCTGCGCGGACTCGGTCCAGAACGCGTTCTCGATATACATGCCGCGATTGTACATGCCGAACAACGCCCCCGCGAGCCCAGCGAATGTCCCGGCGACTGTGAACGCGGCCCACCGCATTTTGCGGGTGTCCACGCCGACGAAGCCCGCGCGCACGGCATTCTCCCGGATCGCCACCAGTGTCAGACCAAAAGCCGAATGGCAGATCATCCACAACAACGCCACGCCCACGCTGACCGAGACCAAAGTGAACCAAAAGAAATTGGCGTGGTCTTCCAGCAGTTTTGGCATCAGAACGCCGGTAAATCCGTCATCGCCGCCGGTCACGTCCTTCCACTTGAAGGCGACGCCCCAGACCAGCATGGCGAAGGCCAGGGTCAGCATGGCGAAGTAGATCTCAGTCAGGCGGACGCAGAAATAGCCGATCGCCGCGGCCGCCAGTCCGGACACCACGATCGCGGCCGGCAGGGCGAGCATCAACGGCCATTGGTACGTCGTCAGCAGGATGACGCAGCTGTAGCCCCCGATCGCGAAATAGGCCGCGTGCCCGAAGGAGACGTTACCGATGTAACCAATCAGCACATTCAGACTGAGCGCGAACAGGCAGTAGATCAGCACCTGGGTCGAAAGGTCGAGGGCGTAACGGCTGCCGGACAGCGGCAACAGCGCCAGGGCCAGCACGATGACGATGGCGGCGATGCCAAGATTGCGCGAGGGCATTGTCAGCGGCTCAGTTCAGGGCGCCCGAGCAGGCCCCAGGGCCGGATCAGCAACACGGAGAGCATCAGCAGATAGGGCAGCACATCCTGCCAGTTCGGCACCAGAATCGTGCCGAATTGCACGACGAACCCGAACGCCAGAGCGCCAAGGAAACTGCCCCAGAGATGGCCGAGCCCACCGATGATGACGATGATGAAACACTCATTGATGATGGTGGCGTCCATCCCCGGCGCCAAGGCGATCCGCGGTGCCGCCAGCGCGCCGCCTATGCCGGCGAGCGCCGAGCCGATGGTGAAAACCATCGCGTAAACCATGGGGACGTTGACCCCGAGGGCCGCCAGCATCTCCCGATCCTGCGTCGCCGCCCGCACGATTCGCCCCCACCGCGTGCGATCCACCGCCAGCCACATCGCGACCGCGATCATTGGGCCGGCGGCGCACAGAAACACAAGATATTGCGGCACGATGGTGGGCCCCAGTTGCACCGCTCCGCGGAGCGACGGCGGATAGCCGACGGAGTATTGGTCGGTGCCCCAGATCATCTTCGCCGCGTCGCTCATGAGCAGAACGATGGCGAAGGTGAACAGCAACTGCATTAAATGTTCCTTGCCATACAGGCGCCGCAGCAGGAACCGTTCGATCACCAAAGCGATCGCGGCAAGGCCGGCGCCAGCCGCCAGGACGCCGACGATGAAAGGGGCGCCCCAACTCTTGGTGACGGTGAACATGAAATAGGCGCCGAACATATAAAACATGCCGTGCGCGAAATTGATCACGCGTAACACGCCGAAGATCAGGTTGAGACCTGAGGCGATCACGAACATATTCATCGCGAGAGCAAGGCCGTAGAACACGTTGGTCAGAAACACAGGAAGAGTCATTGCCACGTCGCGATGTCAGGAAGGGAAAGAAAGCCGGCGCCAGCCCGATTCAAGGGAGCCGGCGCCGTGCGTGCATCACGATTTGGGCTGAATGAACTCGACCGGCTCCATCACCCGGTAGTCTTTACCGGGCTTCTTCACCATCGGCCCCCAGAACTGGCCTGTGTTCGCCTGGTGCGTCTTTGGATCGATGGTCAGCTTGCCGACAGGGGTGTTAACCGTCAGCCCTTCCAACGCCGCGGCGATCTTGTCGCTGTCGAGCGATTTCGCTTTTTCGATCGCGGCGGCCGCGAACATCACGCCGTTATAGCCCAGCATTGCCCATTGCGGAGTTTCATTGGTGCCAAGCTTTTTGGCAAGGGCTTCCTGGAAGGTTTTATGCAAGGGGTCGATCGAGTGGTACCAAAGTTCGTAGGTGTTGGAGATGACGTTATCCGGGTACTCGCCCTTCAGTTCGCCCGCGATCTCATGCGCCGCGATCTCGCCGCCGGAAATCCACTTGATCTTGTCGAAGAACCCGAGCGGTGAGGCCTGCTTCACCCACGACACGAAATGCGGCCCCCACAGGCCGGACACCACGCCGTCGCAACCGGCCGCCATCACTTGTGGAATGAATGCGTTGAAATCGGTGGCGCCGAGTTTCGGCTTCAGCGTCAGCACAATCTTCGCGTCCGGCGCGCGGATCGGTAGCGCCTTCACGACGCCGATTTCCAGATCCTGGCCATAGGCGTAGTCGAGTTGCAGATGGCAAAGTTTTTTCAGATGATACTTGCCGACCAGCATGGCCATCGTGTCGCCCTCGAGGTCGGTGTTCGAGGCGGTGCGAAACACGTGAGGATGTAGCTTCGAGGTCGTCATCTGAATCGTTTTCGCAATGGTCGAGATATAGACGATCTTCTCCTGCTTCGACACCTCCGACATGCCAAGACCGACGGCGGAGCTGAGGCCACCCACGACCAGATGGACGTTGTCTTTGGTGATCAGCTCCTTCATCGTCGCGGATGCCGTCGACGGGTTCATCTTGTCGTCGCGCTCGATCGATTCGAGTTTGCGGCCCATGACGCCGCCGCGCTTGTTGATCTCCTCGATCGCCAGTTGGTGGCCCGCCATCGCCGGCACGCCATAGATCGCGCCACCGCCGGTCAGCGGATACATCGCGCCCAGACGGATCGGTTCCTGCGCCACCGCCGCTCCGGCGAGCACCGCGGCGCCCGCGATGAGCATCAGCAATCGTTTCGTCATGACAGTCCTCCCCTTGTTGGTCTCATCGCCGCCGCCAGCCGGACCGCGCAATGAGACATCCGCCCTCGCCAGAGATCGATCACGGCCAATGTGCCGGTCCGCCATCGCTGGCACAAGGGCATGCTCCGGTTCCAACAGGTGTCCACCGGTTGTCCCTTTTGGGGTCTTGCGGGAACGGCCGTACCGTTCTTCACTCCGGCCAGCGCAACGGAGGGACACACCATGGCAACCATCCACGCCCGCCTCGCCCATGTCGGCGTTTACGCCCACGACAAAGCGAAACTGGAAAACTTCTACACGACCGTCCTCGGCCTGATGATCACCGACAAGGGCGCGGGCCGGGCCGGGGTCGAGCTGACATTCATGAGCAGCAGCCCCGACAACCACCATCAGTTCGTGCTCGTTTCCGGCCGTCCGGAGCCCGAAGGGTTTAACCCGATCCAGCAGATCTCCTTCCTGGTCGACTCGCTGTCGCAACTGCGTGAGGTGCATGATCGCGCACTGGACAATGGTGCCACCGGCATGCGTGTCACCTGCCATGGCAACGCCTGGTCCTGCTATTTCGCCGACCCCGAGGGCAACACGGTCGAAGCCTATCTCGACACGCCCTTCCATATTCCGCAGCCGCACGGTGCGCCCTTCGACCTGCAGGCCCCGGACGACGAGATCCTGCGCTGGACCGAAGACCATTGCCGCGCGGATGCCGGCTTCATGACGATGGACGACTACAAGGCCAAAATGCGGGAGAAGCTGGCGCATTAACCTCGGGAGGTACGACCGGTGTCCGCCATCCTCGATCCTCTGGTCACGGACCTCGTCGATTGGGTCGCGGCTCAGCCGCGGCCCTATGACGAGGTGATGGACGCCTGGCGTACCTCCTGCCCCCGGCTGACGGTGTGGGAGGATGCGATCGACCGCGGTCTGGTCGCGCATCAAGGCCGGATGGTCGCGGCCACCCCCGCCGGTCTGCGGTTCCTGGAGGCCCGCGGCCGCCGGTCACGTTGACCAGACCAATCGCCTGAACGGGAAAGCGCCGGGGCTTTGCCCCAAACCCCACCAAGAGGCTCTGCCTCCCCCGCCTTCGCAGGGGCATGCTTGGAACTCCGCCAAGGGCAGTGGCCCTTGGAACCATGACTTTTTGGTTGGGATGCAGGAGAGGGCCTGCTCGAATGTTTCAACATCCGCGTAGGCCCTCTCCTGCATCCCAACCAATGAATCGCGGTCCAGGGACCGTGTCCCTGGTGGGAGTCCAGAGGGCAACGCCCTCCGGCGGGTTTCAGGGCGGAGCCCTGACGTTTCCCTGTTCAAGCGATTGGTCTGTCACGTTGACGCCACGCTCCCTTTAGGTTGGAACAGGTCCAGCCTGAAGAAAGCTCGCGCTTTGACCCGTATGCTGATCGCCGTGCTGGCGATGTTTCTGCAACAAACCTCCAGTTCGATTGGCCGGGTGCTGCCCGCGGTGCTCGCGCCCCTGATCATCCTCGAGTTGCATGCCGATCCCTCATGGATTGGGATTTATTTCGCCCTGACCGCGATCGCCGCGCTGGCCGGACAGTTGGGAGCGGGCGGGTTCATCATCCGGCATGGCGCCATCCGCATGAGCCAGCTCGCGCTGGTGTTTGTCGGCGGCGGACTGGCGGCCGCGATCACCGGCGGCACCGCGGGATTCGTGCTGTCCGCGCTGGTGGGCAACGCGGTCGCCGCCGTCGCGACCCCCGCGAGTTCCCAGTTGCTCGGACGCTGGACCGTGCGACGCTACGCGCCTTTCGCGTTTTCCGTCACCCAGACGGCGATTCCCGTGGGCATCCTGCTTGGCGGTTGGCTCGCCCCGCTCCTCGCCCAATCTCTGGGCTGGCGCGGCACGATGCTGGTCAGCGCCTGCGTGTGCTGGTTCTTCGCGCTGCTGTTGCAACCGCTGCGCGGGCGGCTCGACACCGATCCCGTGCCAAGCCACGCGATCCATTTGTCGGATGTCCGGACGACGATCTCGGCCGTGCTGGCGAGGCGGGAATTGCGGGCACTGTCGTTCGCGTGCTTCGCGTTCAACGGCCTGCAGTCGGTCTTCACCGCGTATTTCGTGACGTATCTCGTCGCGCTTGGGTACGATCTCGTGGCGGCGGGGTCGATGTTGTCCGCCATCATCGCGATTGCCATTCCCTGCCGTATCCTTTGGGGCTGGGCGGGCAGTTTCCTGGTCGCGCCGAGGTTCGTGCTGGCCGGTCTGGCGTTCGGCATGGCGATCAGCGCCGCGCTGATGGGCGCGTTTACCTCGGGATGGCCAGCTTTCGGAATCGCGGCGGTCGCCGGCGTGGTCAGCGCCACCGCGATCTCCTGGCACGGGATATTACTGTCGGAATCCGCCCGCCTCGCGCCGACCGGGCGAGCGGGGGCCGTCACTGGCGGCGTGCTGTCGTTCGGCCAGATGGGGGCGTTTTTGCTGCCGTCAATGTTTTCGTTGCTGCTCCACCTGACCGGCGGATACGCCGCGGGCTGGTCGGTCTGCGCGATCCCGGCGGTGCTGGTGGGCATCGATTTGTCTCGTCAACGGCAAAGGCCGGACGACGACACGGATCAGAGCCGGAGTTCCACGCACACCGGCACGTGATCCGACCCTTTGGTCCAGTCCCGCGCCTCAGTCAGAATCGTATGCTTATGCAACGCGGGCTTTAGGTCCGGCGTCACCCAAACATGATCCAGCCGCCGTCCGCGGTTCGCGACTTTCCAATCGCGGTTGCGATACGACCACCACGTGTAAACTTTCTCGGTGTCCGGCACGAAATGCCTGATCGCATCGACAAACCCGGTTTTCATCCAGGCGTTCAGGCCCTCGGTTTCCGGCGGCGTGTGGCTGACGACGCCAAGAAGCTGCTTATGACTCCAGACGTCGTGTTCAAGTGGCGCGATGTTCAGATCGCCGACCAGAATCGTGCGGTCCAGCCCGGTCCGGGCGGCGAACCACGCGCGAGCCTCAGCGATGAAATCCAGCTTGTGGCCGTATTTCACGTTTTGCTCCCGGTCCGGCACGTCACCACCGGCGGGTACATAAAAGTCGTGCAATTCGACCGGCCCGGATTTGGTCTCGACCTCGACCGCGACATGCCGGCAATCGCCCTTGCCGCACCAATCGGGCGCGATATCGATGTGCTTCAACGGCAGACGCGACAGGATCGCGACACCGTTGTAGCCCTTCATTCCGCGGTACACGACGTGCGGATAACCCAACGCGGGCGGGCCGTCATGTGGAAACAACTCGTCCGGAACTTTGGTTTCCTGCAAGCAGATCACATCGGGGTCGAGCGCCGCGACCAGGTCGTTCAGCAACCCCAGCCGCAACCGGAGCGAATTGATATTCCAGGTCGCGACCCGCAGCGAATGTTTCGGCATCAGACGATACGGGTCCGCACCGTTCCGACACCCGCGACCACGCCTTCCAGCAGATCGCCGCG
Source organism: Acetobacteraceae bacterium (assembly GCA_009693865.1). Lineage (GTDB taxonomy): Bacteria > Pseudomonadota > Alphaproteobacteria > Acetobacterales > Acetobacteraceae > Rhodopila. The sequence goes on along the minus strand of SHWL01000009.1, from coordinate 32,459 downwards.
TTGCACGGCGGCGACATTCTCCGGCGTGCCGGTATAGATCAGATCGCCAGGCGCCAGCCGTACGAGGCGCGACAAATAAGCGATCGTCTCCGGAATGTTCCAGATCATCTTCGACAGATCGGACGTTTGCCGGATTTTGCCGTTGATCTTCAACTCGATCAGACCCTTGGCGGGATGTCCCACCTTCGAGGCCGGGACCATCAGGCCGATGGGCGCGGAATGGTCGAATCCTTTGCCCATGTCCCAGGGCTTGCCTTCCTTCTTCGCCGCGTTCTGTAAATCGCGGCGCGTCATGTCCAGGCCCGCCGCATAGCCCCAGACGTGACGCAGCGCGTCAGCCTCGGCGATATCCACGCCACCCTCAGCCAGGGCGACAACCAGCTCCATCTCGTGGTGGAGATCTTTGGTCCGCGGCGGATAGGGCATGTCCGCGTCATTCAGGAGCAACGCATCCGCCGGTTTCATGAAGAAGAATGGCGGTTCCCGATCCGGGTCGCTACCCATCTCGCGAGCGTGTTCGGCGTAGTTACGGCCAACGCAAAAGACGCGGCGAACGGGGAAGGCTCCGCCGCCCATGACGGGAACGGCGGTGACGGCGGGCGCGGGAATGACGAAATCGGCCATGGCGGCTCCTTTGGGGGGCTGATCCTGCCGGAAGCTAAACGAACGGGAGGGTTGGGTCCATCGCGAGGAGCTTGGCTCAGGCGTCCATCATGGGGAAGAGCGGGTGACGCGGCGTTCAGTTGCCTCGCCCGGCCAATGGCTCCTCGCTCAGGAGTTCATCGAGCGTGTAAAGGCAGTCGATCGGCAAAGGCGGCGGCGCCACACCATCGATCGTCTCGGGTATGGCTCGTAGCGCCCGGCGCCAGATTCGAGCGAGGTCGAGCCGTTGCCGCATCGACGGGACGAACCGTGCCGCCGCGTCGCCGCGGAATCGCATCGAGTCCGCGCGCCACGACGGTGCATCGCGGCAATCCGGCCAGGCCTGGGCCTTCAGCAGGTGAACAATCGCCTGGACCAGCAATGACTCCACAGCGAAGCGCTGTTCATTGCCCACGGATTCAATTTCCTCAGCGATATTAGGCCAATCCAGCTCCGCCTCATTCACGAGTTCGCCTGCAGCGCGACGGCGCAGCAATTCGCCCTGGCGCTCCGACCACAACACGATGTCTTCGTCGTACAGGTCACTCATGGCACCAACGGCTCCGCCAATTCGCCGATCGCCCGGTCGATTTATGGCGCCTCGCCCAGAAATTCGGCCCGCATCGCTTCCTCGAAACTCCACGGGCAGACCGGCGGGAGCGTCCCGTCCGGCAGGCCCGTCTCACGTTCGGCGATCAACAGCGCGTCAGCGTAAGCTTCCGCCAGGATATCGTCCCGACGCGGCCGCAGGCTCGGGTTACGTGCGAGAAGTTTCCCGGCCCGGCGGCGCTGCTCTATAATCGTCAGGCGCCAACTGTTTCCCCTGTGGCCGGGTTGATAGCGCCACTTCAACAGATGTGCCAACAGGACCGCGAGCCGGTTGGTCAACTGATCCCGCTCGGACCGGCCCATGCTTTCGATTTCCTCAGCGACGTTGATCCAGTCGAGTTCGGCGTCGTTGACGAGTTCGCCGGCAGCCCGGCGGCGTAACAGCGCGCTCTGGCGCTCGCTCCAAAGGGTGATGTCCTCTTCGTAAAGGTCGCTCATCGTACCGCCAGGTTGCTCCCTGACAACTAGACGCGCGGGACGCGCGTCACGTGTTCATCGCATCGAAGAACTCGTTGTTGGTCTTGCTGTATTTCAACTTGTCCAACAGGAACTCCATCGCATCGACCGTGCCCATCGGATTGAGGATGCGGCGCAGCACCCACATCTTCGACAACACGCCTTTTTCCACCAGCAGCTCTTCCTTGCGGGTGCCGGACTTGGTGATGTCGATCGCCGGGAACGTGCGCTTATCGGACAACTTGCGGTCGAGGATGATTTCGGAGTTACCGGTGCCCTTGAACTCCTCGAAGATCACCTCGTCCATGCGGCTGCCGGTATCGATCAGCGCGGTGGCGATGATGGTCAGCGAGCCGCCTTCCTCGATGTTACGCGCGGCGCCGAAAAACCGTTTCGGGCGTTGCAACGCGTTGGCGTCCACGCCGCCTGTAAGAACCTTGCCCGAAGACGGCACGACGGTGTTGTAGGCTCGGGCGAGTCGCGTGATGCTGTCGAGCAGGATCACCACGTCGCGCTTGTGCTCGACCAGACGCTTGGCCTTTTCCAGCACCATCTCAGTCACCTGCACGTGACGTGTCGCCGGTTCGTCGAAGGTGGAGGCGACGACCTCGCCTTTCACACTACGAGCCATATCCGTGACTTCTTCCGGCCGTTCGTCGATCAGCAAAACGATCAGAAATACGTCCGGGTGATTGGCGGCGATCGCGGCGGCGATGTTTTGCAGCATCACCGTTTTACCGGTGCGAGGCGGCGCCACGATCAAAGCCCGCTGACCCATCCCGATGGGGGAGATCAGGTCGATCACGCGTGGCGTGTTGTCCTTGGCTGGTCCCTTTGCGACGGATTGGAAATTCTCCATCTCCATTTTAAGCCGGCGGTCGGGGTACAGCGGCGTCAGGTTGTCGAAATTGATGCGATGGCGCACCGCGTCCGGCGATTCGAAATTGACCTGCTCGACCTTCGCCAGCGCGAAATACCGCTCCCCGTCCTTCGGCGCGCGAATCTGGCCTTCGACGGTGTCGCCGGTCCGCAAGGCGTAGCGGCGCACCAGGTTCGGGCTGACGTAGATATCGTCGGGACCCGGCAAATAGTTCGCTTCGGGGCTGCGCAGATAACCGAACCCGTCCGGCAGAATCTCCAGCGTGCCCTCACCGAGGATAACCTGGTCGGAATCGGCGAGGGATTTGAGGATCGAGAACATGATGTCCTGCTTACGCAAGGACGAGACGTTTTCGATCTGCAAGGACTCCGCGAAATTCAACAACTCCGCGGGTGTTTTGGTCTTCAGCTCGGCGAGATGCATCGTTGTCTCTTGCTGTATGTCATGGATGTTCTCTCACGGGAACGTTTGTTCGCGGGACACGAGGCGGCCCGAGGGGCCGAACCGGCGCCGGTCTGGAAAAAGGGAGGATGAAACAAGCCCGGGAGAAGACTGGGCTTCGATCGCTCGCACCCTAGGAGCGGGTTTGACTCGCGTCAACGGAAACTGACCCGTCGGCTTCATCGCTCTTCAGGCGGGGTCGTGGTGATGGGAATTTCCCGCGATTCGGGTTGGTCACCCATGCCAGGGGCCCGGATGTCGACTTCCTCGGCCTCCGAGCCACCACCCATTTGTGTGGTTTCCTCGCCATTCTGGTAGCCGGGCCGCTGCCGCTGTTGGCCGCCATTGCCTTGGTGACCGTTCATCTGCCCCTGACCCGGTCCTTGGCCCTGACCCTGCTGCGCCGCAGCCTGGTTCATCAGGTTGAGAACACGAAAATAGTGCTCGGCATACTGCAGGTAGCCTTCCGCCATCACGCGGTCGCCACCGCTCGTCGCGTCCCGGCCCAGTTGCAGATATTTCTCGAACAACTGCTGGGCGGTGCCTCGAACGCGGATGTCGGGACCATTGCTGTCGAAAACATGGTTCCGGTTCAGCGGGATGCCGCCCCCCGCGTGATGGCGCATGCCACCTCCGCCACCACCGCCGCTCCCTCCACCGCCGCCACCACCCGTGCGATGGTTGCGGCCACGCATGCGTTTCATGTTCATTCTGTTGCCGTCGTGCTTTCCAGTTGTGGCGCGGCATGGGGGTCACGGGACCTCCGCCATGGGGTCCTGAGGGTGCGTCCCCCGGCCAACCTCGATCTATCGTCGTTGGTAACGTGTTGCCCCGGCCAAAACGGTAACCATGGGCGGTCGGACACGGCCGCTCGCGGCGGCTCGGTCAGCGCTTACACTATCGCGGTTACATGGTGGTGCCAATGGGTATTTTCAGGGGTGAGGACGAAGAATCAGCACTCGGGCGGTTCCGGACAGGTCGAAACGGGCATCCGTCCGGTATCCCGCGGCGTTCGCGAGCCCGGCGACAGTCTCCTGTTGCCCAAATCCAAGCTCCAGCACCGCCGCGCCCGTCGTCGTGAGGAGACGCGGCAGCGCGTCGATGATCGCGCGATACGCCGTCAAACCGGTGATACCGCCGTCCAGCGCGGCGCGCGGTTCGTATGCCGAGACCTCCGGCATCAAGGACACCAGCGCTTCCGTCTCAATATAAGGTGGATTGCTCAGCACCAGATCGAATCGCGCGCCAATCGGGCAAGCCCAGTCGCCGCACAGGAAGGCGGACCGGTCTCCGAGTCCCAGGGCAAACGCGTTCCGGCGAGCCAGACGCGCGGCCTCGGCCGACAGATCGGCTCCAACTCCAAAGGCCAGTGGACGTTCGTGCAAAAAAGCCAGCAGCAGACACCCGGTCCCGGTTCCCAGGTCGAGCACTCGGACGGGAGCCGCCGGATCAGGAAACAGGGTCAACGCCGCCTCCACCACCGTTTCCGAGTCGGGGCGCGGGATCAGCGTCGCGGGCGAGACCTGAAATCGCAGGCTCCAGAACTCGCGCCAGCCAAGGATAAGAGCCATGGGCTCGTGCGCCACGCGGCGGCTTACCAAGGCGAAAAATGGGCCGGGATCGGCTTCGGCGGCCAGATCGCGGATCAGATCTTCGGACGTCCGATCCACGGCATGGGCCAGAAGGAGACGGGATTCGAGCCGGGGATTATCGATGCCTGCCTCAGCCAGGAGGCGCGCGCCCTCCCGCAGCGTCGCGGCGACAGGCGGCCGCGAAGGGTTCAACCGGTCAGTCCGGCGTGCACCGCGCAGCCGCCGAGGAAGCCGGCCAGCGTGCGATGGAAATCCGGCTCGTCCAGCAGGAAGGCGTCGTGGCCCTTGTCGGTCGGGAACTCCACGAACGACACGTTGGCACCTGCCCGGTTCAGAGCGCGGGCGATCGAGCGGCTTTCGGCGGTCGGGTACAGCCAGTCGGACGTGAAGGACGCCAGCAGGAAGCGCGTTTTCGTGCCCCGGAACGCGTTCGCGAGGTCGCCGTCGTAATCCTCCGCGAGGTCGAAATAATCCGCTGCCCGGGTGATCGTCAGGTAGGAATTGGCGTCAAATCTCTGCACGAAGGTGCTGCCCTGGTGGCGCAAATAACTCTGGACCTCGAACATCTCACCGAACAAGGCGATGGCTTCTGACGGATTCTTCGGCGCGTTCTGCAGGCGGCGCCCGAACTTCCGGGTCAGCGATTCCTCGGACATATAGGTGATGTGGGCACACATCCTCGCCACCGCGAGGCCCTGGGCGGGAATGCGTCCCGTCTGCCAATAACGGCCGCCAGCCCAGTTGGGGTCGGCGAAAATCGCCTGCCGTCCGACCTCGTGAAAGGCGATGTTCTGAGCGGAATGGTAGGACGCGGTCGCGATCGGCAGCGCGGCGAAGACCATGTCCGGGAACGACGCCGCCCACTCCAGCACCTGCATTCCGCCAATCGAGCCGCCAGTGACGGCGAACAGCCGCTTGATTCCCAGATGATCGATCAGTTGCTTCTGCGCCCGGACCATGTCGCGGATGGTGACCGCCGGGAAGTCGGAGCCCCAGCGCTCGCCCGACCCGTCGGGTTTGGGGTCCAACGGCCCGGTCGAGCCCATGCAGCCGCCCAGGATGTTGGCGCAGATGACGAAGAACCGGCCGGTGTCGATCGGATATCCGGGCCCGACCACCCCGTCCCACCAACCCGGCTTCCCGGTGACAGGGTGAGTCTCGGCCACATATTGGTCGAGAGTCAGCGCATGACACACCAGGATCGCGTTGGTCCGGGCGGAATTCAGGGTGCCGTACGTCCGATAAGCCACCGTGTGACTGTCGAGCTTCACCCCGCATTCAAGCGTGATGCCCTCGTCGAAGCGGACGTGAGTGTGGTCGACGTCGGGGAGGATGGCGATCTCGTCCATGGCGCGGAACAAATAGGACGGAGGGGTACGTCTCGCAATGGCGGCGGCGCGAAGGACGGGATGGCCCGCATATGCATCAGGATAAGGACGGGGCGGGGACGGATATTCTCTTTTCATCGTCATGGCCCGACTCGATCGGGCCATGACGATTTGGGACAGTGCCGTCCACATCTGACCCTTATCCTGATGCACATGGGGATGGCCCGGGCCTGGCGCCACGGGTTCGGGTCTGAGCCAGGGCCACCTACACGGTGAACTGCTCCACGAGGATCCGCTCCGACAAACCCTGATCCGGATCGAACAGTATCGTCACGCTAATGGTTCGATCCTCGGCGACCGCCACTGAAACGACATCGCGGACCTCGGTAAAGTCCGCCACCGCCGCCGTGGGACGTTTGTCGACCTCAAGAACCTCAAACAACACCTCGACAGTACTTGGCAGCAGCGCGCCGCGCCAACGCCGGGGGCGAAACGAGCTGATCGGCGTCAGCGGCAACAAATTCGCGGACAAAGGCACGATCGGCCCGTGCGCGGACAAATTGTAGGCCGTGGATCCGGCTGGCGTGGAAATCAGCACGCCGTCGCACGACAGCTCCGCCAGCCGCTCCCGCCCATCGATGGTGATGCGAATTTTCGCGGCCTGGCGTTGTTGCCGCAGCAAACTGACTTCGTTGAACGCCAGCGCCTCGATCACCTGGCCGGTCGCCGTCACCGCCGTCATTCGCAGCGGATGCAGCACCGCGGCCTGCGCGCGCGCCAACCGCCCCGGCAAATCGTCGACGCTGAACGTGTTCATCAGGAATCCAACGGAACCGCGGTTCATCCCGTAAACCGGCACTTTCCGGTCCAGCACCCGATGGATCGTTTCCAGCATGGCGCCGTCGCCGCCAAGCGCGACAACGATCTTGGCCATATCGAGCGGACAATTCCCATATCGCCCGACAAGTTGCTGCATCGCCTCCTGGGCGACCGGCGAGGTCGCGGCCTCGAACGCGATGCGATCGGTGGGAACGGCGATCAAACGCGTTTCCGATGTTCCAACACGGGCATGTCGCGCCGCACCCGCGCCGTGACTTTGGGATCGAGCCGCGCCGTCGCCCAACCGGTGCCGTCCGACACCTTGGCGACTGTGTGACCCCATGGATCGGCGATCATGGAATGGCCGTAGGTGAAGCGCGCGTCGCCCTTGCCCTCCAGGTGTTTCCCCCAGGTGGCGGGCGCCGCGAACCAGCATTGCGTTTCGATGGCGCGGGCGCGGATCAATGCCTCCCAATGGTCCTTGCCGGTGGCGAGGGTGAAGGCCGAGGGCAGGAAGATCAGGTCCGCGCCCTGCTCACGCAATTTCCAGAACAGGTCGGGGAAGCGAATATCGTAACAAATGGCGCAGCCGACCGTGATGTCGCCCGCCTGGTAGGTGACGACCTCATCGCCCGAGCCATAGGTGTTGCTCTCTTTGTATCCGGTGCCGTCGGGCGCGACGATATCGAACAGATGCATTTTGCGGTAACGCGCCAGTTCGGTGCCCTCGGGGTTGAACACGACGGTGGTGTTGAAGAGTTTCTCCGGCCCCTTCTCGATGATCGAGCCGCCATGAACGTGGACGTTGTGGCGCCGCGCGGTCTCCCGCATGAACTCATAGGCTTCGCCCCCCGGTTCGTTGGAGCCTTTGGCGGGCAACAGTTCCGCGTTGGCGTTTCGAACGGTGCGATCGCCGCCAAGGCTGTCCCAGACCTCGGGCAATGAGACGATATCCGGCTTGTCCTCGGCCACCGCCTGCTCGATCAGGTTGCTGGCCTGGGCGATGTTGGCGGCCTTGTCGGCGCCGGGGTTCATTTGGACGACGGTGACCTTCATTCGGACCTCTCCCGCGATGGGGCATTTGGCCGGAGAGAAGCGGATCGGCCGTTCCGTGGCAAGGCGGGTGCGACGTGGTCTCGGGCCCGGCCGCGCGATTGAACGGTCCGCGCGGCTTCGTGTCCGATCGGCATGACCAACGCTTGCCGGTTGGGCGAACCCGACGCGGCGCAAGCGCGGGAAGTATCCGCGGCACCGCGATGAAGGTAGCAATGGCGTGAAATCAGCTGGTTCGCCAACGCAAGCGTGACTCGCCTTTCGGGGGATATCTGTCCTGAGGAGAGCGTTGCTCCAGCCGGCGATGGCGAAACAGCGTCAGTTTCTGGGTAGCGAGCGCCCCTTTATGACCGCGCTCTCACCGAACCGCTTCCGCAACGCATCGATCGCCGTTTGGGCCGCCGCCAGACGCGGTGTTTCCGTGTCCGCGAGATCGCCGTGATCCGCCTGATCCAGAGGCGCCAACGGATTGGCGCCGATCCCGATCAGCCGAAACGCCGTCCCCGTCGCCTCGCGCGCCAGCAACTCTCGCGCGGTGTTGAACAGGCGATCGGGCAGCACCGTCGGCGCGGGCAGCCGTGCCGCGCGGGTTCGTGAGGCGAAGCTCGCGGTCTTCAATTTCAGCACCACGCCGGAAGCCGACAATTCCGCGGATTTCAATCGCCGGGCGAGTTTCTCCGACAGGCGCCAAAGATGCCGCTCCAGATCGGGGATGGCGGACAGATCGATCCCGAATGTCGTTTCGGCGCTGATTGATTTAGACTCGTGGCCCGGGTGGACCGCGCGGGTATCCTCGCCTCGTGCGCGGCGGACCAGGAACGGTCCGTCCACGCCCAGTTTCCTGACCGAGTCGCGGTCGGTCAGTGTCTGTAGATGGCCAAGCCGGGTGATCCCCATCGTCTCCAGTTTGCGGGCCAGCGCCGGGCCGATTCCGGGCAGCAATCGCACCGGTTGATCCGCCAGCCAGGCGCGCGCCTCATCCACCCCGATCACCGCGAAGCCGCGTGGTTTATCCCGGCCGGCGGCGATCTTGGCCATCAATCGGTTGCCGGCGAGGCCGATGGAGACAGTGATACCAACTTCCAGCTCGACGCGGCGCGCGAAGCGGGCCAGGACCGCCGCCGGTGGCGCGCCATGCAGGGCCTCGGTGCCCGCGAGATCCATCGCCGCCTCATCGATCGACAGCGGCTGCACCAACGGCGTGAGTTGGTTCATCAGCCGCCGCACCTCGCGCGACGCCTTGGCGTATTTCTCCATATCCGGGCGAATCACGACGGCGTCCGGGCAGGCTTTCAGCGCTTTGAACATCGGCATGGCGCTCTTCACGCCGTACATCCGGGCGACATAGCAGGCGGCGGTGACGACGCCTCGTTTTCCGCCGCCAACAATCACCGGGCGTGACGCGAGTTCAGGCCGGTCGCGCTTTTCCACACTGGCGTAAAACGCATCGCAATCGACATGAGCGATCGTGAGGCGGAATAGTTCTGGATGTGAAACAACCCGCCCTGGGCGGCACTCCGCGCATGCCAAGGCCGCGTCAGGCAGGATCGCGCAACAATCCCGGCACAGGCATGACATGATATCAGGGCGGCCAAAGCCAGGCGGCGCCTCGTACGCCGGAAGAATCGCCATGCACGGCTTTCACGACCGGCGTTTCGATCACGTCGCTGAATACGTAACGTTTCAACAGCGGCGGAACCTCTGTATAAAGATGAGCCATATTCGACAGCCCACCACCAAGAACGATCCTGTCGGGGTCAAGGAAATTCACGATCTGCGCCAACCCGCGCGCCAGCCGGTCCGCGTGCCGGGTCAGCGCATCCCGCGCTTTCGTTTCACCGGCGGCGGCTCGGGCGGGAATGCCGGAAGCATCGCGCGCGCCCTCGCCATCGCAGTCCCGGGCCAGTGAAGGCCCCGCGACCCATGTCTCCAGACACCCATTCTTTCCGCACCAGCACGCCGGGCCAGGCAGTTCTTTCGGTTGAGGCCAGGGGAGGGGATTGTGGCCCCACTCGCCGGCGACCCGGTGAGGCCCTTGGATGACACGGCCCTGCACGACAATGCCGCCACCGCAGCCGGTGCCCAGGATGACGCCGAACACAACCGGGGCGCCCGCCCCGGCGCCGTCGGTGGCCTCACTGAGCGCGAAACAATTGGCGTCGTTCTCGACCCGAATTTCGCGCCCGAGCATTCGCTTCAGGTCGCGGTCCAGCGCATGACCGTTCAGGCCGATGGAGTTGGCGTTCTTCACCAGACCGGTCGCGGGACTGATGACGCCCGGGATGCCGATGCCAACGGTGGCGCTGACGCCGATCCGGGCTTCGGCCGCCTGGACCAGGCCGGTCAGCGCCGACAATGTGGCGTCATAGGCGCCCGGCGTGGCGATACGCTCGCGCAGCAATTCGGCGCCATCCGGGCCAAGCAGCGCGATCTCGATCTTGGTGCCGCCCAGGTCGATGCCGATGCGGTGGTGGGACATGGGGCCTCGTGGGGGTGACGCTCAGTCCGGATAGTTTCGCGTACCGCCCGCCCGGCGCGAAGACACCGCGCCGGAGTTTGTTCGCGCCGGTCTCGACTGGCATTCTCATCGGGCTGCGTAGGCCCCCGAGTCGCGGGATTCCCCGGGCGGGCGATCGGCCACGCACACAGGAGGCGGCGATGAACGAGACACAGGTTTCCGAAATTCGGCCGGCTGACACCGATCCGATTCAACGTCTGCCCACGTTAGGGCTGCCGGACGGCTTCGCGCTGAAGGATTGGCCCGATTATCCAGCGCTGTTCGGCCTTGGCCCCGATCACGTCCCGGCGCTGATCGGCCTCGCCGTGGACCCGGCGCTGCACCAGGCCGACAAGGAAATGGCCGAGTCCTGGGCGCCCACACACGCTTGGCGCGCCTTGGCGCAATTGCGGGCCGAGACCGCGATCGCGCCGTTGCTGAAGCTGATCGAAAAGGACGGGTCGGAGGATACCGTGCCAGGCGCGCTCGACGACTTCGCCGATGTCTTCGCGACGATTGGTCCGGCCGCGATCCCATATCTCGCCGCGTTCCTCGCCAATCCCGCGACCGAGCCGGAAGGCGCGACCATCGCGATCGTGACTCTGCCCAAAATTGTCGAACAGCATCCGGCGTGCCGGGATGAATGTGTTGGAATCCTGACTCGCGCGGTCGCGGTGGAATCGGACTCATATGTCCCGACAACTTCATGGGCCGCGGCATGCCTGCTCGATCTCGCGGCGGTGGAATCCATTGATACAATCCGCGCGGCTTTTCAACGCGATGCGATCGACGAGTCGATTTGCGGAGATTTGGAAGATGTCGAAATCGCGCTTGGACTGAGAGTGAGCCGCGCCACCCCGAAGCGTTATGCAATGGCCTCCGACATGTCCACCTGGAAGCGGTCATCATTGGACGATGACGAATGGGACGACCCGATCGCATCGATGCCATCGGAACCTGTACGATCCGCGTCGAAGATTGGCCGTAATGAGCCTTGCCCTTGCGGCAGCGGCAAGAAATACAAGAAATGCTGCCTGGTGTGATCTCCCGGGCCACCCTTGCCCAACGCAAACCCACTCCCCACAATGGGCGCATGAGCGAAACCTTGCTCGACGTCAAAGGCATGAGCTGCCCGTTGCCCGTCCTGCGCGCCAACCGGTCCCTACGATCGATGGCGCCGGGCGAGAAACTGCGCGTGCTGGCCACCGACCGAGCCGCCATCCCGGACTTCAAAGCGTTCTGCCAGGAAACCGGCCACGCTTTGGTCGCCATGAGCGAGGAAGCCGGCGTCTTGAGTTTCGTCATCCGCCGCCGCGCCGACCCGCCTTCGAAGGATGCCTGACGTGGCCACCGCGCTGATCACCCACGCAGCCTGCCTGGAGCACGATCCCGGCCCCTATCATCCGGAATCTCCCGACCGTCTCCGCGCGGTGCTCGCCGCCCTGGATGCCCCGGAGTTCGCCGGTCTGATCCGGGAGGAAGCGCCCCGCGCGACGATGGAGCAGTTGGTCCGCGTCCATCCGGCCAAGATCGTTGACGCCATCCTGGCCGTCCGGCCGGAGGCAGGCGATATCGAAAACATCGATGCCGACACGGCCATGAGTTCCGGCAGCGCCGAGGCCGCATTACGCGCGGCGGGCGGCGCCGTCCTCGCGGTCGATCTGGTCATGCGAGGGGTCGTAAAGGCCGCGTTCGCCGCGGTGCGCCCGCCTGGACATCACGCCGAGCCGTCCCGCCCAATGGGGTTCTGCCTGTTCAACAACGCCGGAGTCGCGGCCCAGCATGCGCGGGCGGCGCACGGGTTGAAGCGCGTGGCGGTGGTGGATTTCGACGTACACCACGGCAATGGGACGCAGGCGCTGTTCGCCCAGAATCCGGACCTGTTTTACGGCTCGTCGCACCAGAGCCCGTTCTACCCCGGCACCGGTGACGTCTGGGAGCGCGGCATCGCCAACAACATCGTCAACGTCCCTCTGCGCGCCCGCGACTCCTCCGCCGCCTTCCGCGACGCCTGGGCCGGCTCGATCATCCCCGAACTGGACGCCTTCGCCCCGGAACTGCTGATCATCTCCGCCGGCTTCGACGCGCACCGCGAGGACCCGCTCGCGCAAATCCGTCTGGAGACCGAGGATTACGCCTGGATTACCGAGGCGCTGCTGGAGGTCGCCCGGAAACATGGCGGCGGACGGGTCGTGTCGGTGCTGGAAGGCGGCTACGACCTGGACGCCCTGGCCGCCTGCGCCGCGGTCCATGTGCGCGGCCTGATGCAAGCGTAAGGGGAACCGTGATGGCCGACGCCAAACAGCCCGATGTCAGCAAGATGTCGTTCGAGGACGCTTTGGCCGAGTTGGAGCAGATCGTCCGCGGCCTGGAAGGCGGTCAGCAGAAGCTGGAAGACGCGATCACCGCCTATGAACGCGGCGCGGCGCTGCGCAAACATTGCGAGGCAAAGCTGGCCGAGGCCGAAGCCCGTGTCGCCGCCATCGTTCGCACCGCCGATGGCGGCGTGACAACCCGTCCGATGGAATGACCGGAATTCATGATCGCGCAAGCGGTCCGTAAGGTTTTAGCGCGTATGAGAGGGCAATTGTCCCCCTTGAACTGCTTGTTGGCCGGGCTCCCTCGGGGACCCGGCCGATTTTTTTGCGTCCGGCCGTGAAACAGCGCGCGGATCTGATGCTGGTGGCCCGGGGTTTGGTTGAAAGCCGCGCGCGGGCGCAGGCGTTGATCATGGCGGGGAAAGTGTTCTCCGGTGATCGCGCGGTGGCGAAAGCGGGCGATCTCCTGCCCGAGGGCGCGATGCTGTCGGTCAAAGGCCAGGATCATCCGTGGGTTTCTCGCGGTGGGTTGAAACTGGATCACGCGCTGCGCCATTTCGGGCTGTCGCCGGAGCGGCGTGTTTGTCTGGATGTCGGGGCCTCGACCGGTGGGTTCACCGATGTGTTGCTGACGCATGGGGCGGCGAAAGTTCACGCGGTCGATGTCGGGCACGGGCAACTGGCGTGGAAGTTGCGGTCGGATCCTCGGGTCGTGGTGCATGAGAAGACGAACGCGCGGCATCTGACGGCGGAGACCGTGCCCGATCCGATCGGCGCGCTGGTGTGCGACGCGAGTTTCATCGGGTTGTCGACGATTCTCCCCGCGCCCCTGTCGCTTTGCGCCCCCGGCGCCTGGGCTGTCGCACTGATAAAACCGCAGTTCGAGGCTGGGCCGGGGGCGGTCGGGGCGAAGGGCGTGGTGCGCGATCCGGCGGTGCATCGCGCGGTTTGTGAGCGGGTGGAGGAGTGGTGGCGCGGGCTGGCCGGGTGGGCGGTGTTGGGAATTGAAGAGAGCCTGATTACCGGACCTGAGGGAAATCGGGAGTTTTTAATTGCGGCGCGGTTTGGTCAGGATAGGACCTGATGCTCTCGTGTCGATGGATTAAGGAACAAGCCCCAAAAGTACGAGCGGCACCGCGGGAACGCCGCGTCCCTCTCGGATGAGATTGTAAAGCTCGCCTTCATAATAGGCCACGCCTGACGACATTTCTTCTTGAAGCTCCTTCATCGGCAAAAGTTCGACTCCGACGTCGATCAGGTCGCCGACAAAGAAAGCCATGTGTTTCACAAACAGATCGTATGCGACGAACGCGTATTTGCCGAACTGAACCTCCACAGCGACGCGGTCTTTCACAAAGTCGGTCTGGTTATATGAGGAAATCGGTCTGAGGCCCGCCCGCTCGATGGCCGATTTTTGCTCGATTGCGGGCATATTCATCGTTTTGCGAATAAGGTTCGCATCTGACGTCACCCAATACGATGTGCGGCGTTCGCCCCATTCCCGCACCTGAAACTGGCCTTTAAGCGCCGCGTTCATATCGACCGGAGAGTAAAAAAGTTTGTCCTTGGTTCGCTTTTCTTTCGACACCTTCGTCCTGCAGATGGTCGCATCAGTTTGCGCAATTACGTCCTGAATTTCGATCCAAAGTTCATTTTTATGGACCAGCAGGAATTCAAGTCCATTGAGATGTGAATATTGTGCTGCGATCCTCAACGGTGCCCGCCATACGGAAGCGAGGGGTCATAAACCGGCTTATCCATCGGCCTGGTTTTGAGCGTACCTGCTCGCAGCTCATGCACGCGGTCCCATGCGATATCGACATATTCCTGCAAAACATCGCATCCATAGCCGACGCGGTCATGTAAAAGGGCCCCAACCACGGTTGAACCAACGCCCATATAAGGGTCGAACACGGAATCTCCCGGATTGGTCAGAGACAGAACAAGACGCTCAACCAATTCGACCGGAAACTGGCACGGATGAGCTGTCTTTTCGACATGATTATTTTTTACATTCGGGAATATCCAAACGTCACCCGGGTTCTTCCCCATCGGGTTACCAGACAGTTGGCCGGTCTTGGGTCCCTTAAAATACTTTTTCCCTGGATACTTCGAGGGCACACGAATGGGATCCAGGTTAAAAACGTATTCATCGGCCTTCGTGAACCACAGAATCGTTTCGTAACGTCCCGACAGACGGTTCGAGCAATGCAGCCCGTGTTCGAAATGCCAGACGATTCGATTGCGGAGATGAAGGCCATGTTCCCGGAAGATCGGGTACAAAACCATATCGAGTGGAAAAATCTCGCCGTCCTGGACGTGATTGCCAACCTGCCAACACAACGAACCCGTCGGGTTCAGCAGACGGACGCATTCCGAAATCACTTGCGCCTGTTGATTGACATAGGAGTCAAGAGAGTGGCGTTTTTCGTACGTCTTCCCGATATTATAGGGAGGAGATGTGACGATTAACTGCATCGACCCAGCGGGCAACGGTCGCATAAAGGCCAGATTGTCCTGACAGGACATAACCGCCTGGGCATCACGCTGGAGCTTGAACAAAGTGGCTTGCCTCATGGGAGCCATTATAGCACGGGGCGCCCCGATTCCCAGATCAAATGAGGAACACAATTGTCCGCGAGGAAGGCCAATCATGTCAGAGCGTCCACGCTGATCGGCTCCTCCGCCGATATCCCGTCGAGCCCCGCCGTATCCCGCAGTTCCGCGATCCGGCCCACGACCATGTCCGGCGTTCCAACAATGCCCTCCTGTTGGAGTACCACCTCGTACATTAACGGCCCGCGCAACAGATCCGCCCGATAGGTGGCGAACCGCATCATTCCGTCCCGCGCTTTGGCCTCCGCCCGTTCGCGTGTTCCGGCGACGTATATCGGCACCTGCAAATAAGCTTCGCCCCGCCCAGGGTGACCCGCTTCCAGCCTGGCGGCGCGGTAGGCGCGGATGTTGGCGGGAAGATCCTCCATCAGGCTGGCTCGCATCGCGGCGAACAGTGGATATCCATAGCGTGCCGATCGCGGCATACGTATCCGGTTGGCTCGCCGCGATTCGGATCCGCAGGTGTGGCTGTCGCAGTGGGCGCGGCACAAGGGTGAAATTCTCGAAATTCCAGTACCGCCCGCTGTGCGACGCGACCGGCTGAGTCCAGGCCGCCTTAATGATCTCCAGACTTTCCGCGAAACGATCCTGACTCTCCTGGTACAAGATACCATAGGGATCGTAAGCGCGTGGGAAGGCGCTGAGGCCGACACCAAAAACCAGCCGGCCCCGCTGATCTGGTCAATCGTCGCGGTTTCCTCGGCGAGGCGCAACGGATGGACCAACGGGAGAATTTGCACGGCCGTGCCGATCTTGATGCGTTGCGTGCGCACGGCGATCGCGTTGGCCACCGTGAGCGGCGCCGATAACAACGATCGCGTCGGGTTCATGTGAGTCTCGGCCAGCCAAACGATGTCCAACCCCCACTGCTCAGCCGCGTCGATCTGCGCGAAGGACTGCGTGAACGCCTCGGTCTGGGAATGTGCGCCGGCGGCGATACTATCCCGCCGCCACCGCCTCCTCGGCCAACGAATTATCCACCACGACCTCGAACGGAATATCCCGGTCCAGTGCGCCGCCCGAGCGCATCGCCGCCTGCAATCGCTCGACCCCTTCGCGCCGCGTGATTGGGTCCGGCCCATAAAGGCCCAACGCCCGGTACCGGTCGATCGCCGCCCCAAACACCTCCCCCGGCACATCCGGAAAGAACGAGGCCAGCGCAAGCGCCACCTCATCTCCCGCCGTGGCCGCCAGCCATCGCAGCGTGCGGTACATCGCCCGCGTCATCGCCCCCAGTTCCTCTCGCCGGCTCATCAGCACGGACCGCCGCGTGACCAAAGTCGTATAAGCCGTCAGTCCCCGATCCGCCGCCGCGGACCACAAATGCCCCGCGCCAGAGCGCAACAACTCCTCCGCGTAAGGTTGAAACATTTGCACGGCGTCCAGCCGCCCCTCGCGCAACGCAACCGAGTTCTCCGCCATCGTCGGTCCGTGTGTGCGGGTCAACGCCGCCGGATCGGCCCCGTCCCGGCGAATATCGTCCTGCAAACACAACCACGGCGTCGGCACCTCCGCGACTGACGCGAACCGAACTCCCATCAGATCGCGCGGGCGGAAATTCGGCCGAGGTTCACGCCCGATGACAAAGAACGGATCGCGAGCCACCACATCGCAGAAACACACCACATCCGCGGCGGGATCGGCGGCATGGGTCAGCAACACCCGCAGCGGCCCACCCCACATCACGTCGACACGGCCCGCCCGCAGATCGGCGGCGGTGCGCCCGGGATCGGGCGACTCCCGCAACGCGACCTCCACCTTCTCCGCCTCGTACGCCCCAATCGCATGGGCCGCGTAAAATGGCGCGTAAAACAACGCGCGGAAATTCTCCGACAGGGTGATCATCGCCATGCTCCTTGTGGTCGAGGCCGCGACGATATGGCACCCCGGACCACCCGGCCACCCCGGCAATGGGCAAGCAGCCCACCATTCAGTAAACTGGCGGCACCAATGGGGAGCCAACGCCATGCCAAACGTCGCAGCCATCGACGCAGTGTTGAAAGACGCCGTCGCATCCGGGCTCGCGCCGGGCGTCACCGCCGCCGCCGCCAACGCGGATGGGGTGATCCACGAAGCGGCGTTTGGGCGCCGTGGCCTCGCCGGTGACGCTGCCATGACCAAGGACACGGTGTTCCGGATCGCCTCGATGACCAAGGCGATCACCGGTGCCGCCGCGATGCAGATGGTCGAGCAGGGCAAACTCAGCCTCGACCAGCCCGCGGGCGAAATCCTGCCGTTCCTCGCCAACCCCGGGGTGCTGGACGGCTTCGACGCCGCGGGCGAGCCGAAACTGCGACCTGCGAAGGGCGTGGTGACGTTGCGAAAACTGCTGACCCATACGTCCGGGTTCGTTTACGACACCTGGAATGGCGAGATGAACAAATACGCCGCCAAAACCGGCCATCCGGCCGCGCGGACCGGAAAGATCGAGGCCCTCCAGGCTCCGCTTGGCTTCGATCCCGGGGAACGCTGGGAATACGGCATCGGCATCGACATCGCCGGCCGGATGGTCGAAGTCGCCGCGGGCAAAAACCTGGAAACCTATTTCCAGGACCATATTTTCCGTCCCCTGGGCATGACCGATACCGGTTTTGTCCTCCAGCCGCGTTGGAAAAACCGCATGGCCCAGGTCCACACGCGCGGCGCGGACGGGGGGCTGACCCCGATCGACACCCCGCCGCCGGTCGAAAATCCCGAGTTCTATCCAGGCGGCGGCGGCCTGTTCTCCACATCGCATGACTATCTGACATTCCTTCGCGCGCTGATGAATGGCGGCGAACTCAACGGCTCTCGAATCCTGAAACCCGAGACGGTGGCGCTCATGGGCCAGAACCACATGGGAGCGCTGAATGTTCAGAAGATGGTCACCTACAACCCGCGCATGTCGAACGATTGCGAATTATTCCCCGGCATGGATAAAAAATGGGGCCTGTCCTTTCTGATCAACACCAACGACGTTCCCGGCGGCCGTTCCGCGGGCAGTCTCGCCTGGGCCGGCATCAACAACACCTATTATTGGCTCGATCCCGTAAAGCGTGTCGCCGGTGTGCTGATGACGCAGGTCCTGCCCTTCGCCGACCCCACGGTCCTCGGCGTACTGGATCGGTTCGAGCACGCGGTCTACGCGGCGTAAACACGGAGGCTGAGCCATGAAAGATCTCGCGGGACGCATCGCGGTTGTGACGGGTGGCGGCTCGGGCATGGGCCGCGAACTGGTGCGTCAACTTATCGCCGAGGGCTGCAATGTCGCGATGTGCGACGTGTCCTCGCGCAACCTGGCGGAAACGAAACGATTATGCGAAGTGGAACGGTTGCCGCAGGGGTTGCGGATCACCACGCATATCGCCGATGTCTCCCTCGAATCCGATGTGCAACGATTTCGCGATGAGGTCGCGGCCCAACAGGAAACCTCTCGCGTTCATCTGCTGTTCAACAACGCGGGCATTGGTGGCGGCGGAAGCATGATCGCCCACAGCCGCGAGGAGTGGGAGAAGACCTTCAACGTCTGTTGGGGCGGCGTTTATTTCAATACACGCGCGTTCCTGCCGATGCTTTTGCAAGCCGACGCAGGCCATATCGTCAACACAAGCAGCATCAACGGGTTCTGGGCCTCTGTTGGACCGGCCGTCCCGCACACAGCTTATTCGGCCGCGAAATTCGCCGTGAAGGGCTTCACCGAGGCATTGATCGCCGATTTGCGCATCAACGCCCCTCATATCAAATGCTCCGTTGTGATGCCCGGACATATCGGAACCTCCATCGCCGCGAATTCGTATAAGGTGCATGGCGGCAATGACTCCGATGAGTTGAACGCGGCACAGATCGCCCAGGCGAGAGCGCGGCTTGCCTCGACGGGGCGGGATGCCACGGCGGTCTCGGACGACGACATCCTGAAGATGGTCGCCGAACGGGCGCGACGGTTCCTGGAGGAAGCGCCAACGACCGCGTCCCAGGCGGCGGCTATTATCCTTGCGGGCGTGAAAGCCGACAAATGGAGGATTCTGGTGGGTGACGACGCGCACCGGATCGATGAACGTGTCCGCGAGGCGCCCGAGCGCGCATACGATGTCGATTTCTTTGAAAGCTTCGCGGCGGAGGTCGGCTGGCGCCTCGGCCGCTGACCGCCCGGCCGGAGTACACCGGACCACGGCCACCCGACCCATTTCATCCTTTGCGCGAATACTCACTCATGACATTATGCTCGCCGGTGAAATTGCGATGACCAGATTGTGCCGCCGCCGCCGAAAAATGGCTGGTCGTCCGCGGATCGCCGCCATCACGCGATTTTTAAGACATTTGGAGGAACGATATTGTCCACATTAAGGATCGATTCCAACGGCCCCGAGGTCGTCGCGTTACAACAAGCCCTCAAACGTCTGGGCTTTAACCCGGGCGCCATCGACGGCGAGTTCGGCCCGGGCACGGAATCCGCGGTAATCGCGTTCCAGAAAAGCGAGAACCTCCTGGCCGACGGCATCGTCGGCCAGGAAACCAGCGTGGCGCTTGGCCTCCCTCCCGCGCCACCGCCCCCCGATATCACGCCCTACGTTACGGTTGACGCGGTGCATCGGATGTTTCCCGGAACCCATATCAGCGCCATCGAAGCGAATCTCTCCCATATTCTGGCGGCGTTGCGTGACGTGGGTCTCGGCGACAAACCCGTGGTCCTCGCCGCGCTCGCCACGATCCGCGCGGAAGCCGCGCCGTTCCAACCGATTGAGGAGGGACGGTCGCGTTACAATACCTCCCCCGGCGGGCATCCTTTCGATCTCTACGATAACCGGAAAGATCTGGGCAATCGCGGCGCGCCCGATGGCGCGAGTTTCCGGGGCCGCGGCTTCGTCCAACTGACCGGGCGGGCGAACTACACGACATACAGCGCGCGCCTCGACATGGGGACCGGTCTCGTCATCCATCCGGAACAGGCGAGCGATCCGGTCATCGCGTCCAGATTGCTGGCGTTGTTTCTGAAAGATAAGGAGCGCCCGCTTCGGGAGGCACTGCTGGAAGACGATCTGCGAACCGCGCGTAAACTGGTGAATGGCGGCAGCCACGGATTGGGCGACTTTACTGACGCCTACCGGACCGGTGAGCGCGTGATCCCTGACCGGCCACCGGCCATCTGATCGCGGCCAGGCCAAGGAAAAAATCATGCGCATCGTTCTGATCGGAGTTTCGCACTGGCACACGCCATTTTATTCCGAACCCGTGCTGGAAATGACCGATGCCGCGATCGCCGGTGTCAGCGATCCCGATCCCACGCGCGCGGCTGTGTTGGCGGAGCGGGCGAAATGCCCGGTTTTCGCCGATTATCGGGACATGTGCGCGACGTTGAAGCCTGACTTCGCCTTCGTCCTCGGGCGTCACTGCGACATGGCGGATCAGGCCCGCTTCCTGATCGACAGCCGTATCCCCTTCGCCATCGAAAAACCCTGCGCCGTCAACGCGGCGGAGGCGCGCGACATCGCTCAACGCGCCGCCGCCGCAGGGGTCTTCGCGGCAGTGCCGCTGGTCTTCCGCCATTGTCCGATCATCGAGACAATTCGGGAGATCGCGGCGGGCGAGGCGATCCAGTACCTGTCGTTCAAATTCGTCGGCGGCATGGTCGATCGCTATTACAACCAAAAAGTCGAGTGGGTCATCGACCGGGCGACGTCCGGCGGCGGGCCATTGCTCAATCTGGGCATTCATTTCGTCGATCTCTGCCGGGTGCTTTTGAACAACGCGCCACTGACGGTGACCGGCGCGATGATGTCCAACCGCGCCAACGGCCTGACGATCGAGGACCACGGCGTCATGCTGATGCAAGGCGGCGGCGCGAGTTGCATGGTCGAGTCCGGATATCTGTATCCCGCGCCGAACTCGGTGTTCGACATGCACTACAGCATTCGCACCGAGAAGCATTACTTCGCGGCGCGCGACAACGGCGTGCTCGAAATTGTGACCAACGACCGGAAGCGCACCACGCGGGAGATGAAGCTGACGAACGTATTCTTCTACCCGGAATTCGTGCGCGACACGCTGCGTCGGGTGCGGGACGGGCGGCCGCCGATCGCGGACCTCTCGGACAACGCCGCGGCGGTGGCGTTGATCGAGGCGGCGTACGCGATGTCGCCGCTGCCGGTCTGATTTGCTTGCTCCGGCCGGAAGACCGGACCAGACTAACTGAACTTAGTCTGAAAGGACCAGGCCATGCGCACCGTGAATATGCACGAGGCGAAGACGCATCTTTCCCGCCTCGTCGACCAGGCCGCGAAGGGTGAGCCGTTTTTGATCGCCAGGGCCGGCAAGCCATTGGTCAAGGTGGTTGCCATAGACTCGCCGCCGGCGAAGAAAATCCAGCGCATCGGGTTCATGGCGGGTCAGATGTCGATACCCGACGATTTCGACGAAATGGGCCGCGAAGAGATCGAGAAAATGTTTTACGGCGACGACGTTTGAAATTCCTGTTGGACACTCATCCATTGCTCTGGACGGCCTTGCGCCCCAGCGATTGCCGGAAGCAGCACATGTCCTCTTCAATGACCCTGATAACGAATTGTTTTTCAGCGTTGCGAGCCTTTGGGAGGTCACGATCAAACGCGGGCTGGGCCGCGCCGGCTTCCAGATCGAGCCCAGGTTGATACGACGCGGCCTGCTCGACAACGGCTACACGGCGTTAACCATCACCAGCGACCATGCGTTCGCCGTTAGCCTGCTACTCCCCATTCACCGAGACCCCTTCGACCGCGTTCTGGTCGCTCAGGCCACGGTCGAGGCGATCACCCTGCTGACCTCGGACCCTATCGTCGCGCGTTACCTCGGTCCGGTCCGGGCCGTCTGACCCGAGCCTTGCGTCCGGGATGCGACCGGCGCACGCCAATGCCGGGCCCGTCGGGAGATTTCGGTTTGACCCTCCGGCCTGTGCGTCTGTACCCTTCCCGGCCGGAGTCCTCGTCATGAACACCCACGTTCCGCCGCCCGGCCGCTACCCGCTTCGCGCCACGCCTTTGCCGCCTGGCCTCGACGCCCGCTCGGCCGCGGTGCTGCGGGAAATCGTCGAGCAATACGTCGAAACCGGGGAGCCGGTGGGCAGCCGCACACTGTCGCGCCGGCTGCCGATGAACCTGTCGCCCGCTACCATCCGCAACGTGATGGCGGACCTGACCGATACCGGATTGCTTTACGCGCCGCATACCTCGGCCGGCCGTTTGCCCACCGATCTCGGCCTGCGGTTGTTCGTCGATGGCCTGCTGCAATTCGGCGAGCTCAGCGAGGACGAACGCGGCTCGATCTCCGCCGCGCTGGAGGCCTCGGGCCGCAGCCTGGAGGATACGCTGACCGAGGCCAGTTCGATGCTTTCCGGCCTGTCCGCCGCCGCCGGTCTCGTGGTGGCCCCGAAAGCCGAAGGCGCCCTGCGACACATTGAGTTCGTTCCCCTTGGCCCAGGCCGCGCGTTGGTCGTGCTGGTGGCGGCGGACGGGCATGTGGAGAATCGGGTGATCGAGATCCCGCCCGGCCTGCCGCCCTCGGCGTTGCAACGGGCGGGCAACTACCTCAACAACCGGCTGTCGGGGCGAGGCCTGGCGGAGTTGCGGAGCGTGGTCTCCGAAGAACTGGCCGCCAACCGTACCGAACTCGACGCCCTGTCGGCCCAGGTGGTCGCGTCCGGGTTGGCGACCTGGACCGGCGAGGGCGGGCGCGGCGGCAACCTGATCGTTCGCGGTCAGGGACGGCTGTTGGCGGATGTGACTCAGATCGAACGCCTCGCCGCGATCCAGATTCTTTTCGAGCGGCTGGAGACGCAGGAGACCATGCTGAAACTGCTGGAACTGGCGGAAACGTCCGACGGGGTGCGGATTTTTATCGGCGCCGAAAGCGGGCTGTTCGGCACCTCCGGCGTGTCGATGGTGGTCGCGCCCGCCCGCAGCGAGGGAACCGGGCGGATCGTCGGCGCGATCGGGGTCATCGGGCCGACGCGGATCAATTACGGGCGGATTATTCCGGTGGTGGATTATACCGCGCGAGTGATCGGGCGATTACTGGGGTAAAGGTTCACGCGGAAACGTCATGACGACGGCGGAGGTGCCGAGAGCCAGTACTTACTTCCCCCCGCGTCCGAGCCAGGTCACGCCCACATCGCCCTTCGGCAGCGCCCGGCACGCCAAAGTCATCCCCGCGGTCACTTGCTCGGGACTCAACGACGCGTCCCCTCGCGGCAGCATGGCCACTTTCCCCATATCGATCTTCGACACACACGTTCCGCAATTTCCGCTCGCGCAGGTGTAAGGAAAATCGATCCCCGCCAGCACCGCCGCGTGCAGGATCGTTTCATCTCGCGCACAGGACACGACCTGCCCGGTATTCCCGATCGTTACCTTCCAGCTCTTCGCCGTCCGCGCCATCACGCGGTCAGACGCCGGGACGCGGTCGCCCGGACCGAGGAAAATTCGGGATGGAACCAAACCACCGATGGAAACCGCGTCAGCGCATAACCATACAGCGCCAGCCCAATCGCCGGCTCGGACCCAACGACCGCCGTGGCATGGATGTCATGATCGGCCATCGCCATGCCGTTGCCCGGCGCGACCATCACCTCCCCCACCTGGGTCACCTGGTCATCGCTGGCACGCCGATACATCGTATGCCGTTCCTGTCCGGAGACCGCCGCGTTGACGCACCAGACCCCATGGTCGTGCGGCGCCGCCTCCTTTCCCGGCAAGCCGATGGTCAGGTACAGGCCGTGCCCATCGCCCTCCTCGACCAGCAGAGGATGATTGCGCCCCTGCGCCACCGGCATCTCAAAATCGCCCAACGGAAAAAGATCCGTCTTCTCAGCCAGCGCCACCAGCCTCTTCTTGATCGCGTGCAGGGCCGAGGGCGTGATCCCCTCCTTCGCCGTGATCTTATGCACCCGGGTCATGAACTTCTCACACGCCTGGGCGCGCCGTTCGGCGATATCGCTTGCCATGGCTTTGGTTCCTTACAACTTCGGCGCAAGCTAAAGCTGGCCGGACCAGCGTGCAATGCGAGTGTTGGCGCCCCCGCTTGAACCAAGGCGCGCGCGGCGCCATCGTGGCACCAACGTTCGGGAGACCTTCGATGTCCAAGCAATCGCGCACCCCATGAATGCCTCGGTCTGGCTCCAGTCATGGGATGCGCAAGGCATCCACCGGACCGGCACGGAAGGGGATACGGCGGGCGCCGATTGGCTCGCGCGGGAGGCGGCTTCCATGGGCGCGAAGGTATCGATTGAAACCTTCAGCCTGAGCCGGATCGATCCCGTATCCTGCTGGCTCGAAACCAAGGACGGCCGGATCGAAGGCATTCCGGTGTTCGATTCCTCACCCACCGGACCCGAGGGCATCGCGGGGCACATCGGCGTCATGCCGCTATCACCTCAGGCGGTCTACACACCGGACTACCGCGCGATGCGTCATGCCTCGGATACCGCCGCGCTGGTGATAGTTTGCCAGGGCACGGAGCCGGGCCTCGGTCTTCTGAACGCGGAACAATTCCGGACACCCCATGGGTGTCCCGCGATTCATGTAGCGGTTGCGCCGGATGCGGAACCGTTACGTGTGATTAGCAACTACCGGCGGACCGAAGCCGCGGCGCGCAATGTCGTGGTCACGATCCCCGGCCGCGCCCGCGCGCGGCCACCGGTCGTCGTGATGACACCACGATCCTCCTGGTGGCAATCGACCTCCGAACGAGGCGGCGGACTTGTATGCTGGCTGGAGACATTGCGATCGCTGATTGAAACGCCACCTTCTTGCGATGTCGTGATGACCGCGAACAGCGGGCATGAGTTGGGGCATCTCGGTTTGGATGCATTCCTGGAACGCCGGTCCGGATGGGACCACCCCGGCGGCGCGATCTGGGTTCATTACGGCGCGAATATCGGCGCCCGCGGCGGAAAATTGTCGATCCAATCGGCGGACGGGCCGTTGCGGGAGGCCATGCGCCTTGCCCTGACCGAGGCCGGACAACCGCCCGACACCGTGGCGCCGGAAACCCTGGTGCCAAGCGGCGAAACGCGTGACATTCATCGGATGGGCGGACGCTACGTCACGCTCGTCGGCAGTAACCCGCTGTTTCACCTCCCTCAGGATCGCTGGCCGCGCGCGGTTGACCTGCCGGCGATCGAGCGTGCCGCGGCTGGCGCTGCCGCGATGGTCCGGGCGTTGACAAGGTAATGGCGCCCCGGATTGGACCCGGCGGCGCGGAACGCGTAAAATACCAACCGGTAGCTAACGGAGGCTGACGATGCTCACGATCGAACCGGCTGGCGCGATCCTTGGTGCCACGGTTCATGGCCTGGACGCGGCGAAGCCGATCCCGGACCAGGAGTTCGGCCAGGTTCTGGCGGCCCTGGGCCAATACGGAGTGCTGCGCTTCCCGGATCAGCGGCTTGAAGAAGATGACGTCCGCCGTTTTTCCCAGTTGTTCGGCGATATTCAGGGGCCATCGTCCGGTCCGTTGACCAAGGACGGCAAGGAACTGCCGGTGGTCGGGATCCTGTCGAACATCAAGGAAAACGGCAAATATATTGGCGCCGCCGACGCCGGGCAGGACTGGCACACCGACATGTCCTATCGCGACGTGATCGGGTTCGTGAACGTGCTGTACGGAATCAAGATACCTCGGCGAGACGGCAAGCCTCTGGGCGGCACCGAATTTTCCAACATGCACGCGGCCTGGGAGACGTTGCCGGATGATATCAAAACCCGTCTGGCCGATGCCACCGTCACACATGCGTTCGAGAAATTCTGGAACAACATGCGAGAAAACAAGAACAGCGGCCGCCCGCCGATGACGGATGAGCAGCGCCGCCGCCGTCCTCCCGTGGTGCATCCGCTGTTCATGACGCATCCGATTACCGGCAAGAAAGTCCTGTATTGCAACCCGGGCTACTCGATCCGCATCAATGAGCTGCCGGAAGCGGAAAGCCACGCGATGCTACGATATCTCTACGATCATCAGCTTCAAACCCGGTTCCGTTACACGCATCGATGGACGGAGAACGATTTGCTGATCTGGGATCATATCGGCACGATCCACCAGGCGATCGCCGATTACCGGCCGGATGAGATCAGATTGATGCGGCGCTGCCAGGTGATGGCGAACAAAGTTTTCGAGCCCGAGTTTACCCGGTTGGCATGGGCCGCGTAATGGGCGGCGAGGGAAAGAGGAGACTCGTATGATTCGCGTTGAACCCACGGGCGCGGTACTCGGCGCGGCCATCCTGGACGTCGATTTGTCGAAACCCATGCGGGACGATGATTTCCGTATCATTCTGCGCGCGCTTGGCGATCACGGCGTTCTGAGGTTTCCCAATCAGGACCTGAACCCCGGAGACGTGAGCCGATTTTCGGGGCTGTTTGGGGAGATCCAAGGGAATCCCATCGGGAAGGCCGATGCGAAACGGGAATTTCCGGAGGTCGGTATTCTCTCGAACCTGAAAGAGAACGGTCAATATATCGGTAGCCCCGATGCCGGTCAGGACTGGCACACCGACATGACTTATCGAGATGTCACGGGGTTCGTGAACGTGCTGTACGGCGTGCGCATCCCCATGCGCGACGGCAAACCTCTTGGCGGCACCGAGTTCTCCAACATGCACATGGTGTACGACGCGCTGCCGGCAGACATTAAAACCCGGTTGGACGGCGCCATTGGGATCCACGACTTCACGAAATTCTGGGATCACATGCGGAACGACCGCGGCAGCCAGAGACCGGCGTTGACCGAGGAACAGCGGCGGATGCGTCCCCCGGTGCCGCACCCGATTTTCCTGACCCATCCCATCACCGGGCGGAAAGTGCTGTATTGCAACCCCGGCTTCACCGATCGTATCGAAGGCATGCCGCGCCCCGAAAGCGATGAGCTGCTGGCTTATTTGTTCGAGTTCCAGTTGCGGGACCAGTTCCGCTACACGAACCACTGGACCGAAAAGGATCTTCTGATGTGGGACAATCTCGGCACGATCCACCGCGCGATCGCCGATTACGGTCCGGACGAAATTCGGCTGATCCGCCGCTGCCAGGTGATGGCGACAAAAATCTTCGATCCAGGTTTCGCGCGCCTGGCCCAGGCGGCGTGAGGAAATGCTGAAGATCGAGCCAACGGGGGCGGTATTGGGCGCCACGGTACACGGCCTGGATTTGTCCTCGCCGGTCAGCGATCGCGATTTTGGCCGGGTTCTGAATGCTCTGGGCGCTCACGGCGTATTGCATTTCCCGGACATGCATTTCGAAATTGACGAGTTTCAGGCATTCTCATTGCGCTTCGGAGATATTCAGGGCCAGCCGGTGCCGGGCCAAACCGTCATCGATAAAGCTTATGGCGGCGTCGGCACTCTATCGAACCTCAAAGAAAATGGCCAATATATCGGCGCCGCCTACGCTGGGCAGGACTGGCACACGGACATGTCGTACCGCGAAACGATGGGGTTCGTGAACCTGCTTTACGGCATCCGGATACCTCGCCGGGATGGCAAGCCGCTGGGTGGCACGGAATTCTCCAATATGCACGCGGCCCATGACGCGTTGCCGGAGGACCTGAAGGCGCGCCTGACCGGGATGACGGCCAGCCACAGCTTCGAGAAATTCTGGGAACATATGCGAGTGGACAAAGGTGCCGACCGGCCGCCGATGACGGACGAACAGCGGCGCGCTCGCCCGCCGGTGACGCACCCCTTGTTCCTGACGCACCCGATTTCCGGCCGGAAGGTGCTGTATTGCAATCCCGGCTACACGACCCGGATCAATGAATTGCCCCCGGATGAAAGCGACCGGACGCTGAACCTGCTGTTCGAACATCAGTTGGAAATGCGCTTCCGTCACACCCACCATTGGACCGAACACGATCTGATCATCTGGGATCATATCGGCACCATCCACCGGGCCATCGACGATTACGGCCCAGACGACATCAGGCTGATGCGGCGTTGCCAGATCATGGCCAACAAGGTCTTCGATCCGGCGTTCCTGCAACTCGCCCGCGCGGCCGCATAAGAGGAGACGCACATGAAATGGGTCAGGTTCACCGCTGACGGACACACGGCGTACGGCTCGTTGTCCGGCGAGACAATTTCCGAAATATCCGGCGAGCCGTGGGGTGACGCGAAGCCGATCGGCAAGACACACCGTCTACCGAATGTGAAGCTGGAAGTGCCGGTCATTCCGAAAACCTTCTATTGCGCCGGCATCAATTACGCGACGCATATCCGGGAAATGGCGGAAAAGCGCGGTGCGAAACCGGTGTTTCCGGAGAAGGCCGACATCGGCTACCGCGCCTGCAACGCGTTGATCGCGGATGGGGAGGACGTCGTCATCCCCGCGCACGCGCCGCCCAAAATGAACTATGAGGGCGAGTTGGTCGTCATCATCGGCAAGCAGGCGAAACACCTGACCGAGGAAAACGCGTTCTCCTGCGTGTTCGGCTACACAATCGGTAACGATGTCAGCGAACGGACATGGCAGCGCGGCGACAGGACGTTCTGGCGTGGCAAGAACACCGATACGTTCAAGCCGATGGGCCCATGGATCGAGACCGAGGTGAACCTGGACGCGATGGACACCGTCGTGCGGGTCAACGGTAAGGAAGATCTACGGTTCAAAACCAACGACATGATCTTCGGTATCGCGCACTACATCGCGGCGATGACGAAATACATGACGCTGTATCCCGGCGACGTGATCTGGATGGGCACGGACGGAACCTCGCCCGATCTCGTGCATGGGGACGTCGTGGAGGTCGAGTTGACCGGGCTGGGGGTGTTGCGGAACCGGTTCGTGAGGGCGGCGGCATGACCCGTTACTCCTGGCGCCACGTTTTCGCGGCTGCCGCGCTCTGTTTTTTCGTCCGCTCTCCGGCACCGGCCGCCGCCGCGCCAGAGGGAACCCTGACGATTGCCTTGCATGTCTCACTGGCGCCTACATGGTTCGACCCCGCGGAAGCACCGGGGATCGTTACGCCTTACATGTTCTACTATCTGTTGCACGATGCGTTGGCGAAGGCATTACCTGAAGGCAACCCAGCACCGGCGCTGGCGGAGTCCTGGACCGCTTCTCCCGACGGCATGTCGTACGAATTCGTATTGCGCCCAGGGACGAAGTTTCATGACAATACGCCGGTGACGGCGGAGGATGTTCGCTTCTCGTTCGAACGCTACCGCGGCGTGTCGGCGGCGGCCATGAAGGAACGGGTCGCCGCGGTCGAGATCACCGGCGAGCGGACCATACGTTTCAAAATGAAAGCGCCGTGGCCGGATTTCTTCATGTCTTATCTCGGTACGACCTCGGCGGGCTGGATCGTGCCCAAGGCTCACGTCCTGAAAACCGGCGAGGAGGGGTTCAAGAAGGCACCCATCGGCGCGGGCCCATACCGGTACGTTTCGTTCACGCCCGGCGTGGACCTGACGGTGGAAGCGTTCGAAGGCTATTGGCGGAAGACACCGTCAGTGAAACGGATTGTCTACAAGGTCATTCCGGATGAAACGGTGCGTCTGGTGGCCTTGAAGTTGGGCGAGGTCGACATCGCCCTGTCGATCCGTGGCGAACTCGCGAAGGCAATCGAGCAAACCCCTGGCCTGTCACTGCAGCCGACCTCGAGTCCGGGTGTCTTCTGGATGTATTTCCCCGACCAGTGGGACCCGAAATCGCCCTGGCACGACCGGCGCGTTCGCGAGGCGGCGAGGTATGCGATGGATTATGACACCATCAACCAGAGCCTGTTGCTTGGCCATGGCAAGATCCACGGAAGTATGATCCCCGACACGTTCGATTATTACGTTCCGGTGCCGCCGCCGAAGTACGATCCCGCCCGGGCGCGCGCTCTGCTGACGGAGGCCGGATACCCGAACGGGTTCGACGCGGGGTTCTATAACTGCGATGTGTCATACTCGAATCTGGGGGAGATTGTCCTGAACAACCTCGCCGCGGTCGGCATCCGCGCCAAGCTGCGGCCGTTGGAACGGGCGGCCTTCGCGAAGGCCTATACCGAGAAGAAACTTAAGGACATCGCACAAGGCGGCAGCGCCGCGTTCGGCAACACCGCCACCAGGTTCGAGGTGTTCGCCGTCAAGGGCGGCGCTTACGCCTACGGCAGCTATCCTGATATCGACGAGTTGTTCGACCGGCAGGCCGTGGAGATGGACCGCGGGAAACGCGGCGCGATCCTCACGGACATGCAACGCCGTCTTGATGACAGCCGGATGTACGCCCCCATCTGGCAATTGGCATTCCTGAATGGCGTTGGGCCGCGCGTCGGCGTGTCCGGGTTCAACCTGATCAAGGGTTATATCTACGCCGCGCCCTACGAGGACATCACGCTGAAGGCAAAATAACCGGCCATCTTGCACCCGCCGCCCCCTCGCCGGACAATGCCCCGGTCCAAACAGGGGAAACGGCAGCATGGGCAAGCTAACCGGTAAGGTCGCGATCGTCACCGGCGCCAGCCGCGGCATCGGCCAATTGACCGCCGAACTCTTCGCGGCCGAGGGCGCCAAAGTCGTTTGCGCTGCCCGCACCATGAACGAAGGCGAGCACCGGATGTTGGAAGGCTCCCTCGCCCGCACGGTCGCGAACATCAAGGCCGCGGGCGGCGAGGCCACCGCCTGCGTCGCCGACGTCTCCACCGAGCCCGATTGCATCGCGCTGGTCGAAGCCGCTCGCCGCGCCTATGGCACCGTCGATATCCTCGTGAACAACGCCGCCCTTAACTACTATCTCCCGACCGAGACCTATCCCACCAACCGCTGGTTCCGCTGCTTCGCGGTCAACGTGCATGGCCCCTTCATGCTGTCCAAGGAAGTGTTGAAGGATTTCATCCCGAAACGGTCCGGCGCCATCGTCAACATCAGCTCCGGCGCCGCCATCGGGCCCGGCCGGGGACCGTACGAAGACGAGATCGTCCACGGCGGCGTGATGTATGGCGCCACCAAGGCCGCGTTGGAACGGTTCACCCAGGGGTTGGCGCAGGAGGTCGCTCAATATGAAGGGATCAGCGTCGCTGCGGTGTCGCCCTCCCGCATCGTGCCGACCCCCGGAACGATCCACCACAAGCTCGTAACCGGCATCGACGACCCGAAAGGCGAGCACCCGATCCTGATGGCGCGCGCCGCTTTGCTGCTGGCCAGCGAGGGCGCCGCCAAGGTCAACGGCCGTGTCACTTACAGTCAGCAAATCCTGAAAGAGTTTGGCTGGATCGAGACGGGCGACGGGCGCGGCGTGACGTCCCGCGGCTCGGGATACTCCGAAATTTGATCGATCCGCCTGGCTCGGCGGGGGGCGAGAAGCCCTCCGGCGGTACCGATGCACGCGGAGCCAGCGCGTGATCTTGGTGCGATCCATCCTGTTCAATCTGTTTTTTTTCGGCAGCTCGGTCCTGCTCACGATACCCGCCTTCGCCGTCAGCCTGATCGCGCCCCGGCAAATCAAAACCTGGGCTCGTTTCTGGGCCAGGCTGCAGATCGCCGCCGTGCGCGTGATCTGCGGCATTCGGCTGGAAGTCTCCGGTTGGGAAAACCTGCCACCCGGTCCAGCTCTGATCGCGTCCCGGCATGAGTCGGCGTTCGACATCCTCGCCTGGCTCGCGCTGGTGCCGGCCTCCTGCTTCGTGGTGAAGCGCGAACTGAGCCTCATCCCTCTGTTCGGGCGGTTGATCCGTGTCTGTGGGATGATTTCCATCGACCGCGAGGCCGGCGGCTCAGCGATACGGGTTCTGCTGCGAGGCGGCGATCGAGCGAGGGCCGAGGGCCGGTATATCGTCATTTTCCCGGAAGGCACCCGCGTTGACCCGGACGAGCACCCTCCGCTGCAACCGGGTGTCGCCGCGCTGGCCAGCCGGACCGGCGTGCCGGTCGTCCCCGTGATGACGGATTCCGGCCTTTGCTGGGGGCGGCGCGCGTTCCATAAAACCCCGGGCACGATCCATATCGTCATTCAGAAACCCCTCACCGGCCCGCATGCCCGGGAGGCGGTGATGGCGGCGCTTCAGACCGCGTATGGCGGGACATGAAGCCTCCTTTCCTGCCTTGTCTCCCGGGCTCACAATAAGGCCATGACGGAGGCCCCCATACTCGACCCCAACCGCGTCACCCGGCGGACGCGGATCACCGCGTTGATCGTCGCGACCGCGATGTTCATGCAAAACCTCGACTCGACAATGATCGCCACCGCCCTCCCCACCATGGCCGAGACCTTCGGCTACGATCCCGGGCGG